>CAJXVA010000066.1 GCA_913061055.1 uncultured Pseudomonadota bacterium
CCGGGACGCGGGTTGGCCGGTCGAGCCCGGGCCTGCTTGGGGTTTCATGTGTGGCGACAGGCGCTGGAGTACCCGCTGCCGGTACATCGGACGTTCGGGGCACAGCGGCTGGTTTGGGCGTGGACGGTGCCCGAGCGGGTGGTTCGGACCAGCAGCCCAACCCGCAGACCAGAACTGCGACAACCGCTGGGGCCGCTTTGCGGAGGCGGACGTACATCAGGGGCCACATGCTACCAGTCTCCTTGCGTTGCCTTTGCCGCGAGCGAACTGAAAACGATACGATAGTCGTCCTGTGCAGGAGCATTCCCTAGCCGCACCCGTCCGGGGACGCATCCTTGTCGTTGATGATGAGGTTCAGATTCGTCGCGTCATTCGCAAGGTGCTGAGCGCCGAGGGCTACGACGTCCTCGAAGCGAACGGCGGGAGCGAAGCCCTCGAGACCCTCGCCCACAACGACGTCGACACGGTCCTGCTCGACATGCGGATGCCGGACATGACCGGCATTGAAGTGTGTAAACGCATACGTTCCACGGGCCGTCACGCGCACACCCCCGTCGTCTTTCTCAGCGGCGCCTCCGAGCGCTCGGTCCGTCGCGAGGCTCGCGAGGCCGGTGCCGATGACTTTCTCGCCAAGCCGTTCGATGAAGCGGAACTGCGGGCACGAATTCGGAACTCCGTGTCACACAACCGGCACAGCGCCGGCATGGCCCAAGAGAGCGCGCGCCTGCGGATCGAAGTCGATGGCCAGACCCGAGCGCTGCACGAAGCCCGGATGGCGCTCGACCGTGCACGCCGCGAACTCGAAGCGGCACAAGTTCAAACGATCGAACGGCTCACCAAGGCGGCTGAGTTCCGCGACGACGAGACCGCCGCCCACCTGCAGCGGATGAGTGAGTACTCCCGACTCCTCGCGCGCAAGGTCGGGCTCGACGACTACACCTCGGAGATGATCCGGACCGCGAGTCCCATGCACGACGTGGGCAAGATCGGAATCCCAGACAGCATCCTCCTCAAGCCCGGCCGGCTCACGCCCGACGAGTACGAGGTGATGAAGAAGCACGCGGAGATCGGCTACCGCATTCTCGGAGGTTCCGAGTCCAAGCTGCTTCAGCTCGCGGCTTCGATCGCGCACACCCACCACGAGAAGTACAACGGCACCGGTTACCCGCGCGGTCTCAAGGGCGAGGACATCCCCATCGAGGGTCGCATCGTCGCCGTCGCGGATGTCTTCGACGCGCTCACGAGCGAGCGCCCGTACAAGAAAGCGTGGCCACTCGAGCGCGCACTCAAGCTCCTGGTCGATGGTCGGAACGAGCACTTTGACGGTGAACTCGTCGACCTGTTCGTCGGCTCGATGGACGAGGTGCTCGAGATTCGCAGGCGCCTCTCGGACGACGACGCCGAGGCGATGCCCCCAAGCTGACCGCGGCCAGCCCAACACGCGGCGTGGCCGGCATGACTCACGGCCCGGGTCAGTACGCCGCCCCGCCGGGATCGCGCTCGATCGCCTTGGCCCGCGAAGCGTCGGCCTCAACCTGTTCCTGGGCTTCAACCGTGTATCGGGTTGTTGGCTCCGCGAGCAGGCGCCCAAATGGAATCGGGTCGCCGCTCTCTTCGCATTCTCCGTAGGAGCCGTCGGACATCCGCGATAGCGCAAACTGCACCTCGACCAGCTGGCGACGGTCCATGTCGGTCAACGCAGACTGCTCACTGCGCGCCATCTCGCCGGCCACCTTCTCCGGGTTGTCCATTGGCTCGGCCTGATCGTCTTGCGTGATCTCGACGCCTCCCCGCTCCAACAGCCGGTCGCGATGTGCGAGCAAATCGGCTTTGAGTTGCTCGAGCTGCGCAGCGTTGAGGTGCTCGCTCATGTCCCGGAGGCTATCAGCGTATGCTCGAAGGATGAACGAAGAGGCGCTGCGAACGATGCTGGGCGCATTCTCGGCCGGCGGTGGTCGTCTGTGCGTGTTGACGGGGGCCGGTATCTCCGCCGAGAGCGGGATCCCGACGTTTCGCGGCCCTCAGGGCTACTGGCAGGTCGGTTCCAGAAACTACCACCCCCAGGAACTCGCGACCCTCCAAGCGTTCGGCGAGCATCCGCGGGAGGTCTGGCGTTGGTATTTGTACCGCCGCACCGTGTGTCGGAACGCGGCGCCGAACCCGGGGCACCGAGGCCTCGTGCGCATCGAGGAGGCCTTGGGCTCCCGGTTCCTGCTCGTGACCCAGAACGTCGATGGCTTGCACGCGCGAGCCGGGTCCGCCGACCCCTACGAGATCCACGGCAACATCGACCGGTACCGATGCGCTTCGCGGTGCACGGACGCGACGTACTTGCTTCCCGAGGACCTGCCCTCGATCGACCGGGACACCCCGCTGTCGGACGAGACCTACGACGCCCTGCGCTGTCCCGACTGCGGGGCCCGAGCGCGTCCCCATGTTCTGTGGTTCGACGAGTGTTACGAGGAGACCTTGTTTCGGTCCCAAAGTGCGTACAGCCAGGCGGCCGACGCCGACCTGTTGATCGTCGCCGGAACATCGGGCTCCACGAACCTCCCGATGCAGATCGGCACCCACTGCGCGCGCGCCGGCGTACCGATGATCGACATCAACCCGGACGACAATCCCTTTGGCCAGCTTGCGGTCGACTCCGGCGCCGGTCTGACGCTTCGGGTCCCGGCCGGAGTCGCCCTTCCCTTCATCGCAGAGGCGCTCGTCGCCGCGTGATACGGTCCGTCCGCGGGACGATGGCCGACGAAACGTACGACTTCATCATCATCGGATCCGGGTTCGGCGGCAGCACGGCGGCGCTACGCCTGGTCGAGAAGGGCTACCGCGTGCTCATGCTCGAGAAGGGCAGCGAGCTCAAGGCCAAGGACTTCCCAAAGACCAACTGGGACCTCCGCCGGTACATGTGGGCACCACTGGTGGGCTTTCGTGGCCTGTTCAAGATGTCGTTCTTCCGCCACGTGACCATCCTGTCCGGCGTGGGCGTCGGCGGGGGATCGCTGGGCTACGCGAGCACGCACCCGGTCCCCAAGGACCCGTTCTTTGCCGCTCCCAGCTGGGCCCACCTGGCCGACTGGAAGACCGAGCTGGCCGAGCACTACGACCAAGCCAAACAGATGCTCGGCGTCACCCAGACGCCGATGCTCACGCCCCCGGACAAGATCCTCAAGAAGATGGCGGCCGACAACGGCCACGCCGACGCTTTCCACAGCACCGACGTCGCGATCTACTTCGGGGACGAACCAGGCAAAGTCAGCCCGGACCCCTACTTCGATGGCGAAGGGCCAAGCCGGACCGGGTGCATTCAATGCGGTGGCTGCATGCTCGGGTGTCGGCACAACGCCAAAAACACGCTCGACAAGAACTATCTCTACCTCGCCCGCAAGCATGGACTCGAGCTGCAGGCCGATACCGAAGTGACCAAGATCCGTCCCCGCGACGGAGGCGGCTACCGGCTCGAAGCCAAGCAAGGCCGCGGGTGGTTCCGAAGCTCGGTGTCGTTCGAAGGCGCGCGGGTCATCGTCGCCGGCGGCGTCCTGGGAAGCGTGGGCCTGTTGCTCGACCAAAAGGAGGACGCAACGTGCCTGCCCAAGCTTTCGCAGCGACTGGGACACAGCGTGCGCACCAACTCCGAAGCCCTCATCGGCATCGTGTCGCGCAACAAGGACGTCGACATGTCCGAGGGCATCGCGATCGGTTCGATCTACGAAACCGACGCCGTTTCGCACCTCGAGCCCGTCCGGTACTCCAAGGGGTCGGGTCTGTTCCGCCTGCTCGTCGCGCCGCACGTGGGCGGAGACAACCCCTTCATCCGCATCGCGAGACTGGCCGGGATCTGCTTGCGTCACCCGCTGCAGATCCTCAAGGCGATCACGATTCGCAGCTTCGCCGAGCAGACCGCGATCCTGCTCTATATGCGGAGCACCGAAGGCACGCTTCGCTTGAAACGGAACTGGTTCGGTGGGCTCGGCACCGCGCCCGGCGAAGGGGAGCTTCCAACCGCGTCGATTCCCGAAGCCACCGCGCTCGCCAAGCAGTTCAGCAAGGAAGCCAACGGGATGCCGTTCTCGATGTTCACCGAGACGCTGTTCAATATCCCGACCACCGCTCATATTCTCGGCGGTTGTTGCATGGGCGACAGCATCGAGACCGGGGTCATCGATGCCGACCATGAGGTTCATGGCTATCCGGGCCTGTACGTGATGGACGGTGCTTCGATCTCCGCCAACCCCGGCGTGAACCCGTCCCTGACGATCACCGCGCTCGCCGAGCGTGCGGTCGCGAAGTTTCCGCGCAAGGGTGAATCGCTCACCGCAGCACCGCACAACTCGGCGCTCACCGGCTAGGGGGTGTTCCTAGCCCGTCTCGGGCTCGACGGTGCCGATGCCGTCCGCCAGGGTGTCGACCTTGCGGGCTCCTCGCAGGAGCACGAACCCACCGATCGCGATCGGGATGCTGGTCAGCGCGACGGCGAACGACAGCCCTTGGTTCTCGCTCACAACTCCGATGAGCGTGGGTGAGAGCGCATCGCCCAGCAGGTGAATGAAGAACACATTGATCGCCATCGAGCGTGCCCGCAGCGTGGAAGGCACGCAGGCGACCAGCGCCGCGTTGAGCGGTCCAGTGTTCAAGAACAGTAGGAACTCGGCACAGAAGGCGCAGACGAACACCCCGGTGGTGTTGGGCATCAACGGCATCGCCAGTGCGAAGGGGGCCCCCAGCAGCAACCCCATTCCGCTGACCGAGAAGTAACCGCCCTGCCGCCTCGCAAAGGCCCGGTCACCCAACGTCCCGCCGATGAGCGTCGCGAGCAAGCCCGCCACGACCGTGATGCCTCCAAAGATCATGTTGCCGGTGGCCTCATCCATCCCTTGCTCGCGGATGAGGTACGTCGGCATCCAAAAGGCGATGCCGCCCATCGAGAAGGTCATCAGCGTCATGCCGACGGTGTTGATGCGCCACGCTGGAGTCCGGAACAGACGCTTTACGCCCGCCATCAGCGGCACATCCGCGACGGACTCGCCCTCATCCATTACCCCGCGCTTCGGGTGCGGGAGGAAGAACGCAATCAGAGCGAAGAACAGACCGGGCGTTCCCGCGACGAAGAACGCGGCACGCCAGCCGTAAGCCTCACCGACGGCGCCTCCGAGCAGGTAGCCCAAGGCGCTGCCCATCGGGATCGCGAGATAGAAGATGGAGAGCTTGCGTCCACGCTCAGAGGGCTTGAAGACGTCGGCGATGATCGCCGGCGCGACCGTGGCGTAACCGGCCTCACCCACGCCGATCAACGCGCGCATTGTCAGCAAGCCCTCGTAACTCTCGGCCATGCCGCTGCCGATCGTCGCGAGGCTCCACAGCCCCACCCCAACCGCGACCATCCGGTTGCGGTTCACGCGGTCCCCGAGGACACCGCCCAATGGCGCCGCGATCGTGTAGACGATCATGAAGACGCTCCCCAGGAGTCCGCCTTGCGAGTCGTCGAACCCAAGATCACCCCGGATCCCCTCGAGCACCGCACTTAGGACGTAGCGGTCGAGGTAGTTCAGGAAGTTGATGACCGTCAGGACGAGCAGCAACGACATCGCGAAGCGACTGCCGGCGGACCGACTCTTGGACCCCATCGGCGCCATAGCAGCGCGATGGGCGGCGAATGTCCAGGGATCCCGGTCTAGACCGGGTCTCAGGCAGGTCCGGAGACCCCCACGGGACAATCCATGACCAAATTGTGGAGATTTCTGTCGATCCACCCCCCCCCGGTGGCCGTAACATCTGCGGCGGGTCCCCGATTGACCTGCGAGCCCCGAGCCGGGGCGCACGGACGGACCCAAAACCTCTCTAAGAGAACTCGAAAAGGGAAAACGACATGGATCTCAAAAGCATTGCCACAACGCTCGCATTCCTCGGCACCGGCGCCCTCGCCACGACCGGCTGCGACAAGGACAAGCCCGCCGTCGAGACCCCCGCAGCTCCTGCTGCTGGTGACGCGGCCGAAGGCTCCTGTGGCGCCGACAAAGCTGAAGGCTCCTGCGGCGCTGAGAAGGCCGAAGGCTCCTGCGGCGCCGAGAAAGAAGGCGGCGAAGCTGCTGAAGAAGGCGGCGAGGCTTCCTGCGGCGGCGCGAAGTAAGCTCATCTGAGCGACCGACCCGCGGCTGGCCTCACGGTCGCCGCGGGTTTTTCTTTGTACGGTTCCTGACTCCCCGCATGCAATCCCAACCTCCCACAGGTGTCGGCCTTGGTCTGCGCGGCGCCTTCCTCCGTGACATCGTCCGCGGCGACGCCGACGGCAAGGTCGCGTTCCTCGAGGTCGCGCCCGAGAACTACATGCACCGCGGCGGTCGGTCGCCGAAACGCCTGGCCACCCTGGCCGAGCGATTCCCGATCATCACCCACGGACTCATGATGTCTCTGGGCGGCACGGACCCGTTTCGCGACGAGTACTTCGATGAACTCAAGTCGTTCCTCGACCGCTACGGCGCGCCGTGGCACTCGGACCACATCTGCTGGAGCGGGATGGACGGCGCCATGCTGCACGACCTGCTGCCGATCCCGTTCACCACCCAGACCGCCAAGCGTGTCGCCTCCCGCATCCGCGAGGCGAGTGACCGCCTCGAGCGCCCGATGGCGATCGAGAACATCAGCTGGTACCTGCAGCTGGGCAAGAGCAACCTCGACGAGGCGGAGTTCATCACCGAGGTTGTCGAGCGAGCCGATTGCAGCCTCCTGCTCGACGTGAACAACGTGTTCGTCAACGCGAGCAATCACGGGTTCGAGGCGCAGGCGTGGATCGATGCGATCCCGTTGCAACGCGTGGTCCAGCTCCACATCGCCGGGCACGAGCCTTGGGACGACACACTCCTGGTGGATACCCACGGCGCCGACGTCCGCGAGGAAGTTCGGGACTTGATGTCCTATGTCATCGAACGCACCGGCCCGAAACCAGTCCTGCTCGAACGCGACTCCAACATCCCCCCACTGGCCGACCTCCTCGAGGAAGCCGCCTCGTTGCAGGTGATCTACGACGAAGCACTCCAGAAACACGCCCGGGAGGCAAGCGCGTGAACGATCTTCGACTCGACTGGATGAATGCGTTGTTGCGCAAGCGGGGCGCCGACGAGGCCAGCCGCGAGAACCTTCGAGCCTTTGCCGCCGAGCACGGAATCGAAGGCGACGACCTCGACGCGATCGAGGCCGTCGGCGCGGAGCGTTTTCTGGTCTACCGCTCTCTTGTCCACAACCGGATGCGGAACACGATCCGCGACTTCATCGAACGCGCCGTGGCCCGGTTGGGCATCCGACGGCTCAAGGCCGACTTTGCGGACTGGATGGAGGAGGTCGCGGCGCATTCTCCGTATCTCCGAGACGTCCCCGCTGAGTTCGTCGCCTGGGCGGCGCCGCGATGGGCGGCAGACGACAGCGTCCCGGACTACCTCATCGACCTCGCTCGTCACGAGCTGCTGGAGTACGACATCCTCAACGACCACCGCGGGGGCGAATCCCCGACCGGCCGCGAGCTCGCACTCGACAAGCCGCTGCGTTTCGACGGTGCAGCCAGGCTGATGTCCTATGCCTACGCGGTCCACAAGATGTCGCAGGACGCCGAGGACCGCGACATTCCCGAGCAGATCCCCACGCGGCTGCTCGTGTATCGAGATCCCAGCAACAAGGTTCGCTACCTCGAGCTCACGCCGCTCGCCCATGCGGTCCTGGAGCAGCTGATCGAGCACCAGCAACCGGTCGCAGAAGGTCTTCGGAAAGCGTGCGCCGCCCTGGGCGAGCCCTTGGATGACCAGCGCCTCGGCACCGCCGCAACCCTGCTCGCGGATCTGGCGGAGCGCGGGGTTCTGCTTGGAGCCGAAGCCTAGGCCTCGGCCTCGACCTCAATCTCGACCAGCAGGTCGCCGGCTGCGAGCGAGTCGCCCTCGACCACTTCGATCCGCTTGATGGTGCCCGCCACCGGTGAAGCCACCACGGTCTCCATCTTCATCGCGCTGAGCACGACCAGTGGCGCACCAACGTCGACCTTCGCACCAGGCTCGGTGCGCACTTCGAGCACCACGCCAGGCATGGGAGCACCGACCGAACCAGGATCGCTGGGGTCGGCACGATCGCGGACCACAACCTCGGTCTTGGCCGACTCGTCCGGGACGTGGATCGAGCGTGGCCGACCGTTGAGCTGGAAGTAGACGGTTCGGTTGCCGTCATCGTCGAGCTCGCCGATCGCGTCGAGCCCGATCACGAGAGTCTTGCCGCGTTCGATCTCCACGGAGATTTCTTCGCCGATCTCCATCGGAGCCAAGAAGGCGCGGGTCGGCAGGACACGGACGTCCGCGAATCGTTCCCGAAAGCCCTGGTACTCCTGCCAGACCTTGGGATAGAGCGCCGCGCTGATGACGTCCACCTCGCGGATGTGGGGGCCGTGCTCTTCCCGCAGACGCTTGCGAAGCCCATCGAAGTCCAGGGGCGCGAGGCTGGCACCGGGCCGCCCATCGAACGTCTGAGCACCCCGGACGACCTTCTCCCGGAGCAGCTCCGGAAAGCCGCCGAACGGCTGACCGAGCATCCCTTGGAAGAACTCCACCAAAGAGGACGGAAAGCTCAGGGTCTCGGCCTGCGCGAGTACGTCTTCTTCGGTGAGGTCGTTCTGGACCATGAACTGCGCGAGGTCCCCCACCACCTTCGAGGACGGCGTCACCTTGATGATGTCGCCGAGCAGGCGGTTGGCCGACGCGTACGCGCGCTTGATGGCCGGCCAACGCTCCGCCAGACCGAGTTGGTTGGCCTGGAACTGGAGGTTCGTGTACTGCCCGCCCGGCATCTCGTGCAGGTAGACGTCGGCGCTACCGCTCTTGAGCCCGGACTCGAACGGCGCGTACATGCGCCGGGCCTGTTCCCAATAGTCCGAGAGCACTTGCAGCTCGGTGAGTTCGAGCTTGGTATCGAGCGGGGTGCCCTGAAGTGCGGCGACGATGGCTCCAACCGCCGGCTGGGAGGTGAGCCCCGCCATCGCCTCGAGCGCCGTGTCGACGACGTCGGCACCTGCCTCGGCGCACGCCAGCATCGATGCCACGCCCGCGGCTGCGGTGTCGTGGGTGTGCACGTGGATCGGCACCTCGGGGAACGCGTTGCGCAGGGCCCCCACGAGCTGCTTGGCGGCCTTGGGCTTGAGCAGGCCTGCCATGTCCTTGATCGATAGAACATGGGTGCCGCGCTCGACCAGTTGGCCGGCCACATCGACGTAATACTGAAGGCTGTACTTCGTGCGTTCGGTGTTGCTGACGTCGCCCGTGTAACAGACGGCCGCCTCGATGATTCCGCCCGCCTCTCCCACGGCGTCGATGCCGAGCTTGAGGTTTTCGATGTAGTTGAGGCAGTCGAAGATTCGGAAGACGTCGATCCCCAGGTCGCGGGCCGTCTGCACGAAGCGGCGGACGACGTTGTCGGGATAGTTCGTGTAGCCGACCGCGTTCGCACCACGGAGCAGCATCTGGAACGGAATGTTCGGGACGAGCTCGCGGAGCTGCTCCAGTCGGTCCCACGGACACTCGCGCAGGAACCTCAGCGCCACATCAAACGTCGCCCCACCCCACATCTCGAGGCTGTACGCCGACGACAACACATGGCTGGTCAGGGGCGCGACCTTGGCGATGTCCATGGTTCGAACCCGCGTCGCCAGCAAGGACTGGTGCGCGTCTCGCCATGTGGTGTCCATGATGAGCAACCCCTGATGGCCACGGATCGCCTTCGCAAACGCCTCGGGGCCATCGTCGAGAAACACCTGTCGCCACCCTTTGGTGGGCGGCTCGAGGGGAGCGGGCGGCACCTCGGCTTCGACCTTGGCCGGTGCCACCCCCGAAACCCACGGAGTGGACGGGCCGTTGACGATCACGCTGCCGAGATAGGAAAGCAGTCGCTGAGCCCGGTTCCTCCGCCGCGGAAAGCGGAACAACTTGGGGGTGGACGCGATGAACTCGGTGTCGATGTTTCCGGCGAGAAAACGTGGGTGCGTGAGAACGTTCTGGATGAACGGGATGTTGGTCTTCACGCCACGCACCCGGAACTCGGCCAGCGACCGGTGCAGTTTCTGGGCCGCCCCCTCGAACGTCGAGGCCGTACTGGTGACCTTCACCAACAGCGAGTCGTAGTGCGGCGAGATCGTCGCGCCGTCGTAGCCATTGCCAGCGTCGAGCCGAATCCCGAAGCCGCTGCCAGGCCGGAACACCTCGATGCGTCCCGTGTCGGGCTGGAACTGCAGCAGAGGGTCCTCGGTGGTGATGCGGGCCTGGATCGCAAAACCGCGGACGGTGATGTCCTCTTGCCGCAACCCCAGGTCCTCGAAGCTCGCGCCACCCGCGATCCGGATCTGAGACTGAACGATGTCGACCATCGTGACCTGCTCGGTGACCGTGTGCTCGACCTGAACCCGGGGGTTGGCCTCGATGAAGTAGTGGGCGTCGTCGGGGCCGACGAGAAACTCGAACGTGCCCGCGTTTCGATAGCCGACGGCCTTCGCAAGCTTGACCGCGTCGGCGGTGATGCGATCACGTAGCGCGTCCGAGATCCCCACACTCGGTGCGATCTCGACGACCTTCTGGTGACGTCGCTGCACGGAGCAGTCGCGCTCGAACAAGTGCAGCACCTCTCCCTTCGCGTCACCGAGGATCTGCACTTCGATGTGCCGGGGACGCTCGACGTATCTCTCGATGAAGCAGGTTCCGTCTCCGAATGCGCTCGCAGCCTCGGAGCTCGCACGCTCCAACGCGTCGCCGAGTTCGCTCTCCTGACGGACGACCCGCATGCCGCGACCACCACCTCCTTTGGCGGCCTTGATCATCAGCGGATATCCCGCTTTCGCGGCGAACGCCTTGGCTTCGTCCAAGTCCGCCACGGGGTCGGCGGTCCCAGGGATGACCGGGACCCCGTTCTCGATGGCCAGTGCACGGCCAGCGGTCTTGTCGCCCAGGCGCTCGAGGATCTCCGCCGTCGGACCCACGAACGCGATGCCGGCCTCTTCGCATGCGCGAGCGAAGTCCGCCCGCTCGGACAAGAAGCCGTATCCGGGGTGGATCGCATCCACGTCGTTCTCCAACGCCACCCGAATGATGTCGTCGATCGCGAGGTACGCCCCGACGGGGGACATGCCCTTGCCCACCAAGTACGCCTCGTCGGCTTTGTACCGATGCAGGTGGACGCGGTCTTCGTTGCTGAAGATGGCGACGGTCCGGATCCCCAACTCGGTGGCAGCTCGGAAGACGCGAATCGCGATCTCCCCCCGGTTGGCGCACATCAGCTTTCGGATCGGTCGGCCACGGGTCGTCATCAGCTCGCGAAGTTTAGAGCACATCTCCCAACCTCACCACGTCGCCTCGCGCGGGTCCCAAAACGCTGCCCGGAGGGCGCCTACTCGGCCGCGGGGGCGCGCGCGACCGTCGCTTTGGTCGCCGCGCTTCGGTGCCCGGGAATATCGGTGAACGTGCCTGCCTTGACCCGGACGCCGATGACCCGCTCTTCGACCGGGACGCAGAGGTCGAGCACGTTGTCGTCGCGGGACTCCCCGACGAAGGACCCGGCTTCGGCATGGTCCTCGAAGCTCGATGGCGGCACGGTTCGGCCACCGACGAGCTCCAACGCGACCGCCTGTAGGTCATCCTGCGTTACTTCGCGCAGCGCGTCGGTCCAGAAGGTGCGGACCCGCGGTTCACCGGATGCACAGGGCTCCTGTTGGGCCTGCGCGTGAACGATGTGGCCCCCCTCGTCGAACCCGAGTACCGGAGCCAGCACGCCCTGCAGCGAGCTTCCGCTCTCGGTGTGTAGCGGGGCGATCACGACCACGTCGGTCGGCGGGCGGCGACGTGGATCCCCAAAGTCACCGAGCAGCCAGACGGTCCGGTTTTCGTCCGCTTCGCTCGCGGGTGCCAGGACGGCTTCCTTGGCGAGCGTGCGCCCACCGTCGGCCAGCAGCACCAAGAACACACCGGGTCGAAGGCTCGCGGCGTCGACATCCTCGGAGAACACGACCGCGATGCCATCCATGCCGCCCAGCGACGGGCCATCGTCGACCGTGAAGTGGGCGGAGAGGATACTCGGGCGGGCCCGGGCCTCGGCCTGTGGAGGGACACGTGGCGGCGGCGAGAACTGGACCGACGCCGTGGGTCGCCCCGCGCAGGCGGCCGTGCCGAACGCAAGGGTGGCGAGCAACGCTGAGGCCACGCGCATCCCGGGACTGGGAGGGGACTGGTCGCTAGGCACGAGGAGCCTCACGGCCGGAGAGTACCGCGACCGGTCGCGGGCTGCCGCCCAGGCGCGTACCGTCACGCTCATGCTGCACTTGGCCGAAGCCACCGCCCCGCAATGGGCGTCCTGGGCTGTGGAGCACATGGACGACATCCTTCTCGACCACGCGCACTGCGAGAAGAAGGCCGCGTCCACCGCGATGAACCTCATCTTCCGCTACCAGGACAAGCTGCCACTGATGGTGCCGCTGTCCCGCCTGGCCAGGGAGGAGCTCGCCCATTTTGAACTGGTCCTCGGGCACCTCGAGCAACGCGGCATCCCATTCGGTCGTCAGGCACCCAGCCCCTACGCGTCCGAGCTGATGAAGATCGTGCGCCCGCAGGAGCCGCTGCGTCTGCTCGACACGCTCTTGTGCTGCGCAATGATCGAGGCCCGCAGCTGTGAACGGATGCAGCTGTTGGCCGAAGCCCTGGCCCAACGCGATCCAGAACTCTCGGTTCTGTACGCCGGACTGCTTGCGAGCGAGGCCCGTCACCACGCCTCCTACGTCGAGCTGATCCGGGAGCTGGGACTCGCCGATGCGCAGGCCCTCGAAGAACGGCTGACCGAGATCGCTCGGCACGAAGCGTCCGTCATCGCCGGCGCCCCAGCCCAAGCGCGCATGCACGCGGGTCACGCAGCGTCGAACAGCACCAGCGCATAGCGCGAGTGATCGGCCGGGTCGACGCGAACCCGAACCCGCCGACCGGGCGCCAGCCGGCCCCACTGGTCGCCGGGGCAGGTTTCGGTGAGACGAAGGGACCGGGTCCCGTTGTCCGCCTCGGCCCGGTAGCCTCCCTGATGACGCACTCTGTGCGCGGCATTGGGCAGCGTGGTCTCGATCGTAATCGAGAGGATGTCGTGCGCGAACGGCTTGTGCTCGCGCTCTACGACCACCGCGTCAAACTCGGATCCGTGAAGCAACGCATCCGACCGCCGGGTTCGGACCCGAACGAGTGACCACGCGTTGTGAAGACAGGCCAGCACAGCAACAATCGCGGGGAGCGAGGAGAAACCGAGGACAACCCCCTGCACAGGAGCGGGCGTATCCCCCATGCCCAAAAGGGAGGGCGCGATCGCGAAACTCATCGCCGCGACCACGACCGCGACGAGCAGCCACAGCCGCGTGGACCCGCGAAAGTACACGTCGTCCGTCCCGGCGGCCTGAATCTCGGCGGCGGTCATGACCACGCCAACGACGGCAAGCCCCGCAACCCCCGACCACAGCACCGCCCAAATCACCATCTCTACCCTGAAGACCGCGCGACGTTCTGTCAACGAAGCGCGTGGTAGCGTCCACCGCATGGAAGCAGCCGTGGCCCGGCCATTTCGCGTGTTGGGCATTCAGCAGATCGCCGTCGGCGCGCTCGACAAGACCCCGCTGCGCACCTTGTGGGTCGACCTGCTCGGTGCCGCCCCGAAAGGGAACTACAGATCCGAGCGCGAAAACGTGGACGAAGACATCGCCGAGATTGGCGCCGGACTGGGTGTGTGTGAGATCGATTTGATGATGCCCCTGGACCCGGACAAGCGCCCACGCGTCGCCGACCCCGCCCTCAACCACATCGGGCTTTGGGTTGACCACTTGCAAGCCGCGGTCGAATGGCTCGGTGAGCGTGGTGTCCGCTTCACCCCCGGGGGTGTTCGCAAGGGCGCATCCGGATTCGACGTTTGTTTCATCCATCCCAAGGGGAACGACGACACGCCTCAAGGGGGATGCGGAGTTCTCATCGAGCTCGTGCAAGCTCCCCCGGCGGTCATCGACGCTTTCGCCGCCGCTTCGCGGTAGGCTTCCCACCGCACTACGGCACATGGAATTTACCGCCGTCACTTTTACCGGCTTCGCCCGCGGAGGCCCCGAGTCTCTCTACCGCTACCGCGCGGGATCACAGCTCGGTGTGCTCGCCGTTGGACGCGGTGGCTTCTCCGGAGGTGGCCTCGCCGCCGAGGTCGCCGTGGACCTGCTGCCCCTCGCGCTCTCCGGACCCGGACCGACGGATCCCGCCGAGCGGTGGAACCTCGCGGGGACTCGAGTCCACGACGCGATCCGCCGCACCTCGTCGATCGACCCGTTCTACCGAGGCATGGAGGCTGCCTTTGCGGCCGCTCACTTCGATGGGCATCAGATCGTCGTCGGCAACGTCGGACCCAACCGCGTGTATCGGGTGCGGGACACGACGATCAGCCAGCTCACGAAGGACCCGGTCGATGACTTCTCGGGCGCGGCCGGAGGCAATCTGGCGTTGCAGCTCGACCTCGTCCGATTCACGCCGCACCATGGCGACCAGCTTCTGCTGTGCACCGCCCAGACGTACCGGTCGATCCACAAGTCCCTGCTGGCCGAGATCATGATGCAGGAGGCGTTGGAGCCCGAGGTGTGCGCCCGCGAGATCGCGAACTCCACCTCCGGGGAAGACGTCGCTGTCGTCGTCGGGCGCATCGACAGCTCAGAGGGTCGGCGCGGCAGCTCGGGCGCCGCGGTGATCGTCGAAGACTGAGTGGTCAGCGCGGCGCAAACCTGCAAAACTCTGCGCGTGACGACGCTGTACCCTGAGATCGATCCCCACGCTTCGGGGCTCCTACGCGTCGACGACGTCCACGAGATCTATTGGGAGGTCTCGGGCAACCCCACCGGCAAGCCCGTCGTCTTCCTGCACGGTGGTCCCGGGGGCGGCACAGAGCCCAAACACCGACGGTTCTTCGACCCAAAGAAGTACCGCATCGTGTTGCTCGACCAGCGTGGCTGCGGCAAGAGCCGGCCCCATGCATCGCTCTCGGACAACACCACCTGGCACATTGTTGGGGACATCGAGGCGCTCCGCGAGCACCTCGAGATCGAACGATGGCAGGTGTTCGGCGGCTCGTGGGGTAGCACGCTCGCGCTCGCCTACGCCCAGAAGCATCCGGAGCGCGTCACCGAACTCGTCCTGCGAGGCATCTTTACCTTCGCCAAGGACGAGATGGACTGGTTCTACCGTGACGGGACTCGGATGTTGTTCCCCGACGCGTACGCCGACTTCCTCGCGGCCATCCCTGCCGAGGAGCATGACGACATTGTGGCCGCGTACCACAAGCGCCTCACGGGAGATGATCCCAAGGCTCGCGCGGCCGCGGCCCGAGCGTGGAGCCTCTGGGAGTGCCGCGTCGCAACCTTGATGCCCGATCCCGACCTGGTCCGTCACTGCGACGAGGCTTCGTTCACGCTCGCGTTTGCGCGGATCGAGTGCCACTACTTCGTCAACAACGGCTTCCTCGAGTCGGACACCCAGCTTCTCGACAACATCGACGCCATGCGAGACATCCCCGGCGTGATCGTGCACGGCCGCTACGACGTCATCTGTCCGCCGCGCAACGCGTGGCGCCTGCACCAGGCCTGGCCCGAATCCAGCCTGACGCTCGTCGATGATGCCGGCCACTCGGCCAACGAGCCGGGCATTCTGCGTGCCCTGGTCAAAGCGACCGATAGTTTCGCGGACCGCCCGTTCTAGGCGCGCCCGGGCTTGTGCCCGGCGTCGCTGTCCCTCAGCATCGGGCCATGCGACGTCTGAGCATCGCCCTCTTGCTCCCGATCTTGTCCGCCGGCTGCGCGACAACCTCGGAGACCGCCACCCCGGTCGCGCCACAAGCCACCTCGCCATCGATGAGCCCCGATGTCGCGGCCCCCAGTGGAGGCCTGCACGAGACCGTGGCCAGAATCGCCGTCACCGCGACCACGGTCGAAGAATTCGAGTTCCGTCTCGACGACCAGGGCGTGCTGATCAAGCAGGCCATCTATCACGATGATGCCAGCGCCGTGTCCGAGGCCGTCAAGGCCAAGGCGATGGAGCTGTATCCGGGAGCCACCATCGTCGCCTATGAGACCGAGTTCTACGCGGATGCGGGCATCGTCCACGAGATCGAGGTCAAGACGGCCGATGGCCAAGAGTGCGAGGTCTCCGCCACACCCGACGGCACCCTGCGCTACCAGGAGTGCGAACTGGAGATGGCGAACGTGCCGGCGCAGATCAGCGCTGCGGTAAAATCAGCCTACCCCGACGGAAAGCTGCTTGAGGTCGAGACCAAGAAGGGCCCGGGCCTCGACTTGGTGACTGCGGAGGTCGAGAGCGGCGGCGTCGAGTACTACGTGACGATGAACCCCGATGGGACGATCGAAGCGGTGCACAAGCGGGTCGAAGCGCTCGTCGAGATCCCAGTCGCGACTCCGTAGGCTTCGACCGCCTCACCCCCCCAGCGAATCCAGCACAAACGCGTAGATGAACGCCGTCTCCTCATACGCTGCATAGCGTCCGGAAGGTCCACCATGGCCGGCGTCGAAGTGGGTGCGTAGCAGCAGCGGATTCGTCCCGGTGGCGACGGTCCGAAGCCGGGCGGCGAGCTTGGCGGGCTCCCAGTACGACACCCGCGGGTCGGTCCATCCGGCGAGCAGGAGCATGGCCGGGTAGTCCTGTGCTTTCACGTTTTCGTAGGGCGCATACGAGGCAATGAGCTCGAACGCCTCGCGCTCATTGGGGTTGCCCCACTCTTCCCACTCGACCACGGTCAGCGGCAGCGTCTCGTCGAGCATGGTGTTGAGCACATCGACGAACGGCACGTCCGCGACTGCGACGTCGAACAACTCCGGTCGCTCGTTCACGACCGCGCCGATCAACAGGCCTCCTGCACTGCCACCGTAGATGGCCAGCTTCGATGCGATGCCCTGCTCGCGCAGCGCGTCACCGACTGCGATGAAGTCGGAGAACGTGTTGGTCTTGCGCAGAAGCTTGCCGTCTTCGTACCAGGCGCGCCCCTTGTCCGCCCCCCCGCGCACGTGGGCGATGGCCACCCCGATTCCCCGACGAAGCAGGCTGACCCGAGTGCTGCTGAACGATGCCGGGTTGTTCGAGCCATACGCGCCATAGCCAGAGAGCCACACCGGGATGGCCTTGCCCACGTCCTCGCGTCGACGAACCAGAGAGACTGGGACTTCCTCACCGTCGGGCGCCTTGACCCACAGTCGCTCCGTCACAACCGATTCGGGGTCGAATCCATGCACGGGCTGCTGCTTGCGGAGGGTCCGAGTGCGAGCGCGCAGGTCGTAGTCGAACACCGAACTCGGGACGCCCATCGAGGTGTAGCCGAACCGCAGCGTTTGGGTGCGGTAGCTCGGGTTGGTGCCGACCCAGGCGGCATAGACCGGGTCGGGCATCTCGATCACGTGCTCGGAGCCGTCCGAGACCTGGCGAATGACCAACTCTCGCAGGGCGTTGCGGCGCTGGACGATCACGAGCCAGTCCTCAAAGGCCTCGACGTCCTCCAGCGTGACGTCCTCCCGACAATCGACCATCGGCTGCCAGAGATCCGGGGCATCGACGGATGCCCGTCGGATCGCGAACGTCGGGGCGTCAAGGTTGGTGAGCACCAGGAGCGAGTCGCCGTGATGCTCGACCGCATACTCAACATCCTGGCGGCGGGGTGCCACGCAGCGAAGCGCGCTCGCCGGGTCCCGAGCATCGAGTAGGTGCTCCTCGGAGGTCACCTGGCTGTGGGAGGCGATGACGATGAAGCGCTCGCTTCGCGTGAGCCGGATCCCAACGAAGAACGCCTCGTCGGTGTCCTCGTAGATCATCGTGTCAGCGCTGGGGTCGGTCCCCAGGACGTGCCGCCACACCTGGTGAGGGCGGTGCGCATCGTCGAGACGTAGGTACAGCAGCGATGTGCCATCCATCGCCCAGAGCACCTCGTCCGCAACGTCCTCGATTCGGGTCGGCTGGGTCTCTCCGGTCGACAGGTCGCGAACGAACAGTGTGTAGCGCTCATCCCCGGACAGGTCGACCGTGTAGGCCGCCAGGTCGTGGGTCGTACGGATGTCGAGGTCGCCGAGCGAGAAGAACTCGGTGCCCTGCGCCAGCTCGTTCTCATCGAGGTAGACCTGTTCGTCGCCCGCTTCGTCCTCGGGGCGGCCTTCGGCGAGCGGCCGGCGGCAATGCACGCCGTAGTCTTGCCCCTCGACCATGCGCGAGTAGTACAGCCAAGGTCCGTCTCGCACGGGAACCGACTGGTCGTTCTGGTCGATGCGCGCCAGCATCTCGTCATAGAGTTCGGTCCGCAGCGACGCCGAGCCGGCGACCATCTCGTCGGTGTAGGTGTTCTCAGCCTCGAGGTACGCCCGAACTTCGGGGTCCTCTCGGTCGCGCATCCACGCGTACGGGTCCTGTCGTGTGATCCCGTGCGTGGTGACCGAGTTCGCGCGCGCAGGGGCAATCGGAGGTTTTGGCATCGGCTTCAGCTCCCGGTCATCCAACGGCTGGCTTCTTTGGCGTAGTAGCTGAGAATCACATCAGCCCCCGCGCGACGGATCGAGGTGAGCATCTCCAACACCACAGCCTTCTCGTCCAACCATCCGCGCTCGGCGGCCGCCTTGAACATCGCGTACTCACCGCTGACCTGGTACGCCGCAATCGGAAGCGTGCTCGCCTCGCGCAGCGCCATGATCACGTCGAGGTAGGCCATCGCGGGCTTCACCATCAGCATGTCGGCGCCCTCATCCTCGTCGAGGCCGGCTTCTCGCAGCGCCTCGCGAACGTTGGCAGGGTCCATCTGGTACGTCTTCTTGTCGCCGCCGCGTGGGGCCGAGTCGAGGGCCTCTCGGAACGGTCCATAGAAGGCGGACGCGTATTTGGCCGTGTACGCGAGGATCGACACCTCGGTGAAGCCTTCGTCGTCGAGCGCATCGCGAATCGCTCCAACCCGCCCGTCCATCATGTCGCTGGGCGCGATGATGTCGGCACCGGCGCGCGCCTGCGACACCGCCTGTTTGCAGAGCACCTCGATCGTCTCGTCGTTCAGGATCCGGCCGTCCGGCGCCACGATGCCGTCGTGCCCGTCGGAGGAGTACGGATCCAGCGCGACGTCGGTCACGAGCATCAGCTCGGGCCAGCGGTCTTTGACACGTTTGAGGACCTCGGGAATCAACCCGGCGGGGTTGTACGACTCGTCCCCGGTGCTGTTCTTGAGCTCGTCCGGGATCTTCGGGAACAAGGCGACCATGCCGACGCCAACGTCGACGGCCGACTCCAGCTCGGCCATCAACCCTGGCACGCTCAGCCGCTTGCATCCCGGCATCGAGCTGATCGGCTGATCTTCGTCGCCCCCATGCACGAACAGCGGGTAGATGAAGTTCTCCGGACCCAGATGGGTCTCGCGACACGCCGCTCGAATCGCGGCGGATTTGCGGTTGCGACGAGGTCGTTCGCGGAGGTCGAGCGTCATGCGGGCATCGTCACGGCTGCGCCCAGCGGACGCAAGCTCTTGCGATGGCCGACCCAGCGTGAGTCAGCCTCGGCAAAGCGCCACGGCAGGTCGCGGTGCTCGGGAAGCGCGTAGTCAATGCCGATCCGCGGGCCTGCCAGAAGCCCCTGCGGCGGCGTCCCGGGGCCCACCTCAAGCCCGGATGGGGCGGTCACGTCGTGGTTCGACCAGGTGGTGTCGAGCCCCAACGCCTGGCCGACCTTGCCGGGACCATCGAGCGACGCCGGACCGCGGCGGCCACCCCGACGTTGTGCGACCACATCCAGTCCACCGACTGGTTCGCAGGCGCGGATCAGGACGGCCTGGGCCTGGCCATCGTCCCCGGTCACAAGATTGAGCAGGTTGTGGATGCCGTAGCAAAGGTAGACGTAGGCGCGGCCTGGCGGACCGAACAACGGCTCGGTTCGTGGGGTACGGCCGGCCTTCGCGTGGCAAGCCGTATCCGGGGGCCACTTGTACGCCTCGGTCTCGGTCACCCGCAGCACCACGGAGTCGCGATGTAGGGTCCTGCCAATTAGATCGCGCGCGACGTCAACGACATCGCGCGCGAAGAATGCTCGCCGAAGTGGCTCAGCCGCCACCGAGTTCGATCGAGTGCTCGAAGTTGGGTGTCTCGGCGTTGTCCATGTCGTACCAGGCCATGGTCATCGTGGAGCCGTCGATCTCAACCCACGCGAAGCCGGGGCGCTCGTAGGCCTGGTACAGCGGTTCCGGGTTGTTGTCGCGGTTCTCGAAGTCGGTGTTCTTCGCCGCCGAGCCGCTGACGATGAAGTGCGTCCCACAGGTCTCGGGGTGCCACTGCATGCTGTGATCGTGGCCGCTGAAGTACACGTCGACGTTGCCGCAGACCTCGTCGTTGACGAAGTCCTCCACGTTCTCCCCGTTGGCGATCGGGATGAACGAAATGCCCTCGTAGTTGCCGGCGTTGCCGTGCGGACCGTTGGAGATGTACGGGTGGTGCGCGAACACGACGGTGTGCTGACTGTCGGTCCCGGCCAAAACACCCTGCAGGAACTCGCTCTGGTCACCGACGTTGTGGTTCCAGAACAGCTGCGCCGAGTCGATGGAGATGAAGGTGACGTGCGCGGCTTCGAAGCTGTACCACTCGTTGGGCATCGTCCACTTGTCGCTGTACTGCGAGTAGTCGATCTGCGCCTGGCTCTTGAACCACTCGTTGCCGAGCGTGCCGTAGTCGTGGTTTCCGAGCGTGATGTAGAACGGCAGGTCGAGATCTGCGTAGGGCATCTCGAACTTGTCCTGGAACTGCTCGTCCATCGCCGAGGTCACCCCGACATCGTAGAAGTTGTCGCCCAAGTACAGCGCGAACTCGCAGCCGCGCTCGGCGCAGACCTGCTCGACCACATCGGCGACGCCGTACTGACCGTCGTTGCCCTCCCCGCCGTCTCCCAGCGCGATGAAGCGGACCACGTTGTCGCCCGGCTCGCCGGTCGTCGACGATGAGCTGTCGCTCCCCGAGTCGTCCGCCGTGGGGTCGGTCGGGTCCGTGGGGTCGGTCGGGTCCGTGGGGTCGGTCGGATCTGTGGGGTCGGTTGGGTTCGTGGGATCGGTCGGGTCCGTGGGATCGGAGTTGCCCGAGTTGGAATCCTGCGTATCGACGCCGGTCGGCGCCGTCGTCTGTGGATCGCTTGTCCCAGCCTCGGCTTCGCCAGCGGAGGACGAACCACCACCCGAACTCGTTGCCGCGCCATCATCACAAGCCACGCAAAGCAGGCCCGCACACCCCATCAACCACCATCGCATCATGGACAAGGACTCCTGCAACGACCCTACGACATGGACAGACACGGCGGCAACCAAACGAGTCATGCCGCCCGCGTCAGGCCGCACGCCACGGCCACGGCGTCGCGGTAGCGCAGCCAGTCCGAGAGCGCGCGTTCCATCCCTGCCACCACAGCGGGGCGCGCGTCTGCGCCAACATGGTCCAGGATGATGTGCCACGCCGAGGCGCGATGCTCGCCCTCCACCTCCCGGTGGACCTTGGTGAGCTCCAGCGCCTCGAGCGGAAGCCCGTAGTGCTTGACCAGCGGATGGTCCTCCAGCGGGGGTTCGGGTCGCTTGGGCTTGGACGCGTCCAGCTCTCCGCGCTCGAACGGCGTCCCCTCCACGAAGATCGTCGTCACCGCGGTCGCCGTCTCCCACCCGTGCTCGTTCGTGAGGGCGTCCAGCGTCGCACGGTAGGCCGCGGCTTCGGGCAGGAGTTCAACCGCGTCGAAACGAGCGAGATCCATGCCCAGTCCGCGCGGATACTCGAGAAACAGCTCCGCGTGCGGACGTCCGCGGGTCAGCCGCCCCGTCTCCTCCTCGTAGAGGTTCTCGGCGAGCTCGCGGCGCACCTCGCCCACGGGACAGCGGACGTACGCTCGCCCGAGGAGCTGCGCAAAGTCGCGAATGTAGACGGCGTACTCCTGCTCGAGGTGGACATGGAGCCTTTCGGCCGCAACCTGCCCCGAGGTGAAGCTCGGCCACGCCCAGTGCACCTTTCGCTCCATCACATCGAGCAACGCCTCCTGAAACTGCACCCGATCCATGGAACCACAGTAGCAGGCCGGTCCCGTCTCGGAGCGACGTCCTGCTCGTCTTCGGGCGACCCGGTGGCACGATGTGGGCCGCGTCGTCTGGCGACGCGCCGAGGTCGACGCGGCCCGCTGCAGATGTGGCCCAGACGGACGAAGTGCGAGTCATGTTGGTGCTCGCGCTCGCGCTCACGACGACTCCGCCCCTGGAGGCTCGCCCGTACCGCGCGGCCCCCCGTCTCCCGCCCGCCTCCGCGCTTGGGCAGGTCAACCAAGCCCAGCTGAACGGACCCGCTGCGGCAACGCTCTTCATCAACTTCGATGGCGCGGAGCTCAACGACAAGGCAGAGGACGCCCGAGACAACGGCACGCTGATCGGATGGAAGGGAACGTTCGAAGCGTACGGGGACGGTCCGAAGCAGACGGCGATCATGCAAGCCGTCCGTCAGGACTGGCTCCCGTTCAACGCCACCCTCACCGATACGAGGCCGACCGATGGGGACTACACGATGGTCATGGTTGGCCCGACCAACTTCACCGATGGCTCACTCGGCATCGCGTTGCTCGACTGCGGCAATCGTTGGACGTCGAACAACATCGTCTTCGCGTTCCATCACGCGGACGACAGCTTCACCGCGGCGGCGACAGCCACGACGGTCAGCCAAGAGATCGCACACTCCTACGGCCTGGAGCACGTCGATGACGACGATGACCTCATGTATCCGTACAACAACGGGGGAGACCCGGCGTTCACCGACACGTGTCATCCGCTCGTCGAGGCGGCCGGCATCGGCATCCTCTGCACGGACCAACACGAAGGCTCTTGCGGTCGTGCGGACCGTCAGAACGGCCACGCGGAGTTGATGCGTTTCGTCGGGCCCCGCCCGGTCGACATCAGTCCACCGAGCGTGCGTTTCACTGCCCCGGCGTCTGGAGACGAGTTCGAGGTCGGGGAGCCCTTCGTCCTCGCCGTCGATGCCGACGATGACGACGGTGTTGTCGCGGTGGAACTCCTCGCCGCGGGCGAGCTCGTCGCGGCCGACGACGCGGCCCCCTTCTCGTGGGAGGTCACCGGGGCCCCGCCCGGCACGTATCACTTCGAGGCCGTGGCCTACGATGCCGCCGGAAACACGACCACCACCGACATCCTCGAGCTGGTCGTCCATGGGGCCGAGGACACCGATGGCGGCAGTGGCACCGACACCGATGGCTGGGAGACCGAGGGAGACACGCTGGCATTCGGCAGCACCGGAGACGACGAGGCCAACGATCTCCCGCCGGACGCCGCCTTGGACCGAGGGACGATTCCCCCCGGCGAGGACCCCTTCGATCCCTTCGCCGGTCAGTGTGATTGCCGGACCGACGCGCCCCCGCCTTCCGCTCCGGCGGTCCTGTGGCTCCTGCTACTGGTCAGCGCCGGACGAC
Organism: uncultured Pseudomonadota bacterium; assembly: GCA_913061055.1. Taxonomy (GTDB): domain Bacteria; phylum Myxococcota_A; class Polyangia; order Nannocystales; family Nannocystaceae; genus CAJXVA01. The sequence continues at coordinate 23,523 of CAJXVA010000066.1, forward strand.
GGCGGCGACGTCACTTGCCGCCGCAGTACTTGTCGTAGTCGAGCTTGACCACGGTGTCGACGCTCGCCGCACCCATCCCCTGAGCCGAGAAGTACTCGGTCATCAGCTTCTTGCCGGCATCGCACTGACCCGCGGCCATCAAGCACTTCGAACGCGTGTGTGCGTATGGGGCCTTCGGGTCGGTCGAGAGCCGCGCCGGATCGAGCTTGTCGTGACCATCCAGGTCGGCGAGACAGCCCTTGCCATCCCCGGCGTTGATCTTCGTCATCGCCGACTCGAGCAACGAACGTGACTGCGCCGTGGCCTCGACCTTGGAGTCCACTTTGCCCGCCGCATTGAGCGACTCGGGGTTATCGGGCTGCTTCATCGCGACCTTGTCCGGGTTCTCGCCATCGCGAACTTCCCGGAGCGAGAGCCGAATCGGCGCCTTGCAGCCCTTGATCTCCTGTGCGCTGTCCGACTTGCAGGTCGCCAGATCGCCGCCCTTCTTGTCCGCGCTGCGGGTGGACGACGTCGCCCCTTCCGCGCCAAACCCGTAGGCGCTTCCGCCGACCTCGGTGTTGAGTTCGGCCGCGGACCCCAGCGCAAAGGCGCCCAGGTTGTAGCCGTGCACGAAGTGCGTCGCGCCTTCGCATCCTGGGTTCGACGCCAGGTCGTCAGCGTAGACGGCAGCCCGCGTCGCCTGACGCGTGCCGGCGACGTAGTACTCCATGTGGAACTTCTCGCCTCCGCTCACGCGGCCCCCCAGCGAAGCACTGCCCAGCGGAAGCTTCGCTTGAAGTTCCCCCGAGTTGGCGATGTCGATCGTCTCCAGCGAGCCTGAGGTCCACTCTGGGGGCAGATAGGAGCCCTCCGAGCCGCGGATGCTCTCGTTGCGGCACTCGTCGAGCACCGTCAGCGTGCAGCCCACGTACCTCACCACGACGATGTCGTTGGCGACGATCTGTTCGAAGCTCGACATGTCCGTCGCGTCCCATTCGATGATGAAGGGGCGCTTGTGGTTGGCCGGGTCGCAAGCATCTTGGCCGGCGACCGTCTGGTCCATCAGGCTGCTCTGGCCGGACGCCCGAGACCCTCCGATCTGCGGTGTCTTGGAACAGGCGAGACTAAACACGGCCATCGCGGCCAACAGGTACAAGCGTGTCATGGGCATCCCTCGAAGCGGGTGCGACCTGTGATCGCACATCTCCCACGAGGATACGACGTTTCTCAGCCGCACCGGTTGCAGCCCGAAGTGATCTCGGGCCCGCTATGCCGACGGCAGAATCGACTCGAGCTGTGCGGTGAGGTCGGTGTCCATCGGGTCGACGTTGGACTCGTAGCGTGCGACCACGCGGCCTGAGGGATCGACGAGAAACTTGGTGAAGTTCCACTTGATCTCGCCCTTGATGCCTTCGGGCGTCTGCTCGGTGATCGTGGTGAACAGCGGTGCTTTGCCCTCGCCCTTGACCGGCACCTTGGCGAACATCGGAAACTGCACGCCGTACTTGTCGTCCACAAAACCGGCGATCTCGTCCTCATCTCCAGGCTCCTGACCGCCAAAGTCGTTGCTCGGGAACGCCAGGACCTCGAAGCCGCGCGCCTTGTACTTGGCGTAGAGTTCTTGGAGTCCCTCGTACTGCGGGGTGTACCCGCACTGCGAGGCGGTGTTGACCACGAGCAGCGCCTTGCCGCGAAAGTCCGCCAGGCTCTTGTCCTCGCCCTTGATCGTCTTGACGGTGTGGTCGAGGACGGGACCCTCGGCCTTGGGAGCTGCGGCTGCCGGTTTGGCCTTCGCCTCGCCGTCGGCCTGGGCCAGCTTCGCCTCGCCACCGGCCTTGGGGGTCTCAGCCTTGGCCGCACCGGACTTCTTCTCAGACGCCTGTGGGGCGGAGTCACACGCGGACAGGAGCACCAAGAGAGCGAGGGCGCGGTTCATGCGTCGGGTATGGCCCGCGGCCGCGCGATCCGCAAGCGTTCTACGACGCGAGAGCCTCTGCAGTCACGCGATGACGGTGCACGAACATCTTCCGCAGTCGCGGGACCACCGCCAGCGGCGCGGCCAGTCGGCCAAGAAACCCCAGCGGCGGTGCGTAGGTGATCGCATCCACGAGCCGACACCCATCCGGATGCTCCTCGAATCGGTGTTCGTGGCGCCACGCGGCGAAGGGTCCCTTACGCATCTCATCGACGAACAGGGCGTTCTTCTCGTACGCGACGTGCTCGGCGACGATTTCGATCCAGATCGGTCCCACCCGTTGCTCGAGTCTCGCCACCGCCCCGACCTCGAGCGAGGCCGCCGGTTGCACGTTGCGGACGGTCTCCCACGGAGGCATCAGCAACTCGAACACATCCGCGCGTTCGTGAAACGCGAAGAGGGCCTCGACGGACGCATCAAAGACGCTCTCGTGCACGAATTCCATCGCTGCGACCCTAGCAGGCCGAGACCAGAGTCCAACGGAGTGCGCGGCAGCGTCCTCCATACGCAGTGCCACCGGCTGCGGCGGCCCATGGCGCCGAGCACCGCGTGACGATTCGGCACACGCTCGGTGACGAAGAGACACGCTGTCGAGATACGACCGCAACAACGACGCCAAGTCTGCGGGATCACATCGAGACAGAGGTTGGGTCCACCCGTGCACTGGTAGTCCGGCATGCGAACGTGGATGTCTCTGGCCCGCCTCGGCGGAATCGCACTCGCACTTGGACTGTTCGCGTCGGCGACAGCGACGGCGGCGAGCACCGCCAGCCTGTATCAGGTGGAGCCGGCGAACCCCCTGGCTGCGCGGGCGAGTGACGACGCCGAGACTCCCCGTAGCGCGGAGGGCGATGACGGTGAGATGCAGCGGCGAAAGCGGGCGCGTGAAGCCGCGGTCACCACGATTCTCGGGCACAACCCGTTCTGCGACGATTGTCCGCCACCGACCACCGAGACCTCGACCGGCGCCAGCACCCCGCCCGCCGCGGTCGCAACGACGACACCACCGGCGGTTCAGATTCTCGCGACGATGGAGTCGGTCGACCCGGAGCATTCGCTGGCCACCGTGTACGACCCCATTCACGGCACCTGGGCGGCCGGGCTCGGAGACGCGCTCGCGCCGGGCGTCGTCTTGGCGGCAATCGGGCCGGGGCAGGTTACCTATGCCCGCGGAGCGGCGACCGGAGTCCTGCGGGTGGGCGCCCAGGCCTTGCCTCCTGCGATTCCCGCGAAGACCTCCAAACCCAAGCCTGCCAAGCCCGGGAATCGGAAAGACGACTCCGGGCTGGCCGACCGGGTGAAGTGCGATGCCGGATCGCACTGCACGATCGAGCGCTCCGTGATCCAGGAGGTGATGACCAACCCCAGCAAGCTGGGGGGCATCCGCGCCTTCCCGTCGGGTGGAGGATTCAAGCTCGCCGGGATTCGGCGCGGCTCGCTCGCCCACGAGATCGGTCTGAGGAACGGCGACGTCCTGACCGAGGTCGGTGGAAAGCCACTCGAATCGCTCGACGATGCCTTCGCCCTGATTCCGCTGCTCCGCAGCGCGTCCAACGTGCACGTCACTCTGTCGAGAAAGGGGAAACCGATCACGCACGAGATCGAGATCGTCTAGGCGCTCCAACTCAAGAGATCCACAATCAAGTCCCCTGAGCATCCATCCCGGCGTTGCATGGCGCCGTGGGTGGATGCGCTCTACCATCGCGAGGTGATCTCGCGGGTCGTCAGTGCCGTGCTCGATCATCCGCGCGTGGCGTGGGTGACCTGGGCGCTGGTCGTCGTCGCTGCGTTGATGGGTGTCCTTCAGCTCCGGGTCGATTTCTCGTCGACAGCGTTCTACGGAGACGATGCCGAGCCGGTTGCGGAACTCCAAGCGTTCACACAACGCTGGGGTCCAGATGACCGCACGCTCGCGGTCGTCGTTCGCTCGCAAACCGACCTACTCTCGACACCCGGTCTGTCTACGCTTGCAGACATCGAGGACCGGTTGCAGGCGACCGGTGCCGTCGCATCCACGACGTCGCTGGCGTCCCTTCGCCAGCCCGGGTCGCAAGCAGGATTCGCCGAACGCTGGGCGGATGCTGACGCGCCCGAACGCGCCCTCGCGGGGCTTGCCATCGATGCGAGCGACGCGGTTCCTCTTCTTCTGGCTCGGGACCACCACACCGCGGTCGTCTCGGTCACCCTTCACGAGAGCACCGATGACCTCGCGGCGGCCATCGACGCGGTCGCCGAGGTTCGCAGCGCCCTCCCCGCCGCGACGGACGGCGTCACCGTGGAGCTCGCTGGCGTTCCGGCGATTCGTGCCGCGTTCTTCGAGCTCACCGTGCTCGATCAGTCCCGGCTTGGCCCGCTGGCGCTGCTCGTCGCGGTCGCGGGGCTGTGGCTCGCCACGCGAAGGATGCAAGTCGCCCTCGTCGCAGCGATCGGAGCCGGAGTCCCGCCGCTGCTGCTCGCGGGGCTGATGGGCGCGACCGATTCGCCGGTTGGCCTGTTGACCCAAGCCCTGTTCACGCTGCTTCCGATCATCGCGGTCGCCGACACCGTGCACGTCGTCTTCCGCGTCCGGGCCGTGGCCGCCGAGAGAAACCGTCCCGCCACCAGTCGCATCGTCTTGAAGGAGGCCTTCGGCGACGTCGGGTTCGCGTGCCTGCTGACCACCGTCACCACCGCGGTGGGGTTCGCCTCCATGCTGGTGGCCGAGCTCCCGTTGCTCCGGGCCTTCGGCCTTTGGGCGGCGCTGGGCGTCGTCGGGAGCTACGCCGTCGTGCTCACGCTGCTCCCGGCCGTGCTGAGCCGGGTCGATGTTGGCGCCGGCGCACCCAAGGGCTCCGCCCGACTGCGCCGCCTCGCCCTGGCGTGCACGCGACGCCCGACCTGGGTCCTTGCCGTGGCGTTGGGCCTGGGACTGGGAAGCATCCCCGCCGCACAGAGCGTGGTTGTCGACAATCACCTCGGGGCGCTGCTGCGATCCGACCACCCGGTTCGCCGCGCCGCAACCCACCTCGACGCCGAGCTGGGCGGAACCCTCACCCTCGAGGTCGAGCTCGAATCCGAGGGTCCGTGGGAGCCGGACGCCCCCGCACTCCTCGAAGCTCGCAGTGCCCTCGCCGCCCTCCCCGACGTTCGCGGCGTTCGGCCACCGCAAACCAGCGGCCGATGGGCGCGACTGAGCGTGCACGTCCCCGATGTGGGCGGACGCGCGTTCGCACGACTCGAAACGGGCGCCGACGCAGCCCTGAAGCCTGTCTCTTATACACATCTGACGCTG
>CAJXVA010000067.1 GCA_913061055.1 uncultured Pseudomonadota bacterium
ACTCGGGGCCGCGCTGGTGTTTACGCCGGTTGGGCAAAACCTCATCGCCGGATTCTTGGCCGGGATCGACGACGTCGTCCGGGTCGGGGATGTCGTCGAGGTGACGGGCCGACCAGGAACCGTCGTCCGCAAGGGGTCGCTCAGCCTTGGTGTCCGCTTCTCCAACGGCGCAGTCGTCTACGTGCCCAACACGAGGACCGTGGACGATGAACTCATCAATCACTCGCGCTTTGAAGCCGCGCGGATCGAGGTCGAGGTCAAGCTCGATGGTTCCCCGGATCGGGCGAGAGCCGTAGACATCATGCAGCAGACCCTCGAGGCCCTGCCCTGGCGTCTGGACTCAAAGCCGGTCGCGGTCCACTTCACCGAGATCGGAGCCAATGCGTTTCACTATCGCTGCTACGTCTGGATCGAACATCGGCTCGAAGCGCCGGGGCGCAAGTCGGAGATGCTGACCGCGCTCGTCGACGCCCTCGAGGCCGCCGGAGTCAGCGTCGGTGAGACCGGCAACGTCTCGGCCGAGCATTTCAACGTGACGCAACTCGCCCAGGCGCCCCGGGTCGGCTAGCCGCCCTGGATCAGGATCCGGCGAGCGCTTCGATCAGCGCTCCACACCCACCGGCCTCGACAAACTCCGTGTGCGCATCGACGCTGTCGAACGAGCGCCCACTGATCGTGCGACACGAGAACTCTCCGGCGGTCGCCTCGGTGAACACCGCAAGCGTGTGCTTGTCCCCCGTATCAGTCCACGGGCCCGGCGACTTCCCAGGATGCGCACGGCACCACTGCAGCCCCTTCATCCACATCGCCGCAGCAAGGGCACCGCACGCGTGGCCGCTGAGTCCCAATCCCCCGCCGAAGCCTGCGGCCATGACCGCTTCTTCGTCGGTGCCGCCCATCTTCGCGACGACTTCGGAGGCGCAGCTTCGCGACTTGTGCCCATGCGCGCGCTCATCTGCGAGTCCACCCCGCGCGGCCTCGATCACCTCGGGCGTCCATGCCTCGGCCAGGACGAAACACCGGCTGTTGTCCATGCCTTTGCGGAACGTGTCGAACATCAGCCCGACCAGCCCTCGAAACGTGTCGAGGTTGCGACCGGTGACATCCCGACAGTCGATCGTGTGACTGCGGTCCTCGAACGACGCGACGACTTGGCGGGTCACCGCCAGAGCAAGCCCCACGGCCTCCTCCGGTTCGTCGCAACGGCGTGAGGCCTCTGCGCCCACCGCCATCGTCGCCCCCCAGAGCATCCCGCACTGGTGGCCTTTGTTGGCGATGCCCCCCGCGAGCCGCGAGAGCGCCCGCTCATGGACGTCTGTGGGATGGCCAAACTCTCGGTCGAGCACGCGACCGAAGGTCTGCGATCACGTGCCGCAGTCGCGAAAGAGCTTCTTGGTATCGTTGGGGGCCTGCGGTAGCGATGTCATCTCATCCAACACACTGGCGTCGCGTCGGGGCCGAGCCTCCGAAAGATTTGCGCCAAAAGGCGGTCGGACCTCGAGCAACGACCCTACGATCGCTCAGCTTCGCTCTCGCAGACATGCGTGAGTTCATGGCCGAGCAGGAGGTGCCCTCCCATCCTGCGTCCAGGGCCCGACCAGGTGGTACTCGTCGTTGCCGAGGTTGACTCCCGTCGAGTCGATGCGCGCGCCCTCGCCGAAGGTCATGTCCAACCCGCACTCGTAGAGCGTGCGTCGTCGATTCATCTGACAACCCTCGAGGTACCCGGGCGACAGTCTTCGATACCGGAAGCCCCGCAGGTCCGCGAGAGCTTTGTGGGCCGCTGGCGATGAGGCCAACACTCGGCTGGCGTCGTCGAAGTGGTCGAGGTGCACATGCCAACACCCCTGCTTGTCGTCGGAGCTCGAGCGCCAGGAGGCTGCCAGCGTTCCCAGGAATGCACGCTGCTCCGGGTCGAGTGCGCTGCCCGAGATCCACCCAACCTGGCCGCCTCGTCGGACTCGCACGAGATCGCCACGGCTGCCGATGATCTCTTCCCCCAACATGGTGAGTTCCTGAGGCTTGGCCCAGCGCTCTTGGCCGAGGTCCCAGGAGCAGTACTCGGACGGTCGCGCAGAGGCGGTATCGGGCACCCATAAGACGACACCGGGACCGACCCGAACCGGCGGGTACTCGGGCGGCCTTGCCCAAAAAAAGGCGGCCGCGCCAACGAGCATCAACGCGGCGGCGATGGAGAGCCGCTTCTTCGTCTGGGCGCCTGGCGTCTTCAAGGGCAACTACGCGGTTCGGAGTCCTCCTGCATGTTGTCACCGACGTGGCCTGTCGGCGCTGACGGATCGTCCGAACGGACTCGCGTCGACGTTGGACGGCTCGACCGGACGCTCGACGGGTCGGTCACCCCAGCGCGAGTCGTTGGAGCTCGCCCGCCGGAGCCATTCCGGTGTGCGTGCGTGCCATCGCACCGCCCTCAAACGCCGCGAACATTGGGATGCCTCGCACGTTGTAGCGCTGAGCCAGCTCGGGGTGGTCCTGCGTATTGATCTTGACCACGATCGCCTTGCCCGCGAGGGCCGAGGCCGCCTGCTTGACCGCGGGAGCTGCCATCCGGCACGGCCCGCACCACGGCGCCCAGAAGTCGACGAGCACGGGCACCTTGGCGCCAGCGATCAGCTTGTCTAACTCCGACGGCGAAACATCGATGGGTGCGGACGCTGCCGGCAGGTCCGCCTTGCATGCGCCACAACGCCCCACGTCCGCGACGTGATTGGCGGGAATCCCGTTGCGCTGCCCACACTGCGGACATGCGCGCTCGAAAGCAGACTTGGCGCGACCCATGACCGCAACATGAGGCGCCGCTGAGCCATGGCAACCTCTCGCGCGAAGCTTGCGCGGACGGGCACTTCCGGCTCAGTCGAGATTCGGCTCAGTCGAGACCCGCAAGCGGATCGTCAGCGTCGCCGGAGAGGTCCAGCTTGGGCTTGTCTTCGCCCTTGTCTTCTTTCGCGGCGGCGACCTTCGTGGGCGTGACCGTGACGGCGATCGCCAGGTTGCCCTCGATGCGCACGACCTCGCGCTTCTTCACTTTGGCGTCGAACGCGTACGGCGCGACGATGTCCTGACCGCCGCGGCTGTAGCCCACGGTGATGTTCACCTTCTTGCTGTTGCCCTCACGCTCGACCCGGAGCGTCAGCTTGTGGTCCGTTCCGTCCTGCTCGATCGAGAGGGTGCCGTCCTCGTTCCACTCGAGCTGGGTCGAGCCTTTGACGACCTCGCCACTCTCCTGGCGAATCTCGACCTTGATGCTGGCGACCTGTTTGGTCTCCTGCTGCGCTGCCGCCTTTGCCTCCGGGGCCGGGGCTACTGCTGTCGCCAACGCTGGGGTCGCGACGAATCCGACTGCGGCTGCCAGAACGGCTGCCAATGTGCGTGGGGTACTCCGATGTCCTCGCATGGTGTGCAGTATGGGACACCAGGACATGGGCTGCTTCCGAGTTTTTGGAAGAAATTGCTCCGCCGATGGTGCAATCACGCGGCTGACCTGCGCGTCCGGCGGGGATCCGGTCCGACTCGCACCGCCGGGAACATCCAAGCTGCCCGGTCGTACAACGCCTCTTTTGGCGGAATACAACCGGAAGCGAAGACGCGAGCTTCACGGCCCGCCGGAGCCGAGCACCTCCAGACCGCACGAAAAAACCGAACCGAGGAGTCCGACCTGCGGTCAGTCGACTCTTCGGTCCGGCCTTCGCGAACCCGCAGGCTCGCACGCCCGACTACTTGCTCGGCGAGCCGGCGTTGGCCAGCGCGAATCCAGTCATGTCGCTGTACGTGTACGCCGTGACCAGGCCGGTGAACGTGTCGATGGCCTGTGTCACCGGATCGATGCGGTAGGCGACGCTTCCGTTGATGGGCACACCCCACACGAAGCCGTCGAAGTCGATGCTGACTCCGTGAATGTCCTGCGGGATCGGGATGCTCTGCACCTGCTGCATCGTGTTGATGTCGATGCCCAACAAGGGGTTGTGGGACAGCCACATCGTGCCGTTGCCATCGCTCATGCAACCGCCGTACGAACTGTTGAGCGTGTTGTTGTGCTCCCAGATCCCAGTGGCGGGATCGAGCCGGTGCACGCCGAGGTAGCAGGTCCAGGGGAACCCGTTGTCATCGACCGCGATGCCGTAGCTGTCGCCGGGGCCCGTGTAGATCTGGTACTGCATCGTCTCGCGGTCGACGAAGAACAACTGGCTGCCACCGCTTTGGTGTCCCCAGAAGTTTCCGTCACCATCCACCGCGCCGCCGTAGGTAATGCTGGTGAACTCCGGGATCTGGATCGTCTCCTCGACGAGGCCAGTCTCGCCGTCGAGCAACATGACGCGGGTGCCAGCGTCGTCTCCCCCGCGCGCGGCGGTCCAGAACTTGTTGTCGACGTAGCGGCATTCCGAATCGCTCCACACGCCCGGTGCCCATGCGGCCGGGCGGTTCGAAGACGCGTTGATCGGGGTGGACCAACGCAAGCAGTCATCCTCACCCCAGGGCAAGATGTCCGCCGCCCCGGTGGACGTCTGCAAGCCAGGCACGCCGTTGGCCATCGGGTCGCAGTCTTCCGGGTTGGCCCAGTAGGCGGTGATGCCACCGCTGCGGTTGGCGACCGCCATGTTGCCGTTGAGGTTGACCGAGGTGCGCGAGGGCGAACCGGCGCCGTCGGAGCGGGTCAGGTAGCGCCCCTCTTCCACCATCGTCTGGGTGTTGATCTTGGAGACCGCGCCCTGGCCGCTGTTGGCGATCCAGATGTACGAGAACGTTCCGGAACCCCCACCGCCGCCGCCGCCGCCGCCCTTGGTGCCACCGCAAGCGCTGCCACCGTCCGGGTTGGGGAGGTCGAACTTCGGTCCGTCGTCGTCGTCGGTTTCGCTGCTTCCCGACGTATTGCCCGAGGTCCCGGATGGGTTCGTTCCCTGAGATTCGCCGGACTGACTGTCGCTTTCGCTCTGGCTGTCGCTCTCAGCTTCGCCGCCTGAGCCGCTGTCCGTCGCCGTCGCCGAGGAAAGCCCGGTGAGCCCACTGCCATCACCGCTCGAATCTTCAGGTGCCGATGCAGCACCACAGCCGCCGAGCGCAAGCACACCCACCCATACATGCCGCCGAAGTCCCAATCCCATCCGCATGTTTCTACGGTATCCGATACGCGGGGAAACCCGCAAGCACCCGCTGCGGCGCGCGCGTTCGTGGCATCATCTTAGGCGTGGAGCGGTTGTGTTGGATGTTGTTCGCGTTGGTGCTGACCTCCTGCACGCAACCGGCTGTGTTTCGGTGTTTGGACGATAGCTCGTGCGCCAACGGGGCCAACGGGGGCACGTGTGAAGCCACAGGACACTGCAGTTTTCCCGATGCGGAGTGCGCGTCGGGTCGTCGGTACGGTGAACTCGCGCCCGGTGGCTTGGCCGATCTCTGCGTGCCGCCCGGGGAAGCGAGCGGCGGCACCGGGGTTGGGAACAGCGGCGAGCCGACCGGTGGAGAAACTGAGGGGGGTGACATCGAGCCCTCCGAGTGTGGGAACGGGGTTCAAGAAGCGGACGAAGCGTGCGACGCCGCCGACCTGGCCGGCAGCACCTGCGCCAGCGAAGGGTTCGCCGATGGCAACCTCCGGTGCAACCCGGACTGCACGCTCGACGTGAGCCTGTGCAACCAGTGTGGCAACGGGGCGGTCGATGGCAGCGAAGAGTGTGACGGCGACGCGTTTGGCGACATGGACAACTGCGCCGACGTCGGCCTGGGAGAGCCCACCGAACCGTTGGGCTGCACCGACGACTGTCGCGTCGAATTCTCCAGCTGTTCCGCGTGCGGCGACGGATCGATCACCCCGCCCGAAGCTTGCGATGGTGACGACGTCGGTGGGCTGGGTTGCTCCGACGTTGGCTTCGAGGATGGTGAGCTCGGCTGCCTTCCCGGATGTGTGGTCGACACCTCCGGCTGCGCAGCCTGTGGCAATGGAGAGCGAGAGGGTGTCGAAGCCTGTGACAGCTCAGACCTCGCCGGACAGAGCTGCGAGTCCCTCGGCTTCGAGGCCGGCGCGCTCGGCTGCGCTGCCGACTGCTCGTTCGATACCAGCAACTGTTCAACCTGCGGAGACGGCACTGCCAGCGGAGCCGAAGACTGTGACGCCGCCGACTTCGGAGGCAACACCTGCGCCAGCGAAGGCTTCGCCGAAGGTGACGTCTCCTGCAACGCCGACTGCACGCTGGACACCTCGGGCTGCAACACCTGCGGCAACGGTGCGCAGGAGGGCAGCGAGAGTTGCGACCAACTCGACCTGAACAACAACCAGTGTGCGGATCTCGGATTCGAGGACGGCGGCACCCTGGCCTGCGCGAGCGACTGCAGCTTCGACATCGAAGACTGCGTCGGGTCGGGCTGCGGCGACGGAGCCCCGTGTGCGGCCGGCGAAGTTGAAGAAGAGTCCTGCGGTCTCTGCGGGACCCGAACTCGCACCTGCACGCCCGACTGCCTCTGGGGCGGCTGGAGTAGCTGCTCGGGCGAAGGCACCTGTGCCGCCTCGAGCACCGAAGACGAAGACTGCGGCAACTGCGGTTCCCGCGAGCGGGTGTGCAACGCGAGTTGTGGCTGGGATGCGTGGGGCAGCTGCACCGGAGAGGGAGCCTGCGCGGTGGGTGCGGTCGGCAGCGAAGGCTGCGGCAACTGTGGCACCCGCGACCGGACCTGCAGCGCGTCGTGTGGCTGGAACGCGTGGGGCAGCTGCAACAACCAGGGCGAGTGCGCGGCCGGAGGCTCCGAAGAAGAAGCCTGTGGCAACTGCGGGACGCGGGAGAGGACCTGCAGCGGAAGCTGCGGTTGGAACAGTTGGGGCAGCTGCACCGGTGAAGGCACGTGCGCGCCTGGAGAGGTCGACGAAGAGTCGTGCGGCAACTGCGGGACCCGAACCCGGACCTGCAACGGTAGCTGCGGCTGGGGCGGATGGAGCAGCTGCAGCGGAGAAGGGACATGCTCGCCGGGCGCGACCCAGACCGACAACAACTGCGCCAACTGTGGCGGCGGCTCCCGTACGCGAACCTGCAGCCAGACGTGCTCGTGGGGCAACTACGGGTCGTGTCAGGGCGGAACGCAATGCAGCGGCAGCCAGGTCTGCGTCTGTATCGGCTACTGCGGCTCGCCGGGTAGCGCTTGCCCCTAGTACCTCATGCCTGAAATCCGTGCCGGGTTTCCACGCCCCCCTACGGGTGTGGGGGGCCTCCGAACCCCTCGGTTGGTCAGGCCTGCGTTCGGTTCTTTCCGTCTTTTCCGCTACGCATCCCTCCGGGACGCTTCGCTCTCTTGCTCCGAACTCCTCGGAGAACCCGGAACGAACTTCAGAACTGACCGACTAGAGAGCCGGCTAGACCTCAGGCGTGGGCGGTCTCGATGACCTTGCCGGTCAGGATGACCTCGTCGAGTCGGTCGCGGTCGATGCCCAGCAGGCTGCCCAAGGTCTTGCCCGCGGCGCCCAGCGTTTCCTCGAACGGGATGTCTCCGTCCGCCGTGCCAGCGCCGGTGGTCGAGTCGATCGCCTGGGCGATGTACTCGCTGTTGTCGCGGTTGGGTGCGACGCCGCCAATCACTCCGGGTGCCACGCCGTTGCCCATCAGCACCATCGCGTGATGCGCTTCGTGGTGGTCTCGGCCGGAGTAGCCCTCCTTCTTCAGGGAGCGGCCAAAGACGTTGAGCGTGGCGAAGACCACCTCGTTCGGCAGGCTGCCCTCGGCCTCGAGCGCCGCGAGCTCTTCCATCAGCAGGCGGATGTTGCCGATCGCGATCGGGTGTTTCGTGGTCTCGAGCGCCAGTCCCGAGTCGGTGTGCGTATCGCCGCCGAAGTCCAGGTGCACGGTGATGACCGGTGAGATGTTCATCGCGGCGAGCACGGCAGCGGTTCGGACCTGCATCTCCTCGCCGTCGTTCGAGATCCCGTCCAACCGCGACAGAAGCGATGTGCTGACGCTGCGAACGTCATCGCGGGAACGCGCCCATGAGTCCAACAGCGTGAGCTGGTTGGGCGTGCCCTGCTCCTTGTAGAGGTTGTAGATGCGGTCGATCGACTCGTCTCGAAGGTCGCGAAGATTTGCCAACGGCCCTTCGACGCCGCCGAGGGCCTGCGCCACCGATGTGGGCGTCACGTTGCCCAAGAGCCGCCCCGCAGAGCTGAGAAGCTCGGGTCCGCGCGCGCCCAGGCTGATCGGGTCGGACTGCACACTCCCGATCATCGGCGCCAGTTCGCGAGCGAAGTGCGACACCAACATGTCGTTCTTGTCGGCGGCCCCCATCAGCTTCATCACGCGTCCGTGCTCACCGTGAACTGGCGTGTACGTGGCGTGGTGCAGGAAACACGTGTGGTCGAGGATCGTCTGCGGAAGCTCGGCCCACGGCCGCGCCGCGGTCCAGGCCTGGTCGCCGAGCATCATGCTCGTGGGCGCCATCGTGTCCGACTGCGGATGAAAGATCTCCGTCGGGCCAACCTCGTAGGTACCAGGCACGTTCGTGTTGACCGGCCCCCCGCGCTCATCACAGGACATGATCAGCACCTTGCCGGCGCGATCCTGCCCCGCCGATGCGGACAGTGGGTTGAGCAGGACCTGCGCCGGGATGCCGGTCGCAAGCGAGGCGAGCAGCGCACTGCCCCCAGTCGCCCCCATGGCGTGCAGAAAACGTCGGCGTGATTCGAGTGCGGGTTTGCGTCGTGCCATTGCCAGGTCCTTCCTAAAATCCAACGCCGGTCGAGCCGGGAGCCATACACGCCAGGGCCATGGCGGACTGCAGCGCGACGAGCTCGGTCTCACCGGCGGCCACCGCATCGGTCACGTGGTCATCGAGGATGTCTCGTGCCGCATCATGACGTTCGTCCGAAGCAGGCAGCCCCATCACCCGAGCGACCAACGCATCGAGGACCTCGTCGCGGCTCAGCTCGCCAAAGGCCAGCGCGAACCCATCCTGCGCGACGATGTCGCAGGCCGCCTCTCGGTTGGCCCGCGTGAACAAGCCTGTCTCCGCGATGATGATGGGTTCGACCACCGACCGGCTGAACGCGTCGTCGGGGATCGATGCGGCGGCGGTCGCCACGTCGCGCTGCAACGATGTCGCGTCCTCGAGGTGCGTCCCCAAGGCGCAGATGTCGTCGATCCCTAGGCGGACCGACATCTCGTGGCAGAACGTCGAGCGTCGCGTGATCATGGCCCGCGTTCCGCTTTGGCCCTCGTCCAGACACTCGCTGCCCGTAACCAGCGGCGACGAGAACAGCTCTCGCACCAGGACCTTGAAGTCGTAGTCCGCACCGATGAACGCATCGACCACGCGGTCGAGTTCCTCGCCTTCGGGGCACGCTTCGCCGTTCGCAAACCAGCACAGTTTCTGCGCCCAGGCACCGGGGAAGTCGGGGTGTTGCGCGAGGATCTCCGCCAGCGCCCCCACGCCCACGCCCGAGGCCTGCACTTCGCCGAAGATGAACTCCCCTTGCAGCTCGGCGCGCTCGGGGTCCAGCTGCTGGCTGTAGTGGTTGGAGAACGAGGCTCGGTAGAAGTCGCGCATCGGGTCCAGCTGCTGGTGGCAGCCAAAACACTCCGTGCCCGGCGCGGCATGGTCGGCGTTGATCGCCTCGGAGGTGAAGTCCGTCACCGTCTCGCCATCGAAGCTCCCACCCAGTGCCACGATCAACGCCTGGTTGATGATGACGCGCATCGAGTTGTCCTCGTTGGTCAGCCACGTGGACAGAAAGCCCGGGTGGGTGAGGAACCCGGCCTTCTCCGCGTGGAGTTTGAGTTCGTTCGACGCCCGCAGGTCGAGCACCTCGTAGAAGTACGTCGCGTCCTCCCCAACGCCTGGCTGAGACATCGTGACCGGTCGCCAGTCGGTGAAGTCCGAACGCGCCAACAGGGGCTCGCCCACCGAGCCTGCCCCGCCGCTGGTGCAGTTGGGGTCCTGGTAGCGCCGCACGTTCTCCACCCGACCCAGCACCATCGCGTCGAAGATGTAGTAGGCGATCTTGCTGGTGTTCCCGATCTCCCACTCGCCGGGGACCTGCTGGGTCGTGTTGACGGTGATGACCGGCCCAACCCCGCAGCCGTCGCCTATCTCCTCGGAGATCTTCGAGCTGTAGAACGTCATGTAGTTGGGGTGGTTCGGATCGATGACCTCTTCGAGCGGGGGCTGGGCCGCGTCGCGCAGCAGACGAACCGTCGGGAAGTGGTTGTTCGTCGTGCGCCAGGTCTGGTCGAAGTAGGTGTGGTCGTCCGCAACGATGTAGTCATCGTTGAACGCCATGAACACCATCATCGCGGTGGTCATCATGTACGTGTCGGTGGTCAGCACCTCGTGGAACGGGACGCCGTCGCGCACAAAGCTGACCGCCGTCTTGGCAAAGCTCTCGGCGAAGTTCTTGTTGAGCATCGCGTCGACGCGAGCGGACCTGGGGTTTTCAAACGCCGACACGCCCACCGCGGGAACCCCCACCAGATGAAACAACGACTCGTTGTTGCCGCTGGTCCCCTGGAACGCGGTCATGAAGAACCGCTCCAACGCCTCGTCCGTCTGTGGCAGCAGCAGCCAGCTGTCGATCAGATCGGGCAGCGCCGCGTCGTCGGCCGTGACCGCCTGCAGCTCCGCATCCTCGAGCGGAAGACCGGTCAGCAGTGTCTTGATCTTCGATGCCGAGGCCCCCGGGGTGAGCAGTTCGTCGAGGTTGCACTCGGCCGCCGCGGGGCCCGGGTCCCAGTCTTGCCCACCCCCGGAAGAGGACCCATCGTCCGAACCTTCGCCCGCTGTATCTTCGCCGGATGGCGACGTCGGCCCACTCGCGCCGGGCTCGGTGTCGACGGCCGCGTCAGACCCTTGTAGCCCCTCGTAGCAGCCGGCCACCCCAGCGAGGAGTCCGAGCGCCGCGATGCCGCGGAGGGTCCTGAGGGAAACGGTGGAAAGAGCGCGGATAGGTGCGTTCATGGGAGCATTCCTCCTTCGATCCATTGCGCCACGACCTCGACCGCGTCGGCATCCCAGCCGTCGCCCTGCCCCGGGGGTGGCATGGTCTGCGCCTCGACGACACGCGTGCGAATCACCGCCGCGCTGTCCCGCCATACGTCGTAGCTGTCCAAGGCCCGAGGCGACGTGGGCTCGTCGCCGCCGTGGCACGCGCTTCCGGTGCAGCTCGCCGCGTACAAAGGCTCAATGTCGTTCGCCCAGCTGCGGACCGTGTCCGGCACCCGCTTGATCGGCACCGTCCGTGAAGCCTCGCCGGCGGTCAGCACCAGCTCGTGCCACCCCAGCGCATCCAACACCACGCGGCCCTCGTGCGCTCCGTCTTCGGCGAGTGAGAGCGGAACGTCTTGGCCGGCGACGCTCGCGAGCACGACCTCTGCAGAGCCCGACCAGACCCGGAACTCGTACTCGGACTCGATGCCGCGTAGGTAGGGCCGAACCCCCTCGACGCGGAACGCATCGTCCAAGGCGAGAGCGCACAGCTCGGCCTCCCCCGCCAACCAAGCGCCTCCCGGATGGGCGAGCACGCGGCCTAGTTCTCCGGAGGCGTCATGACGAACCCGCTGCCATGCATCGCCGTCGTAGCGAAGCAAGGCTTGCCCCGCCACCATCCACAACGCCCCCTGCGCTGCGGTGACGTTGCCGGGCGCTCGGTCGGGGAATGACCAGCCCTCCCACGAAACATCCCCGTCTTCGAGATGGCCCACCCACAGCGTCTCCGTCTCGAGGACCGCCACCATGCCGCGCGTGGCGGCAGCGTCGACGAGGTCGGGAAAGCGAGCCGGCCGTGCGACGTCCGTGTCCGAAAGCTGCCACAGGGTCCCGTCGTCGGCGGTCAACCACACGGTGTCCTCAACACCGAGACAGTCGCCACCGTACCGAACGATCTCGCGGGGCTGTCGGTCCCCGTGCGCATTCGAGTCCCACTGCCACCAGTTGTTGTCGGCGCGGCGCTCGAACAACACCCCGTCGGCCAGCACCAGGCCGTCCCTTGAAAGGTCGCCGCACATCGAAGCATCGGCATCGAGCGGCGCCGGCGAGGTCACTTGGACCCGAGCGAACGCATCCAGGGCCCACAGCCCCTCGCTGGTCATCGCCGCCGCGTTCCCTGCGTCCCAAGCCTGCAGGCTGTGCAGTGCACCGAGATCCAGCGACTCGTCCGCGACAACCTCGGGAGTCCCGTCGTCCGCATCCAACACTCGAACGCCCAGGCCCGTTCCTACGGCCCGAGCGAGCCACGCCTGCCCCTGCGGTGACACCGAAGCGAGGGTTTCGTCGGCATCGAGCGGCACGCAATCCACGTCGGCCTGGAGCTCGGTCAACGCGGCGGGGATCTCGACGATCGGCACGTCCGGGCGCGTCTGGGTCGAGCCGCCGCCTGTCTCGTCGCCACCGCTCCCTTCCCCCTCCCCGCCAGATCCTTCCGACCCGTCCGTAGCTCCGTCGGTATCCGGAACAACCCACGACGGGCCCTCGCTCTGTTCACCGTCCTCGCACCCAACGCCGAGCAACAGAACTCCCAGCGTCCACCAGGCTCGTGGCTGGGTCGGGGCCCCTCGTGCTCGTCTTCGTCGATCTGCCACGGCTCCCCTGGACATTGCGCGAGCGGCACGGGGTGTCTCAAACTTTCGTCAGCGACAGACGCGGGGGATGGGCTCGTGTTTCCGACTACAGAATCGTCAGCGAAACTCGGTCGCGAGCGGTTCGAGGTTCGGACCCTTGGGGAGCCTCCGAGAATCACCTGCTTGAATCTGAAATACGACAGCGCTGTCGTATTTGGAAAGTGCCGATTTCGAGGTTCGAGAGGGGTTCTAGCCGCGATTCTTCAATGCGCGAGGCGGCTGGTGTTCGACATGCTGTTGGCGCAGGGGGCTGGGACCTGAGCCCGAGGCACGTCAGTCGGTCGCGCTGTCGAGGCTGAGAAGGTACGCCGCGAGCTGAGCCCGCTCTTGCTCCGAGAGACCCGCGGCCATTCCGTGCGTGTCGCCAGCAGAGTCGATCACCTGCAGAACCGTCGCTGCCGAACCGTCGTGAAGGAACGGCGCGTTGTTCCACAGCCCGTGCAGCGTCGGCGTATCGATGCCCGTCAGCGGACCGCCGAGGCGCTGCCCCGAAGCCTCGGTGATCGTCCCGACGTCGTGCAGCAGCGGCACGCCTGGCCCGAGGAAGGTGCTGTCGGTCAGCCGGGGACCCGCATGACAGTTCGTACAGCCCAGTGCCGGTGACTCGAAAAGCACGCGCCCTGCCTCAGCATCGACGGTCAGCGAACCGTCGGCATTGCGATAGGGACTCCGCGGGAACGTATCGAGCGTCGTGACGTAGGCCGCGAGCGCATCCAACGACGCCGAGACCCCCGCTTTCGGATCGCCGAGCGGCTCGCTTCGAGTGCCGGTTTCGAAGTCGCCATCGGACATCAACCCCATCCCGGACTGCGGCCCGCGAATGTCGTTTTCGAAGTCGTGAACCTCGTCGAAGTTGGCCGACCAGTGCATCGGACCGTGGGCGTCCCCACCGTGTCCGAGCAGGGAGATGGTGTTGCGCATGCCCTCCCCACGATCGGTGAAGTCCCACGTCCGGTGGTCGGACTCCCCATCGAGGTGGCAGTGCGCGCAGGCCAGGTATCCATCCCTGGACAGTCGGACGTCGAACGAGTCGTTGAAGAGGATCTTGCCCAGCGCAACCTCGGCGTCGAGCGGTTCACCGTCGGTGATCGGGATCGTGGCGACGGGCTCGGGGATCTGCGCGAAGCTGGTGACGTCGTAGACCACGACTTCGCGACTCATGAACGCCTCCACGTAGAGGTAGCGGTCGTCGGCGGTGAGCGCCAAGCCCTCCGGTGCGAAGCCAACGTCGAGGATCGCGCCCGCCTGGGCCCCGGTGAATGTGTCGACCCGCTCGACCGCGCGCGAGCCTCGCGACGAGAGGAACAAGAAGTCGCCGCGGCTGGAGAACACGCCCGCACTGAGCAAGCCGCGGTTGTCGAAGTGGCGCCGGCGCGTGAAGTCTTCGGTGAGGTCCCCTGCCACATCGAGATACGAGACCACGCCACGCAGGGTCGTCTCGAAGGAGAACGGCTCACCGATGATGAAGTCGCCGTGGTTGATGTTCGCCTGAAGCGAGGGCACCGCCGCCAGGTCTCCGATGGGGGAGATGAGCAGCTGAGTCAGGTAGCTCGGGACCCCACCGGCTTCGGTATCCGAGGCGACCTGCGGATCGAACTGAAGGGCCACCGTGTCCCGCTCGCCGCTGTCGGGATCCAGCACCACGACCTGGGCCTCGGTATCGGGAGACCGCCATCGCGTGATCCCCAGTCGCCCGTCCGGCAGCACGGCGACGCCCCGGGCGTCTTCGATGGCTGCCATCGTTTCCAGCAGGGTCGGCGTTCCCCGCAGCGAGATGCGTGCGACTTCCCCGGGCCCCTGCAACGAGACATAGGCGGTATCGCCGACCACCACCACCCCGAACGGTCGGCTGCCCCATGGAAGGTCAACGATCGAAGAGATGCCCGCGCCGAGTGCATGCACGGCAACCCGGTCCTCCCCTGGACAGGCAACCACCGCCTGCTCGCCCCACCACGCGACCGTGCGAGGCCCGGCGCACGTCGGAGTCCGAACCCCGAGCGAGAAACGATCGCCGCGGCGCTCGACGGTGATGATCTCGTTGCTGTCGGGACTCACCACCACGGCGCGATCGCTGTCATCGATGTCGATCGTGCTGCTCTGCTCGGGCGCGTGCGTGGGCTCGAAGGTGACCGTGATCGTCACGTCTTCGGAGCGACTGTTGCCGTCCGCATCGAACACAGTGAGGACCGGGCGGTAGCGGCCCGGGACGTCCCAGACCATCTCGAGGGTCGCGTCATCACTGGGTTCGGCGGGCCTCGACCCATCGTCGAGCGTCCACTGGTACGACACAGCACCGGTCGAGGCTGAACCGTCGAGCGTCACCGTGTCGCCGACCAAGGCGTATCGGTCCGCGCCGGGGATCGACACCAGTGGCTGTGGCTCGCCGGTCGAGCTGCTGTCCGCGGCTCCGGTTGTCGTCGTGCCGCTGGACGTGGCCGCCCCCTGCGACGTTCCGCTCGAGCCGCCGGGCGCGACCGTGGTCGAGGCGGTGCTTCCGCCGGTCGTGCGGCCTTCGGTCTCCACCGAGGCCGTGTCGTCCCCACACCCTCCGAGAAGGAACAGCGCCGCGATGATCGACCGGCGCACGGCTCAGCCCCCCGCGACGGTGAACGACATCGAGAAGGACTCGGCGACCGCGTTGCCGTTGTAGTCGACGATGCCGCCGGCGGGGATCTCGAAGGTGTACTGCGTCCCGGGGGTCAGGACACCTTCGGGGCTGAAGTTCACCACCGACTCCTGCACGTTGATCATCCCCGCGACGTGTACGTCGGGGTTGTTGGTCTCGTACAACCGGACCGAACCTTCCCAGGCCGACTTGGGCGCGACCATCTCATTGAAGGTGACACCGATGCGGCTCGTGGGCGCGAGGCCTTCGGCGCCGTCGGCAGGAACCGACCAGTTGACGTACGGGGCGTCGGCATCGGGCTGTGCCAGGTAAGGCGCGATCGAGCTGGCCTCACCGGGGTTGGCCTCGTCGTCCACGCTGAGCACGATCACGTTGCCAATCGGAGTCGCGGTGTCGAGGTCACCCTCGAGGCCCAGCTGCGTGAGGAGCTCCATGTTGTCCAGGTCGGAGACGTCGTAGATCCCCGCGAAGTTGGACTCGCCCATCACTGCGACGTCGTCCTTGATGAAGACGTAGCCGCCGTTGCCCCCGGAGTTGAAGTGCCCGGCGTAGGTCGGACTGGAAGGGTTGCGAACGTCGTAGGCGAGCAGGCCGCCCCCGCCACTCTTGACCGCGTACCAAACCTTGCCGTCGCTCACGTTGGCGAAGTACGCCTCCCGAGGGATGCCCTCGCTGTCCTCGAGGACGAAGTCTCCCCCCGCGATCGGCTGAGGCTCCCCCGGAATGCTGACATCGAGCAACACGGTTCGAGGTCCCTCGGCCGCGGTCGCAACGAGCAGGTTGCCGACGACTTGCACTTGGCCAACCCGCAGCGTCGGCTCGAACGCCTCTTGCGCGACCAGGCTGGGGTTGATCGGGTCGCTGGCGTCGACGATGTACAGCCCGTTGTCCGAGCCCCCGACATAGAGGTAGTCGCCCTGCCAGAACGAGCTCTGGATCACGCGCGCATACGCATCGGGGTAGAGATGGCCGGGCAGCTCGAGGGTGCTCAGCGGGAGCGGCTGTGCGGGATTGGTCACATCCCAGAACATCACCCCGCCACCGGTGTTCAGCAGCCCCTCCTCAACATGCGCGGTTGCGACATACCAACGGCCCCCAACCTGCGAGAACCCAACGGCGTGGGTCTCCCGCATGTCACCGGAGGTGGTGCTTCCGACCGTGGTGGGGCTACAGGGATCGCTGACGTCGAAGAACGTGATTCCGCCCCCGCCCCACTCGGGCGCCCACGGCATCATCAGGTAGCCGTCAAACATCACGACCAGGTTGTGATGGTCTGCGTCTGCCGGGCCTCCATCCAGGAACGCGCAGTTCTGGAACAAGTCGCCGGGTTCGAAAACGACCGCGGGTCCACCGGGGCCGGTCTGAGGCGGCCAATCGCCCGGCTGGGGATACGCGGGGCCAACCCCTCCGGTTGACGAGCCAGAAGAGGAGCCCGCCGGTTCGGATGTGGAACCCTCGGCGATCGAGGTCGACCCGCTCGAAGGTCCAGTTCCGTCCGATGTGCTGGTGTCAGAAGACGCCCCGGTCGACGGTTCGACCCCGGAGGTCGACCCGGTCCCGCTCGCGGAGTCGGGCGTTCCTCCCCCGCCATCACATGCAACGAGGGCCGCAACCGCGAAGCCTGCTGCGCGGCATCGCGCCACCATCCACCACGCCCGTTCGACCACCATCGTGATGCGCATGCTGAGACGGATGCCCAGAGCCGGTCAAGCTCAACGACCCCAACTTCGATGGATCGAAAATGGCTCCATCGCAGCGCGTGAGGCGCCCGGAACGGCCACCAGACCGCACCTAGGAAGACGTAGGGGAAGCTGACGTTCGGGAACGTTCCGGTGACCCGTCGATCGGCACGACGGACGAACAACCATCGACGTCATCCTCCTCACGTTGCGGGCGCGAATGCGAGAAGACCTGTCTCCCGCGCGAAAACGGGGTTTGATTGCGGGCGGCTATCGTGCAACAAATCGAAGCAGATCGACGATGAAGCTCCGTGCCCAGCTCGACGCTGCCGCGACGCTCCTCGACGAGGGCGCCGCTCGATCCGCAGTTCGAATGCTCCGCAGCTCGTGGGAGCCGGAGCTGTGCGTCGATGACCTCGTTCCGCTTTATTGCATGTGGGTCAGAGCCCTGTGCGACGTGGGCGAGCTCGACCATGCGCGCACGCTCGGCGAGCGTGCAGCCGACGAGTTCCCCCGCGAGCCCGACGTGCAGATCGCCGTCGGCAACGTCTATGACCTCTTGGGACAGCTGGAGAAGGCGCGCGACGCATTCCAAGCTGCCATCGAGTCCGCCCCCGGCGGTGCCCTTCAGTTCTACAACCTCGGCGCCGTGCTCGAACGCCTCGGTGACGAGGACGGAGCTGAGACCTGCTACCGCGAAGCCACCGCGATCGAGACCGAGGGCAACACCCTCTTCGAAGCCAGCGCGGCTCTCGGTGCTTTGCTTCGCCGGACCGGGCGGCTCGAAGAAGCGGCCGGCGTCTACGATTCGTACCTCGACGGCGACCCGATCAACGTCGACCTCCTCGTCGAACACGGCATCTGCCTGAGCGACCTCGACACCTACGAAGAGGCCATCGATCGGTTTGAGCTCGCGCTCACCCTCGACGGCGAGCACGCAGGTGCCTGGTACAACCTCGCGATCACCCAGTACCGCATGGGTCGTCACGAGGAAGCGCTGGCATCCATGCAGTGCGCCCGCGACGTCGACCCCCAAAGCCCGCTCACGCTGGCGGTCCTCGGCTCGTGGCAGTTGGTCCGAGCGCTCAATCCGGCCGAAGGCGCGGACTTTGACGAGTCGCTCGCCAACCTCTACGGGGCGCTCGACATGCTCCACCGACTCGACGGCGAGGGCCTCAGCCCCAACTACGCCGGGCTCGTGTGCGAAGAGGTCTTCGAGGCCTTGTGGCAAAACGAGCGGCTTGGTGAAGCCCGCGAGGTCGCCCGCATGGCAGGCCAGCGCGACTGGATCACCGCGCACATGCTCAACGCACTCAACGAGGCCGACCACGGCCGGGCCCCCCAGGTCGAGACGTTCACCGTCCAGGCCCGGGCCGAGAGCGGCGAGGCCCCCGAGTACTGGCCCACCGACGCCCAGGGCTTCACCACCGGACTCACCGTCCTAGCGGCCAACGAGGACGAAGCGCGCGAGTACTCCCTCGCATACCTGCGCGGCCTCGAGCCTTCCCCCGCAATCGACTTCCGCATCGAGACCGTTCGTCCCGGTGGACCCGAAGAGATCCCCGGCGCCGAGTACTCCATGCAGCCCCGCGCGCGGGGCGTGGTTGGCGTGGCCCGGACCCGATCGTACTTCCGGCTCTAGACGCTGCTCTGTTTGCGGCCCGAGTGCTGAGAGGCCGCTTTCAGCCGGCTCACGTCACGCTTACAAGACGCTGAGACTCTTCGTCCGCGGGGCGCGTCGAACCCCTGACTACCACGACGCGACCCGGACGCCGTCACCACCCATGTGTCCGAGTGTCGCCGGTCCCCCCGGGGGCGAGGCGGTGCCACCACGCCTCCAACACCCTCGCTCCCGGGCGCGGACCTTTTTTCCCAGAGCCCACCTCACATCGGGCTGACGTAGCGTTCTTCGACGTTGCGAAGGGCCTCTTCGAGAGACACGGTCACCACACGGCCCAGCGCCCGTAGAGGACGAAGGTCGGTCTTTGAGACGTCGCACATCAATGCGATCGCGAGCGGTCGCTTGCCCATGCGCAGCGCGTATTCGGCGAATGCCTCGGGTTTCATTCGACCCAATTCGTTCCAACGAGCGAGCCTCGGATCGCTCGTTGAAGACCACGTCTGCACGAAGCGCGGGACCTCGATCTTCCTGTAGCGCTGGTGCCGGTAGCTCGTCTCCACCCTGGTCCGGGCGGACGCGTACCGGCTCGCGTTGGGTCCATCGATGTAGTCCTGCAGAGCCACCTCGAGGATCTCGACGATACCTTCGTGGCTTGCACCGATGGCCCAGGTGAAGCTGGGACGGATCAAACCGTTGACGCCACCGACCGGTGAAAAGGCGACAGCCCCCATCGCGCGCGAGTCGTCGAACGCCGGGCCGGGCTGCCGGACGTAGAGGTCGGCCAAGAGTTGATCTCGTGGCGTGTCGTCTGCCCAATCCGCCAGAAACCTTGCATCGGCCCGGTCGAACTCCGGGACATCCAGGACGTAGAACGTGTGCTCGGCCAGCGGGTCCGGAGGCTTGACCGGGGACAGCGGACTGGGGCCTCGCGGTTCGGGAAGGCCGGTCTGGAGCCGCCCGGGGTCGGGGCCGGAGAACGCGATGTCGGGAGTCGTCTGAGCCAAACGGCGTAGGCTCTGCTCAAACCTAGCTGGGTCCGCGGCTGCCAGCTCGGTGTCGCTGGGCATCGAGTGTTGGAGCCCTCTCCGCCCGTGCGCCAAGAACCTGCTCATCGCGAGTTTGACTCGATACGGAACCTGGCGAGCACTCGCCCGTTCCCGGAGTGTGCTGGCAACGCGCTCCTTCACGAGCTCGGGCGGGAGCGATGTGTCATCGAGGCGCTTCCACAGCTCGGCCCACGTTGCCTCGAACGAGTCCGCGACACCGACGATGGTGAAGTTCGTGGTGTCCGCGGTACACCAGGTTTCGATCTCTACGCCCGGCAGCGCCCCCGAGTCGAGCCACGCCCGGGCTCGATAGCGGGCAGCATCACACACGTACGGGTCGTGCTTCACACCAAGGGGGAACCCGATGTCGACCCAATACAGCGGGCCACGCGACGCGTGTGAGATCACCTCGGCATCCCCCCACTCGAAGCGTTCGAAGTGCATCCCTTCACTCAGGAAGCGGGGCTCGACGAGCGCACTTGGAGACTTTGCAAGCAGCGCCGCGAATGCACTCGGTTCCGGGGGACCCTCCGGCCGTGGCCACGAGGCGTCGACCGGGAGTCCAGGCTCCTGCGGTACCCACGGTGGCCCGGGCCGAACGTGCATCGCGATGCGGTCTCGGCCGAGCACCATCGCCGCGGCCGCTTCGATGTCGGCGCGTGGGAGAGCCTTTCCTGAGATGCCAACAACAACGTCGGACCATTCACGGTGCAGCTTGAACGACGTTGAGATGCGGTCGATGAGGTCGGGTCGAGCCCGGTCCCACGCAGCGGCATCAAGAGGCCAACGAGCACTCGCCAAGCCCCAAGCCCTCTCGTCGATCCCACCGCTGGCCACACGCTGGATCGCATCGACCAACTCGGTCTCCACGGAAGCCGCAGTGCTCCCTTCACGCGGTGCGGCGCCCACGAAGAGCGTCCGGCCCTCGAGCATCACCCACGGCTCCGCGAGAATGGTGCTGTCCACGAACGAGCGGCGAAGGAGCCCATGGGGACCATCGAGAATGGAGGTCAAGGCCTCGAGTGCAGGACGAGATCCGTCGGTGGCCGGAGGTAGTGTCCACCCCACCCACACCGCTTCCGAGGCGGGGGCGGTCACCTCGATGCGCTTGACGGGCTCGGAGAGTCGCTCGTCTCGGAGCATTGCCGACTCCGGGAGTGCTGTGGGTTCCCAGTCTCCAAACGCATCCTCGATGATCGGCAGGACGCCGTCCGGCTTTACGTCTCCAACGAGGATGAGAGCCGTGTTGTTGGGTCGATAGTACGTGTCGTGAAAACGCCGGAGTTCCTGGTAGGGAACTCTTCCGAGGTCGTCGTAGACAACATCTATCTGTTGCCCCGCGCCGTGGGCCTGTCCGAGGTACGCCTTGGCGGTCTGCAGGTGCAAGCTGTCGCCGTACATCCACGGGAGGTCCGAGAGCAGCAGGTTCAGCTGGCCGACCAGGCCACGAAACGCTGGGCGGCGGATGGACTCGGCCTCGACCTCGAGCCAGGTTTCGAGCGCTCCGGGGGGAAGGATCGAGTCGAAGGAAGTCCCGAGGCCGACGAAGCTCGCCTCAATACTGACGCCGAGCTCTTTTGCGATGTACTGAACGTCCTCGACCGCAAGCGAGTCGATGCTGGCACGATGGGCATCGTGAGCCTCCTGCAGCAGGCCTCTTCGCGACTCCTCCGTCGCGGCCGAAGACAGCGAATCGAGCGCTGCGTGTTGCTGGGCGAGGAACGGTGCCTCCGCCTCGGCATCACGTACGCCGAGTCGGCCCGTCCCAGCGCGAAGCACATACGGCATCCAGACCGCCAGACCACGAGCGTCCTTGGGCTCTTCGGACGGCCCCGCGCGAACCACCACCTGCAAGCGAACGAGCGGCTCATCTGATCGCGGCACGATGTACACGGTCAGTCCGTTGCGCAGCCGGTGCACCGTCATGCCAACCGGATCGCCGGGCAACGGCGTTGGAACCGGGCTCGGCAGGTCCGTCGCATCGACGATAGCCGACCACGGATCCGCAGGCGCTTCGGCGGCTTCCGCCTCACCCCTGTCGCTTGGAGCCGGCTCGCCCCGCATCGCGACGCCTGCGGTCGCGAGCGCGGCGACCCCAGCGACGGGCAGCAGCCACCGGGTCCAGCTCCGAGGACGAACGGTGGCAGCAGCCTCCAGCTCGCTGAGAAGGTCGGCAAACGATGGGAACCGTTGGTCCCGATCGTAGGACAGGCCCCGACGCAGCAACGGCTGCACCGAGCGGGGCACCTTGCCCTCGGAGAACTCCACCGACTCGGGCTTTCCATCCCGCATCGCCGCGAACAACTCGGTGACCGTCGAGCCCTTGAACGGCCGCCGCCCAACCAGCGACTCGTACAGCGAGACACAGAAGGAATACTGGTCCGACTGAGCGTCGGCGGTCGTCCCGAGCAGCTGCTGGGGGTCCATATACGCCGGCGTCCCCATGACCATGCCGGTCTTCGTCATCGACTCGGGCGTGATGCCCGGGCTCAGGTCCCCGATCGGGGCCCGCAGTTCCGTGAGTGTGTCGCCATCAACGCTGGGACGCGCCAGACCAAAATCCATGACCCGAACTCGGCCATCGTCACCAACGAGCACGTTCTCCGGCTTGAAGTCTCGGTGAATGACGCCGGCCGTGTGAGCCGCCAACAATCCACGACCCGCCGCGATGTACTTCGCCAACACCTCGGCGACGGGCGGTTCTTCCTCGAGAACCCACTTCGACAGCGTCCGACCCTGGACGAACTCCATCGCGATGAAGACCTGCCCATTCGCGCGGCCGACCTCGTACACGTGGACAACGTTGGGGTGCGAGAGCTTGGCGAGTGCTTGTGCCTCCCGAACCAGCCGAGATCGCCCCTGGGAGTCGGGGATCAGGCGGGAGCGCAGGACCTTGACGGCCACCGTGCGATCCAGGTCCCGGTCCCGGGCCGAATAGACGATGCCCATGCCACCAGCGCCGAGCCGATCGATGACCTCGTAGCGTCCGATTTCAGCCGGAGGACTGGCCTGACCCAGCAGCTTGGAACGGGCGCGGGCCAGCGCCATCTGAGACTCGAGATGTGCCGGGTCGGAGTCGACCGGCTCGATCACCGTGTCGGCGGCGGCCTCGGCGGCCTCGCGGTCGTCCTGAGGCTCCCGGTCCTCGTCGACACCATCCCCCACGTGCGGATCAGTGTATCAGTGGGGTGCAAGGGTTCCCGGGAGGCCACTGAGCGGCCGGATCGGGGGAACCTAGCCCTCGGGAGGAGGCTGGCAGACCGTGCCGTTCTCGATCTGAGCGTTGGTCCGGTAGGTGTTGAGGAGCTCCCACGAACGCGGCTCGATAGCCGGGATGGTCCCGTCTTCCCGGACGTTGGTGACGTGATAGGTGTGCTGATTCCAGATCCGTCGGGCCTGAATCCAGCGGTCCTCGACGTCGCGAATCACCTGAACGGTGGGCGTCGTCTGCTTGTCGTCCCAGTTGTCCCCCGAGACGACGACGATCTCTGCGGACCCGTCGTTGTCGACATCGGCCACGACCGGGTACTCGATCAGCGTACGAGACGAGCGCGGGACCTGGAGTTCGATCGCTCCGTCGGCGCCATAGATGAACAACGTCGCCTCGTCGGCATACATGGCTTCCGCGACACCATCGCCCAGGAAGTCGAACGCTGTACCCGCGGCCCAACCGCTGCCGTCCTGCACACCCACCGACCAGTTCACGACCAGGTTCGGTTCGAACACGCTATAGCTCTCCGCTGAGCTGACCGCGAACTCAGACACACCATCGCCATCGAAATCGTGGACCGTCGAGGGACGGAACCAGGCGCCCAGTCCGGCTGGATCACCCGTTGGCGTCATGTCCTGGTTCTTGATGGTGCCGTCATGCTCCAGAATCGTGATGCCACCATCGTTGTTGATGATGATCTCGGGCTCGGGGTCACCGTCGAGGTTCGCAATCTGGGGGTAGCCCGGAAGGATGCTCTCGTCTCGGTAGTAGAGCGTGCCGTCGTGGTGGTACGCGGCCTGCCCCAAGATGAGCTCGAGGTCGTCGTCTCCGTCGAGGTCGGCGGCGATCGTGGCGGTGTTGCGCTGAGCGATGAACCACCCCACCTGTTGCGGCGCCTGGAACAGGACGTTGCCCATGGAGTCCAAGATGATTCCGTCGGCGTAGATCTCGGGGCTTCCATCGTTGTCGAAGTCGGCGATCCCCACCGCTCCGCCCTGATCGTTCTCCCAAATCGCGTCGGTCGTCCAAAGCTGCGTGCCGTCGGTATCGAACGCCACGAACGCGAGTGCGCCGAGCAAGAAGTTGTTGGCCGATACGATCTCGGGCTCCCCGTCGCCATCGAGATCGCCGATCGCCGGCGTCACGGTGCCACTGACCGGACCCATGTCGAAGTGCTCCTGGCCCGTCGCACCATCCAGTACGTGGATGCGGTTGGTCGTCACGATGACGTCGGGCGTGTCGCAGAGGTCGATCGACCCGTCGTCGTTGTCGTCGGTGAGGTTGGCGACCAGTGGCGTGACCGCCGACGTCCCTCCGTCCCATGTCCACTGCACGTCGGGCTCGAACGAATCTGGCGGAGCCTCGTCGTCACAGGACCCGACCGCATCCATGTCGTCGACGACATGGCAGCTGGGCATTGGGGGATCGGGCGGGTTGAAGTCGGGGATCGCCAAGTCGAGCTTGGGCCCGTCGCCACTCGAGGCATCCGCGGAGGTGGAGCCGACCCCGGTCGACGTCACCTCGCCCGGTCCGGTCGTTCCGACCCCAGTGGTCGTGCTCGTCCCGTCCCCACTCCCAAAGGGATCCGTGCCTTCGGCGCCGCCGCACGACACGACCCCCAACCCCATCAACCCAACCCATGTCAGTCCCCACCGCATGCCCATGGGGATACCGAGTTCAACGATGGGGGTCAAATGCGCGCCCTTTGGGCCCGGCCGAATGCCGGGCTGTTACCGGCCTCTGACGGAGACGTCTCCGCTCCCGGTCCGGAGTTCCACGATCCCCGAGGCCCCGGAGTCATTGGAGACACCGCGCAACGAGATGTCACCGGATCCGGTGTCAATATCGATCTGGTAGCCGCCCGAGGGCAGTGCGAAGCCGATGTCGCCGCTCCCCGTCTTGGCGAGCACGGACTCGGGTGCGCCATCGAGGCGCGCACCGATGTCGCCGCTCCCCGTCTCGAGCTCAACGTCCGTCGCGAGAACATCGTGCAAAGCGATGTCGCCCGAGCCGGTGTGCGCAACAAACACCCCGGCGGCGTCGGCCACACCGATGTCCCCCGACCCCGAAGACAAGTCGTAGATCCGGCCGGCTTCCGACGACGGCAGCGTGACGATCCAGTCGACGCCGCACTGCCGCGCTCGCTTCGGGCAGTGGTGTCGCAAGGCCAGCGCCCCACCCTCCAACGAAGCTTCGGCCCGGGTCGCATCCCCGTAGATGCGAGCCTCGACCGACGTCTCCAGGGCCTGAGACTCCACATGGACCTCGATGTCCCCACTGCCAGTGTCGATCTCGACGCGCTCCACTGCGTCCGCGTAGTCGAACGTTTCGGTGCGGTCCGGGGTGTTGCCAAAGCAGCCGGTGAGCGTGAGAGGGGCGAGAAGCGAGGCAAGAACAAGCAAGCGGCGGTTCATACTCACTCCAACACCGGCGCCCGGACGAGGTGTCACCGGTCGGTCGTTTTTTGTCGGAGCTGCGGTGAAGGTCAACCAAGCCCGTCGGCGAAGGCGGACACGCGCGATGCGACGTGACCGGGCTCGGATGGCCAGCGGTTGTGGTCCCCCCCGTGGGGCGCGGTGTTCCAGCGTTCGAAGGAGACATCCCGCGCCTTCAGACGATCGAGGGTGAGCTTGACGGAGCGCTCCGGCGCCAACGCGTCTCCTTCGACTCGGATCCCGAGCGTCGGAGGTCCCGGTTTCGCGAGCAACGCGTCACCGTCGAAGCTGCCATGGGCATACTTGCCGGTCTGCGCAGCATGGGCCCACTGCACGATCAGCGTCTTCGGCTCGCGCCCCCCAAACCCGACCTTGTCGCCCGGAAACACGCCCAACGAACGCGCCATCAGGCTGCACGTCCACGTCGCCGCACGAATTCGATATGCCTCCGCTCCGTCCCACGTTCGCCAGTACGGACATCCGGATGCCACAACCACCACACCGCGCAGTCCGGGAATGTCCATCCCTGCGGTCATCAGTGCGACCTGCCCTCCGATGGAGTGACCCACGATGAACTTCGGGAGGTCGGGCGTTGCGGCATGCACAGCTCGGAGTGCGGACGCGTAGTGTTCGATGACCGGCACGTACCCCCAGTCGCGTCGACGATGCGCGCGCACCGGGCTCTCGCCATGTCCGGGGAGATCCACCGCAGCCGTTGCGAAACCCAGCTCGTTCAATGCGCCGCAAAGCTTGCGGTAGTAGGACGCGCGAACGCCCAGGGCAGGTGCCACGACCACGAGCCCCCGAGGCGCGCCAGCGGGCGAGTCCACCGCCGCCCGCTGCGTCCCGCCCAACGTTGCGAACGCGAGCTCGTCGATCACGTCCGGACTGTACCCGACGGCAGCAACGTATGCGTGCAGCTCCTCACCTTCGTCCGCATGGCGAAGCACCGGTCAAGGTGGGCAAGCTGAGGCGAATGCGTGCTTCGTGCATCACGGCGTTGCTGCTGCTTGGTCTGACCGGCTGCGACCCGGTCCCATCGACCACCGACGACATGTTCGGTGACCTCGATCTACGGCGTTGCCAACCCGGACCGGGCGCGAGCGGGAGCCCGCAGAACATCGCGGAGGCGATCGTGCTGGCGAACAGCCTCCCTCAGCCTGCGACCGCGGCTTGTTTTCTCGAAGCGCTCGATCGGCCGCTGCGCA
Organism: uncultured Pseudomonadota bacterium; assembly: GCA_913061055.1. GTDB lineage: Bacteria > Myxococcota_A > Polyangia > Nannocystales > Nannocystaceae > CAJXVA01. The sequence goes on from CAJXVA010000067.1 coordinate 26,420, forward strand.
TCGAGGCGTCCAAGAGCAAGGCGAGCATGCAGCCTGCTGATGGCGCACGAAGTCCACGTCTGTTCATCTTCTCGGGAGACGCGCTAATCATCACCGCCGCAATCGATGGCGAGGGCAAAGACCTCATCGAGTTCGGCGAGACCGTCGCCCCGGGTCGAACGGTCAAAGGCGAGATCGAGTTCCCCCTGCAGACGCAGCTCGAGGATGACGCCGCCTACGCCCGGATCCGCAACCCGGAGCACGACAACATCACCGTCTGCTTCGTCTGCCACGACTCCGAACGGGACGAGCCGGGCTTTCCCGGTGCCCGCAGCTCGCTCGCGATGCGGCCCCGGACCAAGAGCCTCGTGCCGATCGAATCGCTGAGCACGGAGCTCGAGAGCTGCGACTGGGCGACTGAGGAAAAACGCTGCCTCATGCTCCAAGCCGTCGCCGCATGGGGACCGCTCGAGCATCAGGAGTTCGAGCAGGGACTCCCCGCGTTCTGAGCGCAGGCTCATCCCTCGCAGATCGACGTGAAGACGTCGAACGCATCGGCGAACTCGTAGCTCAACATCTGGCAGATATCCACCCGCGCCTGCTGGCCAACCGGGATTCCACTGAGCGCGAGGAACCCGTTGAGTGCGTTCGGAGATTCGGCACCCGTCCCCTCATCCCCGCCGTTCGGGTCCCAAACGCACTCCGGCGCAACGTTGGTCGGATCGCCGACGACCGAGATGAACGCAACCAGGCTCGGGTCGAGGTAGCGCTGAAAGGTCTCCGCGACGGTGTCCTGTTCATCCATCGGCGTCGGGTCGTTCTCGTCGCTCACGTACAGGATCACCAGGTTCGCATCCGGTCTGCGGAATCCGTCGTTGCACGCACCCTCCGCGTTGTTCACGGGATTCAGAGCGCCGAGCAACGACTCGAGCATGTACTCGTCGTCGCTCCCACTGAACCCTTCGGTCAGAATCGTGCATTGCAGCGCGTCGAAGGCATCCGAGGCCGCCCCGTCGACTTCGGTACTGTAGTACGCAGGCGCGTCTTCGACGTCACTGCAGTTGGACGGTCGCTGAATGAGCGCCCCGGCGTACTGGCACTCGGGCGTGTTCGAGTCCGGCACGCGGTCGGCATTCGCGATGCCCACGTGAAAAGAACACACCGAAGACAGCTCATCGTCGAACAACGCGAACAACGACGGGAGCGAGTTACCCAGCGGGATGAGCCACTGGGACATGCTGTCCGAGGTGTCGACGAGCAGCAGAATGTCGAGGTCGGTGCACGAGTCGACGCCGCAGGACGGACCGGTCGAACCGCTCGTCTCGGGGTCGCCGGTCGAACTCGAAGAAGACTCGACCGACGACGTCGCGGATGGATCGGTCGTCGAGGACGTCGACTCGTCTCCACTCGTGGGCGAGGTCGTGGTGGTTGGAGGGAGCGGAGGCCCGGTCATCGTCCCCATCGTCTCGCCCGGAGGCACGCGCATGCAGATGCTCTCGACGCAGAGTTCCCCGTCGTCGCAGTGATCGTGGGTCTCGCAGGGCAGCCCCAACGTGCTGGGGATCGCACACCCGGCCAAGAGCATCAGCACGCCAAAACTCAGAACCGACCGGACCATTGCACCCCCATGCTCTGCGCATCCATCATCGGCGAAACTCCGCCGGTTTGTCGCTTGCGAACGCCGAGCGTAATCAGAACCGCGCCAGCGACCGTGAACACCCCGCCGACGACAGCGCCGGTGATTCCGATTCGATTGCCACGCGTGATGTCCTGCCGTGCATCTCTACGCTGCGCCGGCTCGGTCTCAAAGGTACCAACCGCGTTGTTGGCGGAGACCAACCCACCGATCAACAAGCCGTTCCCGATCAACCCCACCCCTGCGAGGACCGCCCCCGCGACGATCAACGGACGCCCGGTGTCCTTGGCGGGTTCGGGTTCCGGTTCGGGTTCGGGCTCAGGTTCGGGTTCGGGCGCGGGTTCGGGTCTGTCTCTTATACACA
>CAJXVA010000068.1 GCA_913061055.1 uncultured Pseudomonadota bacterium
CCGAAGCCCGACGTGGGCGCGTACTTGCCCGGGCCCCGTGTTTGTCGATCCAGCAGCGTCGCCGCGGGATCGAGCTTCGAGAAACGCAACGCGATCATCTCGCCGCGCAGGACAGGCGTATGGAGTCGAAGCTCGAGACGGTCGGCCAGGTCGGTCCAGACGCGGAGTGGTCGATGTCGATGTGCGTTCGGGTTCTTCTCCCCTGGGTACTGACCGTGCCCGAGGTCTGGATCGGGGACTTCGATCGTCACCGTGCCCTCCGCAGCAATTCGATCTCGGACGTGGGCGAGGACGACAGACAGCGGTTCGGCGTGAAAGGCCCGGGTCATGTGGCACCGGTGGTCGTCGTGGTCGTGCCACCCGTCGTATCGGTATCGGTGTCCGTGTCGGTATCGGTATCGGTGTCGGTATCGGTGTCGGTATCGGTATCCGTGTCGGTATCGGTGTCCGTGTCCGTGCCGCTGGAAGAGGACGAGGATGAGGACGAGGATGAGGACGACGTTGTCAGGTCATCCGTGGTTCCCGAGTCGAGTGTCATGACCCCCGTGGTGGTCTCCTCGCCCGTGGTGGTCTCATCCACCGTCGTCGTGCCGATGCTGGTCACCGAGGGCGCCGTTGTGGGGCCGATACCGGTGGTGGTCGTGCCTGCGGCGAGACAATCGCCGATACAGACGGCTTGTCCGACGCAGCCGCTCAGGCACACGCCCGCGGCGAGGACGAGCACCGCGCGGATCATCCGCAGGGAGCGTCGACGTTGACCAGCGTGGATGCGCCGAACTCAGCCTCGAACGCGCGTGCAGCCTTGCGGGCTTCTTCGGTACGCTGTCCCTTGCAGAGCGTTCGCACCCGAAGCGCGGCGGCCTCGAGCGTGAACGTGCCGCGGGGGAAGTCGCGAAGGTAGCGATCGATGCGCTCGAGCGCGGCGCGAGTGTCGTTGCGGCGCGATGCGACTTTGGCCTGCTCGAATCGCTCGAGCTCCGCGGCAAACGGCTCAGGCTTGGCCTGCACGTTGTGAGCCCGAACCCGCCCGGCGGGGGCCTGTTTGGTACGCGTCTTCGCCGACCCGGACAGCAGCGCGATCATCGACGGCGCGAGCGGAACGTCGGCCGCGGGCGTGGAGTTCGTGGGCGCGAGCGAGGCCGCTGCGGACCGTGCGGGAAGCGTGGGCTCCGAGACTCGCGGCTGAGCGGCTGCATTGACTGCGACCGGGTGAGCGGACGCGAGGGCCGGTGCATGACTTGGCAGTTGCGTGCCGTCGGTCATGGTCGCAGCCGCAGCGGTGGTGCCTCCAATGACGGCAGCCGCGATGGCGAGCTTGCCAAAGAAGCCGGACGTGACGCCAAGTCCTGCGAGTCCGGTGGTGGCGACGGCGGCTTTGGTGACCCCGAGTTTGGCAACCAGCAGACACCACGTACGACGCCCTGCACCGGCGGCTGGCCGGGTCTCGGAGACGTTGCGGACCGTGGAGCGATAGGTCTCCATGTTCGCCTCACGTCGGGCGCGGCGGGAGACGTGCTGTCGCGCGGCACGAAGCCGGGCGTAGATCGTGTTGAGGTTGGCCCCGAGCATCGAGGCGATCTCGGGTGCCCGCATCTGCTCGAACTCGGAGAGCACGAACACGGCGCGCTTGTCTTCGTCGAGCTCGTCGAGCCAGTCCTGAAGCTGCTGGAGCGCCTCGTTGCAACTCAGTGCGTTGTCGGGTCGGCCCAGCTCGGTTGGGGTGTCGGCTTCGGGCTCGTCGTGGGCGCGACGACGCGCCCGGTCTCGGTAGCGCAGGGCGATGCGCCGCGCGATTGCGAACAACCAGGTGCGAACCGCGGCCCGGCCTTCGAACGCGTGCAGCTTGCGATGCACCACGATGAAGACGTCCTGCACGGCGTCGTCCACGGTGGGCTCGTCCACCCCGAGCCGCAGCAAGCTGCGCCAGACGAAGGTGTAGTGCTGTCGATACACCTCACGGAAGCTCGGCGGCGGCTCCATAATGGGCACCGGGCGACTGACGTGGGATTCCGCTGCTCCTGAGAAAGGCACGACTACATAAGTGTTATGGAGTTTGGCTCCGAGATCCGTCAGAAAATCTCGATTGACCGAAGATTATTTGGTTTGGAAGGTTGTGCGTACCGCGCACTCTTCCATATCGACCAGGGCGCAGATCCCGAGGGCCTGGGTACAACGCCTCCAGAAGCCCAGCTATCGGCAATTGGAGCCCGAGTCTGCCACTGTCAGAACCTGATAGTCTGGCGGACGATTGCCGACGCTCACAGAGACGCCCTTTGAGGGGTCCACCCCTACGGCTGATGAGCCGGTGCCGACACGGCTCGGTCGATTCACGGTCCTGCGGGAATTGGGGTCCGGTGGGATGGGTGTGGTCTACGCAGCGTATGACGACCGGCTCGACCGGAAGGTGGCGATCAAGCTCCTGCACGCGTCCGCCACCGGCGACAGCATCGGGCGTGCCCGGCTGGTCCGGGAGGCCCAGGCGATGGCCAAAGTCGCCCACCCCAACGTCGCCCACGTCTACGAAGTGGCGCAGCAGGACCACCGCGTCTACGTGGTCATGCAGTTCATCGACGGCGTCGACCTGGCTGCCTGGCGCGAGCGAGATGCTCCGGGGTGGGAAGTCGCCGCGCGGGCGTACCTGCAAGCGGGCCGAGGCCTCGCCGCTGCTCATGCCGCTGGACTCGTGCATCGAGACTTCAAGCCCAGCAACGTGATGATCGAGCCTTCCGGCCACGTTCGGGTGCTCGATTTCGGAATCGCGCGGGCGATGGATGATGTCGCCTCGACGGTACGCGAAGCTGACCTGTCGCCCGAGGACATGAACGAGCTTCGCACCCGCACGGGCGCGGTTGTCGGGACCCCCGCCTATCTTCCTCCCGAAGTTCTGCGCGGGGACAAGGCGGATGAACGAAGCGATCAGTTCTCGTTCTGCGTGTCGATGTTCGAGACGACGTACGGTCGACGCCCCTTCGGAAACGGCAAGACCGCGGACGTCATCGTCGCGCTCCTGGACGGTCGGCCGCCGGAGAAGCCGGAGAGCAATGTGCCGGGGTGGGTGTTTCGAGTCCTCAGCCGCGGGCTTCGTGCCGACCCGAAAGATCGCTACGACTCGATGGAGTCGCTCCTTCAAGCGATCGACCGCGGTCTGCGGGGAAGCCGTGCTTGGGTGGGTCTGGCTTCCTTGGGCGGGGTCGCGGCGATCGGCGGTTTCGCGTTTGCGCTGGGCGGAGATGCGAGCACCAATCCGTGCCCGATCGACCGCGAGGCGTTGGGAGACGCCTGGAGCGACGGCCGCCGAGCCAATGTGGAGTCGTCGGTCACCACCGTGTCGGCCACGTTCGCGGCACAGGCGTGGGCGCGGGTCGAGGCGCGCGTCGATTCCTACGCGGACGCATGGGTTGCGGGGATGCGGGACGCTTGCGAGGCGACCCGAGTGCACGGCGTCCAGTCCGAGCGGGCGTTCGACCTCAGGGCGCAGTGCCTGTCGGAGCGGCGGCGTGAATTCGACGCGCTGACCCGGGTTCTCACCGAAGCAGACCTCGAGACTTTGAAGGAGCTGGACGCGATGCTGGGCGCACTCACGCCGGTGCAGACCTGCGAGACCCCCTCCGCATCGCTCGCGGACGAGCCCCCTGAGGGGACCGCCGACGCGGTGGAGGAGATCCGGGACGACCTCGCGAGGGCCCGCGCACTCGAACGCGCCGGACGCGACGAGGAAGGAGCGGCGCTCGCCGAGGCGTTGGTCGTGCGGGCCGACGCGATCGACATGCCCTCGCTGCAGTCCTGGGTTGCCCATCGCAGCGCAGAGGTGCTGCGCAATGCCGGCAAGTACGACCCTTCACTGGTCTTGTACCGACGCGCGTACTTCGGCTTCGTTGCGCGCGGGGACTCCATTGGGGCGACCGCCGCCGCTGCAGACATCGCAGAGCTGCACGCGCGTCGGGCCGAGCTTCCTGCCGGTCTCGAGTGGATTCGGCACGCCGAGGCATCGCTGTCGAGCGTCTCCGACCCGCCGCCGATGCTCGGCGTCAACCTGGGCTACGCGCGTGCCTTGATCATCAAGAACGAGGGGGACTTGGAGGAGGCGGGGCGGTTGCTCGAGCAGACGATCGAGCTCGCCGACGCAAGCGGCCTCCCCGATCGTCGCTCGAACCGGCTTCTCGCGGATGTGTTCATGTGGCAGGGCGCTTGGGCCCAGGCCATCGACATGTACGAAGCGGACATCGCACGCTGTGCGGAACGCGTCGGCTCGGAGCACCCGCGGTGCATCAAGCTCGAAGGAAACCTGGCGTTCACGCTGCTCAAGAAAGGCGACATCGAGCAAGCCCGGGCACGGTTTGACGACCTGGTGACGCGGGCTCGAGTCACGTTCGCCGGCGGGTACGCCCCCGAGATGGACACCCTTCTCAACAACGCCGCAGGCGCCTATGAGCGCGTTGGCTTGAATGACGCTGCGCAGGAGTTGTTCGAGGAGGTGCACGCGAGCCGGGAGGAGCGCCTGGGCCCGGACCACCCCCTCACGGCCCATCCGCTCAACAACTTGGGCAACGTGTTCGTGTCCCTCGAAGACTGGGACAAGGCTGAGGAGAACTTCTCGAAGGCCCTGGTCATTCTGGAGAAGGCCCAGGGCCCGATGCACTTTCATGTGTCGTTTCCAGTGCACGGGCTTGGCCTCGTCGCGCGCGGGCGAGGTGATGTGGAGTCCGAGATCCGGCTCTTTCGCCGGGTCGCGGAGATTCGGGCCGCTGGTGATGGATCACCGGAATCGAAAGCAGCGTCGTGGCTGGAGCTGACCCACTCGTTGTCGAAAGTCCCGGGGAATGAGGTGGAGGCTCGCGCCGCGGCCGAGCGGTCCCGGGGGGCGCTCGAAGCCGCAAAAGGCGAAGAAGGTGAGGACCTGGACGAGATCCGGGCCGAACTCCGCCGCTGGTTCGAAGCGCACCCGGGCTGAGCGGACCCTCGGTCCCGAACGATTCGCACAACACTGTTGCGCAGAGCTGGTCGACGGCCCGAGGGCTCTCGCGCTAGACCGGTGAGGATGGGCAAAGTGATCCGGGGCGAGTGGGTGGCCGATGACGTCGCAGCGACGGACGCCCAAGGTCGTTGGGCTCGGACGCCGACGGTGTGCCGCGGTTGGATCCGGGCTGACGGGTCTACGGAGCATCAACCCGAGCCTGGGCGATATCACCTGTGGCTTGCATGGAACTGCACGTGGTCGCAGCGCACTCTGATCGCGCGCAACGTGCTGGGGCTCGAGGATGTGATCTCGACTTCCACGGCGCACTGGCATCGCAACGATGGCGGGTGGTGGTTCCACGAGGGTGTCGACGCGTTGCAACCCGACGAAGACCAAGCTCGAGAGAGCTTCAGTCGTGACAGTGGCTTCGCGAGTGCGCCCCCGGATCGGGGCCTGTCGCTGTGGAAGGCGTATGTGGCCGGCGACGCCGAGTACACGGGCCGGGCCTCGGTTCCGCTGCTGTGGGATCGAAAGCTCGGCAACGCAGTGAGCAACGAGTCCGCAGACATTTTGCGAATGGTCGAACTCGAGTTCGGGGCGCTACAGAGCAACAAAGTCGATCTCCTGCCGTCCGACCTCCTCGCCGACATCGACGCGGTCGCTGCTTGGGTTTACAGCGACATCAACAACGGCGTGTACAAGGCCGGATTCGCGAAGACGCAAGGCGCCTACGACGAGGCGGTGACGCAGCTCTTCGCAGCGTTGGACCGCGCGGAGGCCAGGCTCTCGGAGCACCGCTACCTGTGCGGCGACCGCCTGACCGAGGCCGACCTCCGTCTGTTCCCGACGCTGGTGCGATTCGACCCGGTGTACTTCAGCCACTTCAAGTGCAACCTACGGCGAATCGCCGACTACCCAAACCTCGGGCCCTACCTTCGCGACCTGTATCAAACGCCCGGCTTCGCCTCCACCGTCCGCGTCGACCTGTACCAGCTGGGCTACATGGGTCGCAGCGAGCGGCTGAACCCAAGCCGGATCATCCCGATGGGGCAGGGGCCGGATCTCCGGGCGCCGCATGACCGGGAGCGGCTGGGCCCGCGACGGTTCGCGACGAAGGAATAGAAAAGGCCGCGCTGTTTCCTGCGCGACCCTCCCTTTTTCGCTGAGCTCGGTCCGGTCGCGGCCGCTACCGACCGGTGGTCTCGGGGACGCCGTACTCGGGGCCGCCGATGCTGGTGCTGCTGCTGGCGTCGCCCGTGGACGTCGCGTCGGTGTCGCCTCCGCTACTGCTCGATCCTCCCGAGGAAGACGTGCCCGGGGTATCCGTCGTGCCGACGCCATAGGCAGGCTCCGGTCCGGGTCCAGTGCTGACCGTTCCTGACATGTCCGAGCCGGTGCTGCTCATGGTGGGATCGGTGCTGCTACTGGAGCCTGCGGTCATCGTTGCCGAGCTGGCGCCCGTGTCGTCGGTGTCGTCACCTGCCGGGCACGCGGTCAGGCTGAGGCCCATGAGCATCGCGCCGGCGGTTCGGCCGACGGTGCCGAGATCGTTGCGAACCCGGCTCCCGCACTGTGGGCACGCGGACTCATCGGCGCGGACGTAAGTGCTGCACGAAGGACAAGCGACAAGTTTTCCCATGCCCCAAGTCTATGCCGGTTTCGAATCGCTGTGACCGCAAGCACTGCGGAAAAGCGGGAATGCATCCGAGCGGGGCCCGCGTGCGACGATCTCATCGTGTGTTCCTTGCTCGTGCGAACGTGCTGGATCTTCGCCGCAACCTCCGTGGGATGCGCGACGACCAGCACCGAAGGCGTACGGCCGCGGTGGATTTCGGCCCCACCTCCGCCCGTGCTTCGTTCGGATGATGCGCGGCCCGACATGAATTCCACACCCGGGGAATCGCGCGACGCAAAACCTGCGTGGTTCAGCCGGACGCCCGGGTTCGCCCGCGATGCAACGGACGGGGCCTCGCCCGCCACCCACGTGGCCGACGCTTCGAGCCTGTTTGCCGCCTCGGAGTCCTATGTCCACGAGGGCTCGGTGCGCGGACAACTCGTGGTGTGCCGCGCGGACGTCGAGTTTGAGGAGTTCAAGTCGTTCTCGCCGCGGCCCGGCCGACATCAACGGGCCGACTTGATCCTGACCGGGTGGATGAACGAGGGCGGAGGCGACGAGCGCTCGACATGGGTCGAGACGTTCGGGTGGAAAGAATCCAACCACTCGTTCATCGCGTTTCCGCTGACGTGGCTGGAAGAGGGACAGCAGCTGACGCTTCGGATGGCGGACCTCGACCGGATCGCCGACCGTGACTTCATCGAGCAGGTCACGATCGAGTACGAGGGCGTGCTTCCGCTGCGGCATGCCGGGAAGCGCTCGCAGGTCGAGTGCCGGGTTCTCGCCGATCGTCCGGTTCACGAACTTGCTCTGGATGCCTGCTGGGGGATCGACCGCGTCTTGGTGGACCTCGAACGCGATCCACCGTCGCCCCAGACGCCGATCGAGCGCGGGGACACGATCCAAGAGCGGTTCTACGAACTCGCGCGTCTGGTCGGGTGGGCAGACCCGAGGATGCGCAAGCGGGTCGCCCAACTCGAAGCGCTGTGGCCAGAGTTCCCGAGCCTTCCCCAACCAGCGGCGGACGACGAGCCAAGCTCCGCCGGAAGCGCGCCGTGAGGCTCCTGCTATTCGCCGGTGGTGTCGGGGACGCCGTACGCGGGCTGGTCGAAGCCGGTGCTGCTGGATCCGTCGGTGCCGCCAGACCCGCTCGAGCTCGAATCAGAACCTCCGGTCGATGAGGTCCCGGTGAACCCGGTGGTTGACGGGACGCCGTAGTCCGACTCGAGCGAGCCGGTGCTTGGGTCTGACGATGTGGTGGAGTCGGTGGAGGTCGAGCCCGCCGAAGGGTCTGTGCTTGATGCGCTGCTCGAGGATCCGGTGGTCACCGTGGCCGAACTCGCGCCGGTGTCGTCGCCATCGTCCTCGGCCGGGCACGCCGTGAGGCTGAGTCCCATGAGGGCCGCAGTCGCCGTTCGTGACACCACCCCGCGCTCGTTTCGCAGCTTGGCACCACAATGAGGGCACTTCGATTCACGGGAAAGCACGTGGAGACTGCAGGCCGAACAAGCAACAAGCGACATGAGCGCATCGTACCAGTCGCACAGTGGTCTCGCGGGCCGCTTGCCGCCGCCGCCATGAGGCTCTAGCTTGCGCCGCCCCATGCTCGGTGCTCGCGGACATCATCTGGTTTTCCTTTCCCTCTTGGCCTCGCTGGGATGCGGCGATGACGTCACGTCTGCGGAAGGTTCTGGTTCCAGCACATCCTCCGGTACCGGCGTCGATGCAAGTACGGGGGGCAACACAACCGCGACAGCATCTGGCAGCACGGGCGGGACCACAGGAGGGTCGACCTCGGGCTCGACCACGGCGGTCACCGGCTCGACCTCCTCGGGCAGCGACGGCAGCAGCAGCTCGGGCGATACAACCGGCGGCAGCACCTCCGAGGGCACGACCTCGTCCACCGAAGAGACCGGAGATGAGACCGGCGGCGTGACGACGGTGTGCGAGGACGGTGGGGCGTTGGTGCTGCAGTGGAGCCTGCAGGTTCCCGGCGGCATCTACCCCGACGACATCCCCGAAGACCTCACCGCGACCTGTTCCTTCGCGCCGTCGATGACCGCAGGGGAGCTTCCCTTCACGTGCGGCGAGGTCGACTTCTTGGTCACGATCGAGAGCACTCCGATGGCCGCTCTTCCGGATGCGGCACAGTCGGTCGACGTTCGCATCCACCGGCAGGTCGGACCGCTGGGTTTCCCCGACTTCTGGGTGCAGCTCGACTTCGCGGACGGGGAGCAGTTCTGGCTGGTGAACAGCTCGGTGCTTCAGCCCAACAACAACACGGTTGAGCTTCCGTACGGAATGGTGCTGAGCGAGGAAGAGTGCGGCCCCTACAACATCGGCAACCCGATCCAGCCCGAGGACCCGTGTGGCGATCAGATGTGGCTCGGCCTGGAGCTGGATCTGGACAACGATCTGCGGGTCTTCCATGGTGCGCAGGCAGACGGGAGCAACGGAGGGAATGACGTGGGCTTTTGGGTCCAGTCCGCGCGCGACTACGGTGTGCTGCCAAAGTTCTGCGACTTCTCGGCGACGTTCTACTCGGCGATGGTTGTCACCGAGGGCGCGTAGGGGCGCACCGTCATGCCTGGCTCGCTTTGCCCGAGACCAGGCGCACGGCGGTGAAGTTCTTCGCCCCGCGCTCGCGCTCGCTTCGAAGCGCGCTCGTGCGGCGGTGACAACCGGCACCTCCCCGAGCGCCTCGGCAGAACCCAGATCCTTGAGGACGAGATCGGTGGGGAAGCGGGGCGGGTGGTCTGCAGCAAGCATCAAGCCCGCGGCGCCGACGGCCGCGGGCGATGCGACCGGCATCTTTGCCAACAGGCCCATCGTGCGGTCGACGTCGAGGCCCTGCGCCTCGGTGGCCGCGAGGAGCTCTCACGGCTTCGTTGGCCCCAATCTTCCGCAGCGTATCGCCTCAGTCGAGCAGCCACACGAGTCCCCCGCTCGGATCGCCGATTGCGACCAGCCAAGCTACGGCGACGACACCGAAGCGAACGGCGAAGACAGTCTGATCGGTGTCGCTCGCATTCCGGAGCTGTGCGACGCGCACCACCGACAACGCGACCCACACCGGCGCCGTCAGCCACGCTACGGCCACCAGCCACATGACGGCCGCCGATATGAGGCCGAACTCCAGGGTGTGGATATCGTCGAGACACGGTCGCGGCGTGCGGCCCAACGCGAGCCGTAGCCACAAGCCCACCACAAGGACGCCAAGCGACGCGGCCGCCGTGGCCGCGCTGAGTACTCCGTGAGCCGTGTCCACAACCCGTCGCAAGTCAACAAGACGGGCTTGGTGGGCGCTGGTTGCATGCCGTCTGGACATGTGTCGGACACAGAGATGAGCGATGTCCCAGAGGACAGCGAGGGAGCCCACGTAGAAACGCACTGTGGCTCCCGGTGAAGACGAGAAGAGTACCCGACCTGGCCCACAAGCGGGATCTCAGCCGTGCTGTTCGGCGTGCTGAAGACGATCTTGCTTTCGTCGGATCCAAGTGCGGTGACGTGCTGTTCACCCCGGCCGACGGGTGACGAAACTGTTGTCGCTCGCAGCAGGGCGGAGGCGCAGAGGTCTTCGTCGAACTGCCCGCAACAATCCCCCGTGAGATCGCACGACAGCGTGTCTGTCGGGAAAACGCCGTCGCCATGACGTTGGCTGGTCCACTTCATGCCGCACCCCGTGTTCGTCGGCGAGTCGGTGCTGGTGGGACGGGTGCAGAAGGTCGAGCCCGCGAGGCCGCAGCCGTTCTCCGACGCCGCCGTGCAGGAGCGGTTGGTCGAGGCCGCGACGGGAGGCGGCCCGGGTCGCGTTGCATCGAAGAGCTGCGCTTGAGCGCGAAGAACTGAGCGGGCGTTGGCCGACTCGGCGACGTGGCGCGCGGGCGGCCCAGGGCCGAGATCCGGGCTAGCTACACGTTCCGGGAACCTCGTCGATGGGATCGAACCCGACGCACTCTCCACGGCAGGTGGACGCTTCCGTGCACCCTGCACCCGCGGCGAGGCAGCCACAGACCGCGTCCCCCGTGCTCAGATCGACGGGGCAGCCCTCGGCGAGAGGATCGCCGGGCCCCCCGGCGGCGTTTTTGCGTGTGGGGGGAGGGCGGGTAGCGCCTTTGCGAGCTTCTTGATTCCCGAGTGCGTGACCGGCGTCGATGTGAGCTGCAGCGACCGGAGTTCGGTGAGGCCGGCCAAGTGCCGGAGTCCCGCGTCCGTCACCTGCGTTTGGCTGAGGTCGAGCGTCACGAGCTCGCTGAGCTTTGCCAGGTGTTCAAGGCCGGCATCGGTGACCTGCGTGTTGCGGAGAACGAGTTCGTTGAGATCCACAAGGTCCGCCAAATGCACCTGGTTTCCCTCCGCACGCCGGACTGGTTCCCTCCCCGCCTCTCAAGGCGTGAGCCGGCGAACCCACGCTGCGGTGGTCGCCTCCTCGAGGCAGCCCGAAACGATGATGTCACCGTTGGGCGCGATGGCGACGTCGTAGGCCTCGGAGCCCTCGAGGCCCCTGCGGGACCACAGCAACGTGCCCGCGGCATCGATGCGCAGCACCCACGCTCTCTGCTCGAACTGACCCACGACGAACGTGTCGCCGGACACGTTCGTGGCTGCGGCCGTGACATCGAGTTCGTTGGTGAAGCCGGGTACGAAGACCTCGGCGCCCTGTCCCGAGGGGCTCCACGTCCGCAGGACGAGCGCGTCTCCGAAGATGTCCGACATGGCGACGATCGTGTGGTCGTTGGGGAGGAGGGCTGCGGCCGCGCTGGCGACCGGTGGGTCAAAGGGCAACGACCAGTCGAGTGCGCCCGATGCATCGTAGCGGCGCAGCCACACACCACCGCCCCGGTGGCTGACGACACGCGTGCCTCCCAAGGTATCGGTATCGAGCGACATCGAGCTCTGCGACGAGACGTCGTCAAACTGCGGGGGCTCGGGCCATAGGGACGTGCCGTCGACGTCGATGTGCTGCAGACAGCCCGTCGAGGGGCCGGCCGACGAGACACTCAAGGAACCATCCGGCCGAACTGCGAGGGCCCTTGCGAACGTCGGGGCGTCTTCGGTGCAGGAAACCTCGGCGTCCCACTGCAAAGCTCCGGCCGCGTCCCAGCGAGACAAGTGAGGGATGGTCGTGGAGTCCTGACCCTCGCTAGTCCACGCGTAGAGGGCTGTCTCACCGTCGTCACCCACCGCGCTGACGACATCTCCTTCCCCGTCTTCGCCGTCCCAGCGCCGCTGCCAGACGAGGGCTCCGGCGTCGTCGAGCAGCGCAAACCAGGCGTCGACGTCGCCCCCGGAGGTGCCTCCACCCACAACGATACGCGCGGCGTCGGTTGCCGCGACGGCGTAGGCACACGTAAAGGACTCGGGACCCGGAACGATGGCGTCCCAAACAACCGCGGCCGACGGGACGCAGTCGTGACGGCACCCGTCGCCGTCGTTGATATTCCCGTCGTCGCACTCCTCGCCGGGGTCGACGACACCATCGCCGCACGTTGGACGAGGCTCCTCGGGCCAGGCGTCGTCAGGCCACCCATCGCCGCTGCTCGAGTTGTCGCCGGTCGTGCTGCCCAGGGGCGTGGTGCCGCCCGTGGTGGTGGCGGGTGGAGGTCCCGAGCTGGACGCGTCGGACTCGGTTGATCCTTCCGAGGCAGTGGGCGCTTCGGAGTCGCTCGATGTCGTGCCTGAGCTCGCTTCGGCATCCGCGGCGACGCGCCCTCCACACGCGCACAGGAGCGGCACGAGGGCCACGACGAGGGGCTTCAGCATCGAACCACCCGCCACAACGCCCAGGTGGTGAGTTGGCCCCGCGGAGCGACGTGCGTCAGGACTTCGTCTCCTGGCCGACCATCCGCTTCCAACACCGCTCGCAGTCCGTAGGGCGACCAGTTCTCGGACCCTTGTACATCCCGCGGAGCGTCGGGGAGTTCCAGATCGATGAGGACGAACGTACCGTCCTCGCGCTCGCCGAGCACCAGCTGCGCCGCTCCATCGACAAACCGACCGACCATCGCACCGTCGAGCCCCTCCGCGAGCGTCACCGCGGACAGACCCTGCGCCGAGCTGGCTTGAATCAGGTTCCAGGTGGGCCCGATCGATGAGCGACCGAGCACATCAGCGACGCCGTCCCCATCGACATCCTCGACGTGGATGGGGCGGATGACGAGTTCGGGACTGCTCGAGATCACATCGACGTCGCCGTCCGCACTGACCGTCGCGACTTGCAGGATGCTGGGTCCCAGACCGATCGACGTGTCGGGGATGTCGAAGGCGAAAACGAACTGATCCAGGCCGGGAACCTCGAGTACGGACCGTGCCGAGGTTTCCGGTACGGTCGTAGAGCCGGCGGGTGTCGTGCTGCCGGTCCCGGTGCCGACGTGGACCGTGAGCGTGTCGCCGAGGAACAACTCGATGAAATCGGCCCTAGAATCGCCGGTGACGTCCAACCAGGTCCCCGACGAGCTGGGTGGTACGAGGGGATGCACCGGGCCTGCAAAACCCAGGTCCTTCGTGCCGGCTTGCCACCACTGACCATTCTGGTCCCACCGCTCGGTGATGGCGTCCATCGCTCCATCTCCGTCGATGTCGAGCAGCGCCTCCACCGTGTCGTCGACTGCTGCCTCGGCGACCACCTCTGGGTTGGCTAGCGTGTCGAACTCCACGACTCGAATCCTCGACGTGTGTTCTGCCGTGGCGGGGTTCCACTCCGCCCGCGACAGCCACACCTCATCATGTCCGTCCGCATCGAGATCCGTGGTGCTCAGGATGGACTCGAATCCTTCGAGCTCGGGAAGCGGTTTGCCCTGCAGGCAAAGGCCCTCGAGCGGCTCGCCCGTCGAGGACGAACTCGCCCCGCTCGAGGTCGGAGACGGACCATCGAGCCCGGTGGTCGTCTCAGACGTCGCGGATGAGGACGAAGACGTCGCCTCGTCTGTGCGACCCTCGGACGTGGTGGATGAACCGTCGTCTCCGTCGACCACGGGCGACCCAACCGAGCCACATCCAAACAGGACCAAGAGTGATGCACACAATCCCCGCATCTGCCGACCAGGTCGAATGCTATCAAAGCTACCAAAGACATACAGCCCGAGGCGTCGAAAGGCCGACGTTTTCGAGGCCGAGCTCGGAGGGCCCAAAATGCAGGCACGCCGAGACGAGCCCCTGCAGGAAGCGGCGCCCATGCACAACACATAGTACTCAGGGCGTTGCGGAGAACAGCTGGAGTTGTCCGGACACGTGTCCCCGGGGTGGTGGCACTCCCGGCGGAACAAGTCGGGTTCCTCTCACTGAACCGTAGCAAGCAGGCCTGTGGACACCCTTTGGGGCAACCGGCGGCCTTGGCCAATGGACTTGGAAATCGGCGGTCCGAGCCGGTCACGATGTGACCGCGTTTGTACGGTCGCCGGAGAAATTGGACTCGACCGCGCCCGGCTACGAGAAGCCCGCGGGCGTCGCGAGCTTCTATGTGGTGGGAGGGATGGGCGCGCTGTGGGCCCCTGGATCCGGCAAGTCCGTGCTCATCCAGGACTGGGACGACACCGAGGCGATGGCGAAGCATGGCCACGGATGACGCGCCGCCAACGAAGGACCGAGTCGTGACCCTGGACGAACTCGGAAGAGGCCGCGTGACGGGGGGGGCCATGGGGATATCGCCGAGGTCATCGTTGACGATCTCCAGCGAGGCGAGTTGCTTGGCCGCGTCCGGCGACTGCGGGTGAAATGCAACCGCGGGCGGCCACCACCGTCTACCCTGGGGAGCGGGCATGTCTGATCCTGGTGATATCGCGCCGTTTCGTTTCAGGGCCGTGATGAAACATCACGCCGTGCTCGCTCTCATCACGCTCCTCGGCTGTGGCCCCGGCTCGAACAGCGGCCCGGACAGCGGCTCGAAGCCGACTCCTGCGATTTCCACCAAGTGGGCATCTGCCACCGCCCCCGAGGCGTTCGTTCCGCTCACGTCCAGCGAGCTCGAGCGCCTGCGGCAGTCTGTAGTCTCGACGCGTCCGAAGTCGACGGTCGACATCCAAGGGCGCAAGTCCACGGGCGGGTTCGCCTCCGGGACGGTCTGGGTGATGTCGGCTGAGCACCCCGAGCTGGAGAACACGCGCGGGCTGAGCATGCGCCAGATCGCGGACGGCCTTCGGGAGCGCGCAACGTTGGAATCGAAGGAGCGCGGGATCACGGCGCCGTCCGGCAGCGACTTCCGTCTGACCGATGTTCCCGATCGAAACCAGATCGAGCTCAACTGGACGATGCGTGGTCCTTCGGGCAACGTGTTGGAGAACCGCGCTCGGATGGGATTGCGTGACGATGGCGTGTTGCTGGAGGCGGTCTGCAGCTGCTCGGAGGTCGGGTGTGCACGCGAGCGTTGCACGCTCTCTGTGCCATCTGACGGGCTGCTTCCGGTCGACGCCCGCTTCGAGGCTCCGCGCGCCGATGACGAACTCGAGATCCTGGAAACGCAGTGGGCGTGGGTGCAAGTGCCGAAGGTATACGTACCGCTGAGTATCGCTGAGGAGGCGCAGCTCCCCTCGAAGTCCGTGCCCGGCATGAAGGTGGAGTTCAAAGGGCGGAAGCACCCCGAGGGCGCAGCGGGCGGGCTCATGTATGTGCGCTCCGTAGACCATCAGCCGCAGCACTCCTACGGCCGGACGCTCGCCGAGGTGGTCCAGGAGACGCGCCAGATTCGGGTCGCGTTGGACAGTGGCGCTCCGGCGGAGGATCAGCTTGCATACACCGTGCACCTGGATCCAGAGGCTCGGGTCATCGAGTTGCGAGGCGCACCGTCCGAGGCGTCAAAAACCCGAAGTCAGAACCGCTCGGTGTTCACGTTCTTGACCGACGGGACGCTACGCGAAGCGGAGTGCTTCTGCGATGCGCACGTGTGTTTGGTGCAGGACTGCACGCTGGACGTCGGTGATGCCGACCGCGCCAAGATCGATACCCCCGTCTTCCCCGGTGGCGCGCCCAAGCGCGTGACTCTGGGCGAGGGCGCGGTCACCTTCGAGGTACCGCCGTTCCTTGAACAGCTCGACGACGTGGAGGCCGCGAAGGCGGATTGGGTCGTCGACGACACGCACCTGGAGGGGTCCGATCGGATTTGCTTTGGGACCCAAGACGCGGGAGACGGCTTCGTTTGCGCCACGGAGCGCCGATGGTGCCGTGCGGGAGCCTGCACGTTGGAAGAGGTCAACGGCTACGCCAAGACGGAGGCCGAGTTGCTCGCCCGGGAGCTGTCGTCCCCCTCGAAGACTGTGAAGCCGAGCACAAGCCAGAGCCAGCGCATTCAAGTACACGCTGGGGTGCAGCATTCCGTGCGCGAGTTCTCAGCGAAGATCGGGCGTACGATCTGGCGCAGGAGCGTGGCGTGGCAGGCTGGCGACGCCGTCGTCGAGCGCACCTGTACATGCTCGGGGAACCCGTGCCGGCTGATGGAGAAGACCTGCACGATCGCCGAGCCGTAAGCCAGTTTCGGGGCGTCCTCAGAACAGCTTGAGTTCGACGCCAAGGCTCAGCTGCAGTCCGATCGGGGCGGAGGTGTACAGCGCATCCCCGTCCTGGCCCACGCGGAACGAAGGCCGGCGCAGCGCCGCGAGCACACCAAGGCCCGCGTAGATTCCCAGGTCGGGGATGGGCGACCAGATGGTTGCGCCCTCCGCCGTGAGTCCAACCGCAGGACTCCAGGCCGGGCTGGGATCGTCTGCACCCCGGGTGGCGATGCCGCGCAGGCCTCCGGCTCGCACGCCGCCGCACAAGGGGAACTCCCAGCGCTCGAAGCTCGACACCCAGCATCCGCGCATCGAGCCCACGACCGCCTGGAACGACCCAGCAATCTCGTCGATACGCTCGACCCGCGGGATGGCGTAGTCAACCTGCGCCTCGATGCGGAACGTCCGGCGTTGGTAGCCGCCTGCGAGGCCCACGCCGCCGAAGAAACCAGGCCGCTCTCCAACGCCACCGTGGGTGATCAGCCGCAGGATCCCCGCGCTGTTGGGCCGGCGGGCGGGGGGCCTGCGCCGAGCATCGCGTTCTTCCCGGCGAGTCCGAACGGCGACCGTCTCGGGAGGCGGACTCGAGTCGACGGTGGGTGCAACGCCTTCGCCGGCCGGCTCGGGGACAGGATCGTCTTCCGGGGCGAGGAAGTCTTCGGGTGCCTGGACGAGTTCCCGAACTCCTTGGCTCGTTCCGACCACGTCGACGTGCACTGCGATGACCAGCGCGGCCGCTTTGGTGAGCATCTCGCATGATGGCGCGTCGAGCTCCCGAACCGTGGTCTCACCGGGCCGGGTGAGTGCAAGGCTGAGGTGCCACGAATCTTCCCGCGGCTCGGCCGTCGCATCGATGCTCAGCGCGTGCGATTCACTCTCCGACAGGTAGCGCTCGACCTGCGTCGCCAACTCCTGCGCGGTGCTGCAGCCCGCGGGCGCCGTCCAGGCAAAGTCCAGCCCACCCGCCGTCGCCCGGTCGGATTCTGGGGCCGCCGGAACGGTGATCGCCGGCGGATCCGGAGGCAGCTGCGGAGGCCCGAATGGCACGCCGCGCAACGATGCCACACCCGAGCGCGTCCGACCCCGTTCGCAAACGAATGAGCGACTCGCACGCCGCGAACGGCGCGAGGCTTGAGTCTTTCCTCGCAGCCGATGCGCCCCGCGCCTCTCGATACCGACTCGCCCACCAGCAGCAGCACCCTCGTCGCCGCGACGACCAGCATCCACTCGGTAACGACGGACGAAGGGAGTCCGGCACACCCGCGCTTGTACGCCGAGTCCACGGGGGAGGCTGAGGTTCCGGGATCAGCCGCCGAAGCCTCCCGCTGATCACAAAACCATGACGTGGGAAGGCGCCTGATACCCCACACTTTCTCCGACCGTGAGCGCTCGACCGGCCGGCTACGACGAACGACCCTCGATGCGAGGCGCGCTCCATGCGTGGGCGTTTCTCCCGTTTGTGTTGGCCGGCATCTGGCTCGTCCTATCGACCGCGCCCGCCGACCGCTGGCCCACGTTCGGCTACGCGCTGAGCGTTCCCGCGTGCATGGGGACCAGCGCCATGTACCACCGGGTCTATTGGGAGCCGCCCTGGTACGCGCGCATGCGCAAGCTCGACCACGCGATGATCTTCGGCCTCATCGTCGGCACCTGGACCCCGCTGTGCCTCGTCGTCTTCCGCGGTCGGGATGTGGGGACGCTCTTCGCCACCTTGTGTGTCATGGCCGGCATCGGAGTCGCGATCACCTTGTTCTGGAGCGACGCTCCCAAGTGGCTGCGGACGCTGGTCTACTTCGCCGTCAGTTGGGTGGGCGTTCTCGCCATCCCGCATCTGTACGCGACCATGGGTGCGCTTGGCGTCGGCCTGCTCGCAGGCGGCGGGGTGCTGTACTCCGTGGGGGCGATCGCATATGCACTGCAGTGGCCCAACCCGTCGCCGCGGGTGTTCGGCTATCACGAGATCTTTCACGTGTTCGTGATTCTCGCCGCGGCGACCCACTTCGCGCTGGTCGCCACCGCGGTGCTCTAGCCGGGCCCTGGTACGCTTCGAGGCGTGGGTGAAGAACGGGCGCGTTCGAAGAAAGGGGCCGACTTCGGGAAGGGAGTGCTCGAGTCGACCGAAGCCGCGGACGAGCAGCGAGCCGGGATGCTCACGCCGGCCGTGCAGGTCATTGTCGCGGCCCTCGTGGGCACGGGCTTCATGACGTGCGGGTTCACCGATCTGTTCGCGAAGTAGGAGGGGCGCTTCGGACGAAGCTCCGGAGACGCAGCGCCTGCTCAGGCCTCGGGTTCGTGGCAGACGACTTCGATGTTGTGTCCGTCCGGACCGATGACGAATGCCGAGTAGTAGTGGGGGTGGTACTTGGGGCGCAGACCGGGCGGACCGTTGTCTTGGCCACCCGCCTCGAGAGCCGCGCGATGGAAGTGGTCGACCTGCTGGCGGTTCTCGGCCGTGAACGCCAAGTGCAGATGCGTTGCTTTCTCCTCAACTCGGCGGATGCACAACGAGGACTTCTCGTCGGGGCGGCACAGCTCGGCACCGAGCGGTCCCTCTGAGACGACGGATACACTCAGCGGTTTGAGTGCCGCGAGGAAGAACGCCTTGCTCGCTTCGTAGTCGCTGACTCCGAATACGACGTGATCAAACATGAGTTTCCCCGGTCGGTTGGGTGGGCAGGAGACCCAACGCGGTCCGCGAGAGCCTAGCTGCCGTGGGGCGCCGGCTGCAACGACTGTTGGGCAGGCAGATCTGAGCCGTCACACCGGGAGAAGAAGTGCGGTTCGCCTTCGCAGCGCCTGGGCAGTCTCGGGACCAGACCGCCCGCGTTCACGCGTCGAGCCGGGTGGTGAGGGACCCTCGTACGTTCCGCATGTGTTCGCCCAAGGACGTCCCGGTCAGCACGGCCAGACCGCCGGCCAGGCCGAGGACGTCCAACTGCTCGCGAAGCTCCCTGCGCGCCCGACGGAGCCGGGTGGCAACGGTTCCGGGGGGAATCTGAAGGGTTTCGGCGATCTCCCGCGCGGTGAAGCCCTCGTACTCCTTGAGTTCGAGCAACAACTGATCGTCGAGAGTCATCCGTCGCATCGCCTCGACGAGCCGAGACTCGCGTTCACGGGCCGACCACACCGAGGTCAGCGAGCGCTCGCCCACGGTTGGGACGAACGAGCCATCCGTGCCGGTGGACTCCTCTTTGCGGGAGCGTTGGCGTCGGTAGTGTGCGACGAGTTTCCAGCGCCCGATCCCGCGTAGATACGATCGGAAGCTGACGGCCCCCCTGTACTTGGTTCCACTCAGGCAGAGCGTTTCAAAGGTTGCTTGGGTAAGGTCAGCGCTATCGTCAGGATCGAGCCGTGTGTGGAAGAACGAGTAGATCGCCCGATAGTGCCGCTGAACGAGCTCCTGGCCCGCAGTTCGACTTCCGCCCATCCAGGACGCGAGTAACTCAACGTCTGACTCCATTCGCGCTCACCGTAGCAACGCGACTTCGCGCAACCAACCGATGTCAGGGCCAAGGGACATAGGCGCGCTCCGACGATCACCGGCCGCGGAGGCGGTTTCTTTCTTCCAAGAGGACCTCATCGCGCGGGTTGTGGGGGGAGGCATCGAGACCGCGCCCCAAGCCCCGGCGGACTACGAACTCATCGAACGCCTCGGTGAAGGCGGGATGGGTGAGGTCTGGCGTGCACGCTCGAAGCGTCGCGGACTTGTCGCCCTGAAGATACTGCGCAGATCGCTCGCGAGAGACCCCAGCTGTCAGCGCCGGTTTCTGCGCGAGGCCCGTGCAACCCAAACCATCTCGCACCCCGGCGTCGTCGTGACGTACGACGTTGGGACCTGTCAGGACGGCCGTCCCTTCATCGCGATGGAGCTGGTCGACGGCCGAACCCTTCGGGACGTCATCGACACGGACGGCCCACTCGATTGGGCTCGCGCGCGTTCGATCTGGACCCAAGTGGCAGCGGCGCTGGCGGCCGCGCACGAGCAAGGCATCGTCCATCGTGACATCAAGCCATCGAACATCATCGTGCACCAAGACGACGACGGCCTCGAGCACTGCAAGGTGATCGACTTCGGCCTGGTGCGCGCCTTGGGCCAGGACGCGTCGACGGAGCTCACGACCACGGGCCAGCTGATCGGCACGCCGTCGTACATCAGCCCCGAGGCCCTTCGAGGCGTCGGCCCAGACACCCGAAGCGACCAGTACTCGCTGGGGTGCGTGATGTACGAGGTGCTGGAGTCCACTCGCCCGTTCAACGGGTCGATGCTCGAGGAAATCTTCCTGCAGCATCTCACCGCCGAGCCCCCCGCACCGCGGCTGAGCAAGGTTCCCGAGCCGCTCCGCGTGCAAGTGCGGTCGGTCTTGGAAAAATGTCTGGCGAAGGAACCACGGGATCGTTTCGACTCGATGGCAAGCGTGGTCCGGGCGCTCGCATCCGTTCGGCCCGGTGCGCGGCCTGTCCGCAGCGGGCACCCGTCACCATGGTGGAGATCGAGGCAAGCCTTCGTTGCGGCCGGGATCCTGGGCGCCGCCGCAGGAGCTTCGACATGGGGGGCTTTGCAAACTCCGACCACCGTGGCGTCGCCGCAACAAGCGGTGATCCCGGCAGTGCATCCCTCCGGTGGGCGGGCACTCGAAGTCACCACCGGGGTCGGCTTCAGCTGTGCCCGATCGGAGGCCGGCAAGGTTCGTTGTTGGGGGGTGGATAGCAAAGGACGCTTGGGACAAGGGACGCGTGGCGGGAACATCGGGGACAATGAGCACCCACGCTCCGCTCCGGCCCTCGACCTTCCACAGGGCCAAGACCCGATGCGTGTCGTCAGCGGTCCCGATGCACGGCACGCCTGTCTGCTGTTCGACGGTGGTCGACTGCGCTGTTGGGGGAGCAACGGACACGGGGAACTCGGCCTGGGCACGACCGACGATTGGGGAGACAGCGAGGACGAGACGATCCGGGCCTTGCCCGACCTTGCACTCAGCGTCGACACGGTCGCCCTCGGCGGCGGTTTCACCTGTGCGACGAACCCTGCCGGCGAGGCTCGTTGTTGGGGAAAGGGGGACCACGGGGTGCGTGGTGACGGGTCCGTGGCGTCGGTTGGCGACGACGAGCCGATCGGCACGGTGCGCCCCGTTGCGCTCGGCGAGGCGAGCGTGCTCCAGCTCGCACTCGGAGCCGACCATGCCTGTGCTCGGGTGGGGAGCGAGGGGCAGCACGACTCCGTGCGCTGTTGGGGGAGCAACGTCCACGGCCAACTCGGCGTCGCGAGGTTTCCGTTTGCGATCGGAGATGGAGTCGGGAATGGGCTCGGGCGGGGCGCGCGTCCCGATGATCCCGGGCTCGCGGTGTCGGGCCTACAGGGGCTCCAGATCGAGAGCATCCACGCCGGTGGAGACCGCAGCTGCGTCGTGCTGACCCAGGGCGGCGTCCGGTGTTGGGGCGGCGATGCCCTCGGCGTGCTCGGGTATCAGCCCGAGCACGTGCCAGGGTGCACTTCGAGCGAGACGTGCGACCTCGAGACGCCTCCCCCGTTCGATCTCCCATTGGGCTCTCCGACCGTCTCCCTGGCCCTCGGTCAGGATCACGCCTGCGCCGTCGACCCGGTGGGAGATGTCCGATGCTGGGGCACCGGGAACTGGGGTCGCCTCGGGGACGGCACCAACGTCCAGGGTCAGGACGAACCCCGCAGCGGCTGGAGTCGGCCGGCCGAGGATCGAATCGTCGAGCTCGGAGACTTCGATCGCGACGGCCTCCGCGACCCGGTCGCCACCCTCTCCGCATCCAACTGGCACACGTGCGCCACGATGGTGGCCGGGGGGGTCCGCTGCTGGGGCCGTGGCATCACGGGCCGCCTCGGCTACCGCAGCAGCGACAACATCGGGGACAACGAGACGCCCGCGGCCTACTACGAGGCCACGGGCTACGGAGATATCCCGCTGTTTTAGTCCAAGAGGGGAACCTCTCGGCTCCTCTCACTGCGGGCGGCAAGCCGCCCTTCGTTTCACCCCTCCAAGGTCGGGCTTCGGTGAGGGGCAGTTCAAAAAGGCTCCCGATCGCCGCGCTACAGGTTCGGGTCGTCGCTCTTCCAGGTGTAGAGCTTCGCGCTCTTGGTGCTGCCCACCCCGACGAAGCCGATGCTGGCGGTGGCGGTGTCGTTGCCGTAGGCGAAGCTCATCGAATTTTTGCCGATGGAGATCAGCAGGTGGCCGCTGCCTTCGAGCGTCCACGTTTCGCTGGTGCCCGCGTCGATCCGCTTGAGGCTGACTTGGTAGACGTAGTCCGAGCCATCTCTTAACTTGACCCATTCGAGCGCCAGGTTGCGCTTGTTCGTGACCTGCGCGTCCCAGCTGCGGAGGAACAGGGTCCGCCCCACGCCACTGCGCTCGTGGGCATCGATGTCGAGCGTCCAGTTGGAGTGGACCTCGACCTCGGCTTCGGCGGCAACGGTGCACCCACTTCGGACGTCGATGGCGTCCCCCGGCTGGAACTCGACCCGGACGCGGTCTTGGCCTGCCTCCCGCGTCGCGCAGAACGTTCCATCTCGACCCGAGAAGAGAGCGCCCAGAGGCAAGTCGGCTTGTGGCCACCCCAAGGTGTTCGGGAGCAGGAGCTGATTGAGCCCCATGGCCCTTGGGTCGGCCCAGGTGACCTGATTCAAGTCTTCGTCGTCGAAGTCGAAGCCTGCGGTTCCATGTACGGCCACGTCGCCGAAGTTGATCGGGAGGCTGTAGCGTTGCTCGTAGTAGGGAGCATCGGCGACCACCAGGTGAAGGTGAGGTGACGACGAGCGGCCGCTGTTTCCGACCAGCCCCAAGAACTGCCCCTTGTGAATGCTGACCGGGGGATCGAGGACATCGTCATCATAGGTCTCGGTGGGGCACAGCTCGGGAGGAATGCTCTCCTGCATGAAGTGGGCGTAGGCCGCGAACTCTCCATTGCCATGGTCGACCGAAATGACGTTGGCGGCCGCTTGTTTCTCGCCCGGTGTGTTGTCGGGCCGAAGGCGCCGGCACTTGAGAATCGTGGCGTCGTGCATCGCATACACCGGCTTTCCCCAGGCCAAGAAGTGCTCGTTGCGGGAGCCTCGCTCGATTCCGTTCGCGTCGTCTTCGAACGCTTGCTCGGTGTACGTCGTCAGGCCGCCATCTCGCCAACGCCGCACCGACAGATCCAGCGCATACGCCTGCCCCGTTGCGTGGCTGTGTCGTCCCTGGCGCCAGAACTCCGTCGGATGGAGATCCTCGAGGCGGGCAGGAAAGTTGTATCCGCCCGAGGCCGTCTCGTTGCGGTGCTCTTCCACCGCCCACGCGAGCAGCGTGCCGGCCCCCTCGTTGAGGTAGGAGAAGTTGAAGCCGGCGCCGTCGAACGGTGCGTCGTCCGAGACGTGCTCGAACTTGTAGACCTCGTGCTCGCCGGCTTCGATCACCGCGTCGTCGATCTCGCCGTCCTCGTCTTCGTCGGCCGAATCCAGCACGTAGGGCGCGTAGGCATCGACACCATCCACCCGGACCCCAACCTGGGTGTTGTTGAGCACGAGATCAGTCGAAGCAGGGTTCGCCAAGCGCACGTGGTAGCGAAGGAACATGCCATCGGGTTCCCCGGCGGCGTCCCCTGCGGTCCGGGCGGCCAAGAGTCGGGCCTCCCCGCCTACGGTCGAGATGACGCCGATCCGGTCGACGTCGACGGGGCCGGGGTCACAGCCCCCGAGGAGCGCCAGCCCTGTCAAGCAGAGGACGCGCGTACGAAATCCGCACAGAGAATCGTTGTGTCGTTTCATGTTCATTCCACCTCCGGGCGCGCTTCCACGCGCCTTCGATCCCTAGGTGTGTCGAAGGCGGAGTTTTGATTTCGGTTGCTTGCCCAGCATCGCAATCAAACTCGGGCGGTCGACACACTGGGTCGGTGGATGGGCCAAGCCGCCCAAAAACGACACATGACCATTTCCAGAACAAGCACCACCCTCCTGCTGCTGGCCTGCGTCTCCATCGTCGGATGTGACGAGGGAGCTCCGGAGCCAGATGCCCCGGACGCGGCCGAAAGCCACGACGCAGACGAAGACCTGCCGTACGTGTCCGCGAACGTTCCCTTCGATCCCGACGCCGTCGATGCGGCGACGCGGGCGGTCTCCACATCGGTCGTCGCGGCGACGTCGGCCGATGGGGGAGCGATTCCGGCCGAGGTCCTCGAGGAGGTCGAAGACATGCGACTTCGCTTCGCGCATGCCCTCGTCGTGGCAAAGGGCGCGCCGTACTTCGCGGCCCGCTCGGCCGATGAAGAGCAGATCGCCATCACCTATCTAGGCAAGGGCCGCGTCGCGCCGGCCGAGCACGATTTCGAGGGCTCGTTCTACGCGACGCTCGACGCGGAGACCCAGCCCGCTCCCTACGAACCTCCGGCGAAGTATCGAGACGATGCCACCTGGGTCACGGGCTTCAACCCCGTCACGCGGTCCGAGTTCGAGGTTCGGATCCCGAAAGAGCTGTCGGAGATGGTGGGTGCCGACGCGGATGCCCGCCGTGCCAATCGCCAGATCGACCCGCCGTGGACTGACGAAATCCAACCTCGCCACCAGGTCGGAAGCGCGGATACGCGGGTGAGAAAAGGCGCCATCGACACGGCGCAGACCTCGACGAACCTCTCTCGTATCGTGCGGTTTGGATCCGGCAACACGGGCGCTTCGGGCGTTCTCGTTGGCAAGAACCAAGTCCTCACCGCCGCGCACCGTCTGTACGGGTCGGCAGGCTGGAGAAACTCCGCCCGGATCCGAGTCGGGGCCAACGGCAGCGGCAACCATGGCGATATCTCCCTGGGCAACGGACTCGACGACAATGCGAATGCGACCTGGACCGCGGACGGCAGCCTCTACTGGGTTTCGTCGTTGTTCAAAGCCGCGAGGGACAACGGCACCAGCACCATTGCCTATGACATCGGCACCGTCGTTCTCCCCAACGACCCGATCGGTGAACCCGTTGGATGGTTCACCATCGCGGACGCCAGCAACGTGTCTCACGACGACATGTTCAACCGCGGATACCCCAACTGCACGGCGGCGAGTCCGCCTCCGGGTTGTAGCGATCAGGACAATTGGTTCCACATGTTTGGCGACTCGAACAACTGCGGCACCGGTGGATTCAGCAGCGCGAAAGACTCGTTCGGGTACTCCCTGTACGGCTACCACTCGTGTGACGCGAGCAGTGGGCACAGCGGTTCACCGCTGTACCGATATGATCAGAACGACGGATGGGTAGTTCGAGGGGTTCATGTCGGCGTGCACCGGTGGGGCCTCTCTCCCAGTGAACTCCAAAGTCTCACCGACTCGACGGCGGCGCTCTCGGTCACTCTGATCACCCAGTCGCGCAAGAACCTGTTCGACACCTACAACGCGATGTACACCTCGCCGTAGGGCGACGAGGGTCGACGACATGTTCGCGCTCGCGCTGCTGCTGCTCCTCGGACTCGAGCCCGCCTCGCTCGAGGCCCCCGAGGCACCGGCCCGCATCTTCGGCGGCGAGCCGGTCGATGCATGTCAGTGGCCCTTCGTGGTCGCGCTCGACCAGGCGTGCTCGGGGGTGCTGGTGACCCCCGAGCACGTCCTCACCGCCGCGCACTGCGGGGAGAACATCGAGCACGCGGTCTTCGGAGAGACGATCGACCATCCCTCCCGTCGGGTGGGGGTGCTCGGCTGCAAAGCCCTGCCTGGCGCCGAGCCGGGCCAAGGCAACGATCTGATGGTCTGCACGCTCGAAACGGCTCAGTCCGTGCCCACCGCGGCACTCCTGCGCTCAGACGAGGCCGACGCGCTCGCGGCGGACATGCCGGTCGCGCTCGTTGGGTTCGGCGCGACCGAGTCGGGCTCGTCCGGCGAGAAGCGCGTCACCTGGGCCGCACTCGGCGAGGAGAACGACCGCGGCGAGCTGCAGATCGGGGGCGATGGCCGGGACAGCTGCGTCGGCGACTCCGGTGGCCCCGCTCTCGTGGATCTCGGCGGCGGTTCGTGGCGGGTTGCCGGCATCGTGTCCTACGGCTTCAAGTGCGGTGACGGTGGCTGGTACACGCAACCCCGCCACCACCTGGATTGGCTGGACGAACAGCTGGACTCGGCGCTGTGCTCGTTCCCCTGGGAGCCGGCGGACGCGAGCTGGGACGCGAGCTGTATCCCGGCGGCGTTCCGGGACGCCGACGCCTGCGATCTCCAGCAGGATGCGGCGGGATGCAGTGCACACGGGACCGGGCCCGTGGCTCCCCAGGTCTTCCTGTTCCTGTTTGGGTTTGGAATGGTCGCCCGAACGCGCTCGGGGCCGAGACCCACCGAATGAGGCTCTTCGGGTGGCGATCGCCCGCTACCGCTGTGGCCCGATCCTGTCGCCGGTCTGTCCGGAGGCCCCATCGAGCGGTACCGTGTCGATCGTTTGTCGGCGAGACCACTGCAGCGAGTTCCCGAGGACGTCGGCGATCTTGCGCGCGTGGTGGCCATCGGTGCGCATGATGTAGAGTCCGGGGCCTTCGTCCGTAGTTCGGGTGGAGAAGAACGCGACGAGGCGCCCGTCCGGGGAACAGGCTGGATGGCTATCTCGACGGCTTCCGCCGCTGATTCGTCGGGTCACGCGTCCGCGGGGATCGGTGGACACGATGGACGATCGGTTTCGGGCGCCGATCGAGTACACGAGCTTGACGCCATCAGGGTGGTCACAGAAGGTCGGCGACGCTGCGTTTGCAGCTCGCGGAGAGACGGCTCGGCCATCGACTCGGATGCGGAGACGCTCGTCGTTGGTGCCGGCCGCGGCGAGCTGGCCGCCCGGGGCGAAGGTGGGCTGCAGGGCCAGCGATTGCGTGCCCACGTTGTGTAGGTCGGAGAAGTCCGAGGCGCCGCGATACAGCAGGACGTTCTGACCGACCGCGATCGTCATCGCGACTTCGGTCCGATCCTGCGAGAAGGCGATCGCATAGATCGACCCGGGCGGATCGAGGACGAACGGCTCGGCCTGGCCGTCGCGGTACAGCCGGTACCGACCGTTGTCGACGCTTGCGGCGTAGTAGAGGGCGTCGTCGGGGCCGAACCCTGTCGCGGAAGCCAACTGCGTGGGGCCGGTGACGCGTCGCAAGTCGTGCCCATCCGGGGCGATCGTGTAGACGGACCGGGTGTCGCCGCGACGCGCTATGAACGTCAGTGCGCTGACGAACGGGCCGCGGTAGCCGGTCAAGACGGCGATCACCGCGTCGACCAGCCGATGGGTCAGCATGCGCGCCTCGTACCGGCTGCCGCTGACCGAGGTCTCGTACGCCGGGGCCTGGGCGGCGGCATCGAAGTACACCGCGGCCGTCAGCCGGACGTCGGTGCCGCTCGTGGTCACCGACGTGCGAACGACCGCTTCGAGGCCGGTGTGGTCCGGCTCGACAAACGCAAACTGTCCCGAAAGCTCCAGGTCGCGGTGCAGGACGCGCTCGGCCAACGCAGCGCTCGGCCCTGAGCCCGACATCTCGGGCACGGAGATCTTCATCAAGCGCGGCCCTACGCGTCCCGTCTCCGTCGGCTCGACCACGATGTCGCCCAGGACGTCTTCATCGTCCGGGGGCGGCTCGACGCTTGCGGGAGCGGTCAGCTGCAGCACGAGGGCGAACACGGGAGTCAGTCGCATCGGTCCTCCGTACAGACGAACGTGATTCGGATCCACGGCTGCAGCGGGCCCGGATAGTGCTCGGGCAGGGCTGGTGCCTGTTGACCCTTGACGTCGTCCAGCGCCTTGCGGGCCGCGGCGTCGAGCGCCGGGTGGGGCTTGCCCTCGATCGCGTAGTCGAGCACCGTGCGGTCGGCATCGAGTTTGATGCGGGCTCGGACCGAGAGCTTGCCAAGTTTCGCCGTGCCCAGCCCGGTCCCGGTCACGGTGAATCGCCTCGACAGCCATCGCTGCAAGCGCTGTCGGTACGCTGCAACCGCCCGCGCTGCCAGAGGATCGGCCTCGTCGCCTGGGGATTCTTCGCCCCCGCCCCCGAGGAGGCCAGCCCCGCCGTAGGCGGCTCCCGGTTGCTCGAGGGCCGGGTCGACGTAGGCGTAGGGGTCGTTGGGACTTGTCGCCGGATCGGCGGTTCCCGGGGCAACGCCGGGTCCGCCGACGCCGAAACCGGGCTCGGTCGGGGCGTTGGGATCGAGTCCATGCAGGGACGTCTTGGGGGGGGCGAGTCGAGGC
>CAJXVA010000069.1 GCA_913061055.1 uncultured Pseudomonadota bacterium
AGTGGGACGAGCGTGGGCAGCAGCAGCACCGCGTCCTCGACCACCGTGGGCTCGACCGCTGTCACGTTCGACGAGTCCGGCGCGCAGTCGGCCTATGGCTCCCCAGACACCGAGACGTTCGGCACGACGGACATGACCGAGTCCGATACGACCAGCTCAGGCGGCGACACGGATACCGACACGGACGCCGGCACCGACACCGAGGCTGACACGGACCCGGGCACAACCACGACCGCTCCGCTGTACGGCGCTGCGCCAAGCGACGAATGATCGCTCGCGGCATGCGTCGCCCGGCCACTGTCGTAGCCAGTCAGCAGCCCTAGCCATGCGCCTGGCGACTGAACTCGCTGAGATCACTGTCGCCGAGCGGTCGCACGTACATTGCACCACATCGCCAACATGCGGCGAGCAGGATCCCGGACGACGTTGGTGCACGCCCTCGCGACCGCTGTGGCGGTACTCGCGCTGGGAGCGTGTGACGCCCCGGAGTCTGACGACGAGCCCCTGCCCGCTGAGCCAACCACAGGCAAGGCCGACGGCAGCTTCGACGCGTTGGTCGATGGCACACCGACCGCGATCGGCGTCCTCGCACTCGTGAACGACCCGGCGACCGTCTTCGAGGTCCTCGATGATGACGTTGGGCTGGACCGTCGCGCGGCACAGAGCATCACCGACTATCGCGCCGGCGACGACGGCGTCTACGAAGGCGGGACCTTCGACGACGGCATCTTCACGACGATGGCTCAGGTCGACGAGCGCTACTACGTCGGCGCCACCGCCCTGACCCGCCTGGTCAACTACGCACTGGCGCAGGACTATGTGCCCCAGGGCGGTGACTTGCTCGGCACATGGGACGACGTGGCGTTCACGGTCGACGAAGCCGAAGGTGCACTGGCCTGGGTCAACACGTCGACCGATGCTGAGCTCGACGCCGAACTCAACCGTCGCGCCGTCGACAGCATCGTTGCCGCGCGGCCACTGGCCTCCGTACAGCAGCTCTCCGCCCTCCGCTACGTGGGCCCGACTGCGATGCTGACCCTTCGCGACCAAGCGAGCACCGTCGACGAGCCGATCGCCTGCCTGACCCACGCCGAGTGCTCGGGTCTCTCGTCCTGCGTGGGCAAGCCGGACGACGATGGCTTCCAGCGCTGTCAGATCTCGCAGGGAATTCCCGGACAGTATGAATCGTGCACCGGGCACGGGCAGTGCGGTGTGGGCCTGGTGTGCTCGGGGTTCACCCTCTTCACCACCGGAGAGTGCCGCCCCGCGTGGATGGCCGACAACTGGAGCAGTGAGCCGCAGGCAAGCCTGCCCGCCATCGGAGCGAGCGCCGAGTTCACCGTCGACGTGCAGGGGCTCGCCACCGTGCCCGAGGACATCGTGGTCACAGTTGTGCTCGACGGCCCTGCCAACCCCGCCGGCCTGCGGCTGGTGCTCTCCGACCCGCAAGGGACCGAGTCCAACCTCTGGGATGGTCCCGCCGCCGGCGGAGCTGCCATGCCCACCGAGCTCCTGGCGCTCGACGGCATCTCTCGGGACGACAACGTCAACGGTGTGTGGACGCTGCGGGTCGAAAACGTGAGCTCGCCCGCCGGGACGCTGGCGCTGTGGAACGTCTACATCAGCTCGCGCTTCGATTGAGCCGACGTCTTGTCCAGGCAGTGAGCGTTCGCAGCTCACTGCACACACCGGGTCCTACTCGTTGACGGTGACCTTGACCATCTTCACCGGCGTGCGAGGCCGATCGTTGCCGTCGGTGGATGTGGTGCCGATCTCGTTGACCACATCCATCCCGCTGACGATCTTGCCGAACACCGGGTGCTTGGAGTTGCCGGGCGTGAAGAAGTCCAAGAAGTCGTTGTGCTTGGTGTTGATGAAGAACTGCGCGCTGCCGCTGCCTGGACGGCCGGTGTTGGCCATCGACAGGGTGCCGACTTCGTTGGAGAGCTTGTGCTCGGCGGGGTGCTCGTCGGGGATGCACCCGTCCGGACCGTCGCCCGTACCGGCGCGCGAGGAGTTGGGATCGCGGCTGTGGGGGCAGCCGAACTGGATCATGAATCCGTCGATGACGCGGTGGAAGTGCAGTCCGTCATAGAAGCCGCTCTTGGCGAGCTTGACGAAGTTGCCTGCCGTGATCGGCATCTGCTCCGTGAACAGCTCCACTTCGAAGGTGCCCATGGACGTTTCCAGTGTGGCGGTGGGATTGGCCATGGCGCACGAGTATCAAGCTCGCGGGGCGACGTCACGGTCGAGCACCCGTTTTACCGAGACCAGCGAGCCTCGAATTCGCACCGGTCGTGACCGTCGAAGCGACAACCCACGTGGCGAACCGTTCCACCGGTCCCAGACAGCTCGAGCCCGCGTTGCAGCCAGGGTCCGGGTCCGTTCGCGCAGGTGAGGGCGCCGGCGGTGCGGTCCTCGTCGGCGTCGTCGGTGAGCCAGAGCCGCCAGTGTCCGGGTGCTTCCTGCTCAGCGTCGAAGATGCCGCTGTTGAAGTAGCGCTTCCATAGGAAACCGGTCCGCTTGAGCATGAACTCTGGAGAGCCGATCTTGAGCACGATCCGGACCAGGGTGGTGAGCTCGCGCTCGCCGAGGTGAGCGCAGAAGAGGCTCATGCCTTCGTTGGGGTCCGAGTACTGCTGGCCGAAGAAGCCCCGCACGACGGTGTTCCAGGCTGCGATGGGTTGCCAGCTGGAGGCGAGAATGATGCTGCCAAACAGCTCCTGCTCGCGGCCGCCGATGTTGGCGAGCGCGGAGTCCCAGGCGTCCTGACCATGCTCATCGATCGCCCACCGCTCCAGATGGTTGAAGAGCAACCCCTTGGCTTTGCCGCTGGGTCCGTTTCGGCTCACGACGTCATGCTCTCAGAACTGGACGCTGGATGCGATGCCATCGAGCGGGACGTAGATGGGGACCCTCTGGCTGTCGAGCATGGACTGCAGCGCGATGAGGTCGGTGCGCAGGCCGGCGTTGGCGTCGCGCAGCTGAGGGGTGTCGAATCCGTAGTCGATGTCCGCGAGTCTCTCGATGACGTAGGGGCGGAAGAACATCAATGTGCACATCCGGTAGTTGAAGTTGTCGCCAGAGGTGACCATTGTCTCGAGATTGGGTTCGTCCTGCCGGTCGAGGGATGGGAGCTCGGTGTGGAGCCGGAAGGGGACCTCGCGTTCGTTGACGTTCCCGTAGATGAAGTGATCGGCCGAGTGCGAGACGGCGACGTCGAGCAAGATGCTGGTCAGGGCGCGCGCGAGCAGCTCTGCGTCATAGACTTGGCTTCCGTCTGGGAAGCCTGGAAGCCATCGGGCGCAGTAGTCGGCCCAATGCGAGACCGCGTCGGAGGGCGTCGCGGCAATCTCCTCGGTGACCTTGCGGGTGAAGCCCAGCAGTGTTCGGTGGTAGTGGCCGAGGAAGTCGCCGTAGGGCGAATGGATGACCGGCGGGTCGAGCTGGAGGGTGTAGGGCGGAAAGGCCCGGTTTGGTGTGCCGTCGGGGTGCTTGAACCCGCGCCACAGTGTGGCGACGATCTCGTCGTGCTCCTTCTGCGTGCCGGGGTACGGGGAATAGAGCCGTCCCGGTTTGAGCACGGTCTGGCTGCCGTAGAGCACCGCGTAGTTCACCGCGAGCGCGAGGCGAAAATGCGGGCGAAGGAACTTCGAGAGCGTGCTGGAGGCTGGGAGACGCGAGCGGGTGATCGCATCGACGCTGTTGCTCGGAAAGTGCAGCTTCGGGTGCATGAGCAACGTGGTGAGCACGCCCGCACCCTGCAGGGCGAAGTACTTCGCGCGGGTCCACGCGCCGCCGTGGCTGGAGTCGAACACCTGGTCGTGGACGGCGATCGCGACCAGCTCGTACGAGAGGTCCTGGCCGCGCTTGAAGAGCACAACACTGGGGGCGGTTGCGCTGTCCGAGTCGCTTGGGACCAGCCGCATGGGTGTGAAGTCGCTCTTGAACCACCCCGCGCCGTCGCCCAGGCCCGGACCCTTCGTACCGTCGAGGTAGTCCCCGAAGAGCGCATCGTCGGGCGGATCGAAGAGGGACTGTGGGGTGAGGAACTTCGAGAAGATCCCGTCGCAGAGAATCTCGCAAAATCGGGCGTCGTCGACCGGTACGACGCCCGGATTCCGGCGAGACCACAACCATGTTGGGATGGTCTTGAAGAGGATCTGCTTGATGTAGCGTCGGCCGACCTTCTTGTTCCAATCCTTCTGGACGTCGTCGGGAACGTGCAGGACCGCCGGCGCCGCGTCTTCAAAGAAGCGCGGTGCGGGCTGTGGCCAAGGGCCGAACCCCTCTGGTTGCTTCGCCATGGTTGTCCCGTCCTGGGCCGGGCAGAACGATACCGCAAGCGAGAGGTCGGGGCACAGGTGATCGACGCGAAGATCTTCGGCCACGGTCGTGGACGCAGGGGCAAGAGAGACACGGGTCCCGGCGTCCCGTAGGATCCTGGCAGTGGCGTCTCGCTCCCCGCTCCTGCGATTCGCAGGAAGCAGTCGCGGATGTTCGTCCGTATGCTCCACGAACATCCTGAGTTTGCCCGGGTCGAGCAAGTGTTGGACGGGCGGGTCGACTTGAGTGAGATCGAGTCCGGCTTCGATCTGGGCTGGCAGGAGCTCGTGCTTCACAACGGACTCACCACGGTCGTCTCGGAGACCCTCGGAGAGCAGGCTCTTCTCGAACTGTGGCGGGCGACGTTCGCCCGCTCGATGGAGCAGCGTTTCCTCGCGTCTTTCGTGGACCTCCTCTCGCCGCTCACCGGTGGCTCCGTTGTTTCCATCGCCCGCCGGGCGCCGCGGGTCTACGAGTATCTGGCGCGGGCGTGCGGCAGCATGTCCTGGGATGAACTCTCCGAAGGGGGCACGTTACGCCTGACCGACTTCCCCCAGGGCTACACGTTTCGCCCGTGGTTGATGTGCAACCTCGGGTCCCTGCAGGCGGCGGCGCAGGCCCTCGGCGGTCGCTACGAGGACGTCGAGTTGCAGGAGATCGACGAGCTTGCTCGGAGCGCCTCGTTTCGTGTGTTCCCCGGCAGGGCCGGTCCTGTCTGACCCGCGTCCGGCCGTTCAGGCTGGCGTGACGCCCGTGGCGTACACGTAGACTCCCGCGACCGCCAACGACGCAACACCTGAATCGCCCTCTCGTGCTCCCGTAGGGCCTGTTGCGCACACCTACAGACCGAGGGGATGAGCGCGCGCCTCGGGGGCTCTAAACTCGGCGTGGATGAGTCTCCCCGCGCCAGACATCAGGGCCACGGCGGCCGCAGAGCTTCTGGGACAGACCCTCTCCGGTCGCTTCCGGCTCGACTCGTTGCTCGGGCACGGTGCAATGGGAGCCGTCTTCAAGGCGCATCACCTCGGCCTGCACAAGGACGTCGCGCTCAAGCTGCTTCATCCTGAGCTGACGGCGAACGATGAGATGGTCGCGCGTTTCGATCGGGAGGCGGCGGCGGCCTCGCGCCTCGACCACCCCAACTGCGTTCGGACCATGGACTTCGGTTCGACGGACGACGGCCGTCGCTATCTGGTGATGGAGTTTCTCGAGGGCCAGGACCTCGCGGACATCGTCACCGAGCCGATGCCGCCGTTTCGCGTGGTCGATCTCATGGGTCAGGTGCTGGAGGGGCTCGCACATGCGCACGCGCAGGGGCTGGTCCACCGCGACATCAAGAACGAGAATATCTTCGTCCTCAGCGGTGAGACCGGAGAACAGGTCAAGTTGCTCGACTTCGGCATCGCGAAGGTCAGTCACGGGGCCGGGGCGGGGCAACTCACCCAGGCGGGCATCATCTTTGGGACGCCCCACTACATGAGTCCGGAGCAGGCGCGCGGCGAGAAGACCGATGCGCGTAGCGACTTGTACTCCCTGGGCGTCGTGATGCACTCGATGCTCTCCGGGGACCTTCCGTTTCACGGGGACGACGCGCTGGCGATCCTGCGCGGCCAGATCTCGGAGGAGCCTCCGAAGCTTCCCGACGCTGTCCCAGCCTCCTTGCGCCGCTTCGTGCGGCAGCTGCTGGCGAAGAAGCCCGAGGATCGTTTCGCCGACGCCCCGGCTGCGATCGCGGCGCTGAAACGAGCGGCATCGCCGACCGAACGCTCCGCCAAACCCAAGGTGCCACCACCCCCGAAGCTCGACCTTCGGGCCTCGAGCGCGTCACGAACACAGACGCGAACCCTGCCCACCACGGACACCGCCGACTCTTCCTTCGATGAGCCCGCTGAGTTGCTCGAGGAGAGCGACGTGGAGATGGAGCCGGAACCGCCGGAAACGGCTGATGCTGAGCCTCCCGCAGGGGAGGAACTCGTGTCGGCGGAGGCGGAGGAGGGACAGGATGCGGACTCCGAGAGTGCTCCCGCTGCACCCCCGGTTGTTCCTGCTGGGACCCGTGCTCCGGACTCCGAGAACGCGTCGACCGTCAGACGCGCCGCCGCTGGGACCGACAACAGGCCGCCGTGGCTGCTGCCGGCACTCGGCGTGGGTGCCCTTGGCCTACTCGTGCTGATTGTCGCCGCGTGGCCCGATGGTGACGACACCGAGGACCCGTCCAAGGCGGCTGCCGCAGACGCCTCCGTAGAGAATGACGACGGGGACGAGGTCGAGAGCGAGGCCAAGGACGCTGCCCCGGCTCCGAGGGCATCCGACGACGTGGTGATCGAGGACGACGTGCCGGAGCCGGCGCCCGAAGCCGGCAAAGGCGACGGCCAGCCTCACTCCAAGAAGGCGCTCCGGGCGACCCTCGCGTCCATCGATGCGCTCATCGAGACCAAGAAGTACGACGCGGCCCGAATCACGATGGGTCCCCTGCTCGAGGTCTATGGCGATGAGCCGGACCTGCACTGGCGGATGGGTCGCGTACTGGTGGCGCTCGGGCGCAAGGTCAACGCCGCCGCAGCCCTCGAGAGCTATCGGTCGGCCCTATCGCTGAAGCCGGACCTGCTCGACGATGAGGAGTTTGCGACCGCGTTTTGGGACCTCCTCGACGATCCGCGCAACCGAGCGCTGTCGACCGGCATTGCCGTCGAGCTGCTGGGGGACCAGGGACACGAGCGTCTTGCTCGCTGGGTCAACGTTCAAAAGAACCCACTGCCCTATGCCCTGCGTCAAACCGTGAGCGATCACCTGCGCGCCGCCGAGCAGAGCGAACGGATCAACGAGCCCCTGCAGACAGCCCTCGACCTGTGGCAGGCCGCCAGCGCACAGGCGCCCTGTGAGGCGTTCACCAGCGCGCTCGAGGCTGCGACGACGAAACCCGACAGCTACCTCCTCGGGACCCTGTCACGGGTGAGTGTGCCCAAAACCGGCGAAGGCGACGAGATGCTCGAGTGCCCCGGGATCGCCGAGGCTCTCACGACTGCGCGAGAAGACTATGCCCAGCGCTACGCCGGGCTCGACCCCGCCATCCCGGCGGCATACCGACGGCGCAAGGCATCGGGTGGCCGGTCGAACAACCGCAGGCGGCGGCGTTAGCAGGCTGAGGCCCTCGGTCTGCTCGAAGGACCGGGCGACTGCCCCCGCGCTCAGAACTCGAACTGCAGGCGGAAGTAGACGGTGCCACCGTCCCGCGAGTTGGCACCGAACTCCATGCTGCCGCCGTCGAGCGGTGCGGAATACGAGCCACCGAAAACGCCGTTGCCACCAACGTCGTTCGCGAACAGCCGAGCGGTGCCCGTCGTTCCGAACAACTGCTGTTGCCACCGAGCCTCCGCGTTGACCGTCGCTCGTTCGCCAAACAGCGGCGCGAGGTCGGTGGAGACGGACAGATTGACCGGCTGCCCCGCGATGGTGATACGCCGATCGATGACGTCGGCACGGATGCGGGAGATCGCGGCACGAATCTCCTCCTCGGGCATCTGAGAGACGCCGTAGACCGCACCGGCGGCGGCGACGACGACACCGGCCGCGCGTACGTTGGGCGGGAGGCCGCGGCAGATGTCTTCGACCTGTCCGGCGATCTGTCGGGAAGCGTGATCGATCGCTCGGTTCGCCTGGGGCGACTGCTCGGTGAGCGCGCTCCGTAGCTCTCGCTTGATCTGGTTGCGTAATGCATCAGCACCACGGCCACAGACGCTGGGGTCTGAAATGGCCTCGAGTACCTGAGCCGCGAGTCTTTCGATCCTTGAATCTGCCAACTTGGTCTCCCGATCCGCCGAGGCGGGTAAGTAAACATCCTACCACCCTCGCTCCGAGCTGCACGCACTTGTCGCCATCACCCCCGCAAAACGCCCGCGAAGTCCTCTTTGGAGCACGTCACCGAAGCGAACCGCCGGACGCGCTTGGTGCAAACCGCGTCGGCGCTCGCTGGCTACTGAAGCACGGGCAGCTTCTTGGTCGACAGCGTCGGCGTGAAGTCTTCTTCCTGCCAGTCTTCGATGTCGAGCTCGAAGCAGCCGAAGTCGTACGGGTCGCCGGGAGCCTTGTGCTTGTGCCGGAGGATCTCTCGCTTGCCTTGCTTCTTGAGCTCGTTGGCGCGGTGCCAGCAGTGGGGGTTGTTGCCGCGACGACCCAGGGTGGAGTGGGTCGTGAACGAGCAACCAGCACGGCAGACGTCGGCGTAGTAACAGCTCTTGCAGAACCCCCACAGCTCGCTGGTGCCGCGGTCGCGGGTGAACGCGACTTCGGGTGTGTTGTCCCAGATCTCCTTGAGCGACAGGTCCCGGACGTTGCCACCGATATACGGCGCGGTGGGGAGCGAGGGGCAGCCCTTGATCTTGCCGTCGGACTCGATGCCCATGACGTACTTGCCGGCTTGGCATCCCTGCCAATAGCGCTCCTGCTCGGGTCGCGAGCGCAGCAGCTGCTCGTGCGGACCGTAGTACCCGAGGTTGTTGCCGATGCCGATCCGGAACGCTTGCTTGAGCGGGATGTTCTGCTCGTGTGCGTCCTTGAGAACTTCCTCTTGGATCTCAGCGAGCGTGTCGAGGACCTCGAGCATTTGGTAGGGCTGCAGGATCCACTCGGGGCGGTCTGCGGCGGCGCCCATGGGGGCGGTCATCTGTGCTCGCCAGATCAGCACGCCAGCGTCACGCATCATCAGGGCGGTCTCCCGCAGCACGTGCATGTTGAGGCGGTTCACCTGGCTGTTGGTGGTGACGATCATGCCTTCGGCGCGTGCATTGGAGATCGCCCGCATGGCCGACTCGTGGCT
Organism: uncultured Pseudomonadota bacterium; assembly: GCA_913061055.1. Lineage (GTDB taxonomy): Bacteria > Myxococcota_A > Polyangia > Nannocystales > Nannocystaceae > CAJXVA01. The sequence continues at coordinate 9,143 of CAJXVA010000069.1, forward strand.
GCCCGGAGCGTTGCGCAGGACGTCGTGGATCTCGGCGGGGCCGTCGATCGACACGCCGATCGCGGACAGTCCTGCCTCCTTGAGCTTGCGACACTTGGTCGGAGTGAGCCCGCGACCGCCGGTCTGCATCGTGACGCGAATGCCCCCCTTGGCGAGGTGGGCGATGAGCTCATAACAGTCGCTACGCAGGTACGCCTCGCCGCCAATCAGGGTCACTTCGCGCGTCCCCAATCGGACAAGCGCATCGGCCACCTCAAGCATCTCTGCCGTGCTCAGCTCGTCGTCTCGAACGGACGGACCCGCCCGCGAGCCGCAGTGCGAACACGCGTGGTCACAGCGCAGGGTGATCTCCCAAACGCAATAGACCGGGATGTTCTTTCCTGCGTCAGATTGTCTTAAGCTACGAGCGGTCGCCACGAATCGGAGCGTAGCACCGATGCCCAAGGCGCCGGCTGGCGTGCCGACGGGAGCGTCCCGTACCGTGAGCCCGAGTGTGCCAGCCTGTGAACCACTCCGATGTGGCCGCGAGGCGGGCTCCGGCCCTTGGGCTGCGGGCCGCCGAGTTCCGAGGCGCAGTCGCGACCACAAACGCCTGGCGATGCACGACGACTTCGGCTCGATCATCCCACCCACTCTTCGCCTCCCATGCGGAGCGAAAAACGGTGGCGCAGTCCTCGCAGGCTGAGTGCCCTTGGTCTTTGTCGGCGTACCTTCCCCGCCCAAAACACCGGTCATCTCGGCGGTCTTGGAGAAGTTGGTTGCGCACCCGACCACCGTGCCCTAAAACCGAATGCGGATTCGGATTCGTTTTATGGTCAGCGTCGCTCCCAAACTTCGAATACCGCGGCAGGCTCGTAGCCGCGAGACCCTCCGCCGCATCCTCGACGCGTTCGAGGAAGCCCTCAAGGACAAGACCTTCGAGGAGGTCACGGTGGGCGAGCTCTGCGAACGAGCCGAATGCTCCGTGGGCACCTTCTACGGCCGCGTCGAGTCCAAGGATGCGCTGCTCGAGCACCTTCGGCGGCGTGTGTATGGCGAGGTCGAGGAACGGTTGGGTGAGCTCTTCGATCCGCAGCGCGGCGCGGCGACCGATCTCGAGTCGGTGATCTCCGAGCAACTCGAAGTGTTGCTCGACTTCCACCTGCTCCGCCGCGGGGTCATCCGAGCCGTCGTCATTCAGGCGCGGCGGCACCCCGCGTTTGCCGAGCAAACGCAACTGTTCAACGCGACGGTGCTGCGCCTCGTTCGCGAATCGTGGCTGCAGCATCGCGAAGAGATCACGGCGCCCGACCCCGTGTTCGCGGCCGAGCAGGCTTCGATCATGATCGCAGGCTACCTCCGCGAAGCCATCGTCTTTCGCGAGCTGTGGCCCACCGAGCGGGCGTTCGACCGCGACGCTCTGTTTCAACACTGCAAAACCGCGACCATCCGCAGCTTGATGGGCCGAGACCTTCAGGGAGGCAACTCGTGAAGACCACACAACAATGGCTCGACCAGTATGGCGAGAGCCACACAAATCCCACCAACAAGCTGATCCATTGGATCTGCATCCCCGCGATCATGGTCAGCTTGCTCGGTGTCTTGTCGACGGTTCCGATGCCTTGGGACTCGCAGCACATCAACCTGGCGACGCTGTTTCTCGCGTTCTCGTTGGGGTTCTACAGCTTGCTGTCGGTGCGTCTCATGCTGGGGATGCTCGTGGTGGGGTCGGCAACCTATGCCGCCGCGGTCGCGCTGGGAGCCCTGTCGATCCCGCTGTGGGTGACGTCGCTGGCCATCTTCGTCGTCGCGTGGGTGTTTCAGTTCATCGGCCACAAGATCGAGGGAAAGAAGCCGTCCTTCTTCGTGGACGTGCAGTTCCTTCTCATCGGCCCTCTGTGGTTGCTGAGCTACGTCTACAAGAAGCTCGGAATCGCGTACTGACGGTGGGCGTCGATCCCTCGCAGCGCTCGCACTTCGCGGGCGGACTGCGGTGGTAGCATCGGCGCGTTGTCTCGACCGTCGACCCCCGAACAGGGCCACTTCCCCGACGGCACGCGGTTCGAGCCCAAGGCCACCCTGGGTCGGGGCGCGTTCGGGACGGTCTTCGAGATCTACGACACGGAACGTGCCGTCGTCCTGGCAGGCAAGGTCCTGCATCGCGACCACCCCGTCGCCCTCGCTCGGTTCAAGCACGAGTTCCGCGCGTTCGCGGATCTGCACCACCCCAACCTCGTTCGCTTGTACGAGCTGCATGCCCATGACGGTCAGTGGTTCTTCACGATGGAGCGGTTGCGAGGTCGCGATCCGCTCACGTGGTTGAACGCTTCGACGACGCCGGCGGCGACGCTTGATGCCGACACGAGTCCCGGGCCGCAGTCGGATGCAGTCGAGACCGGCCCCGCATCTTCCGGACACGGTGCACAGGACCTCGATGCGGCGCGGCGCCTGTTCGCACAGATCGCACGAGGCCTTCGCGCGCTGCACGAGAGCGGGCTTTTGCATCGCGACCTCAAGCCCTCGAATATTCTCGTCGACGATTCAGGAGACGCCAAACTCCTCGACTTCGGCCTGAGTCGGCCAAACTCCGAGAGCGACGCTGCAGTGGTGGGGACCCGCGGCTACATCGCGCCCGAGCTTATGCGCGGTGCGGCCGCTACACCCGCCAGCGATTGGTTCGCAGTGGGGGTGATGCTCCACGAGGCTCTCGCCGGCTGCCGACCATCGACGGATGCCGATGGGTCGCTCAAGGACTCCCTTCCCGAGCCGACCGCGGCGGGCTTGGTGACACTCTGCCAGGCGCTGCTCTCCGACGCGCCTGAAGACCGGCCCACAGGTGCCGAGGTCGCCAAGGTTCTGGGCGCTCAGAAGGGTCCGGAAGCGACTTGGAGTGGGGAGCCATCTCCAAACTTCGTCGGCCGTGAAGACGAACAGTCACAGTTGCATCGAGCGGTGGCGATGTCCCGTGCGCACAGTGTTGTTTCGCTGGTCGTCGGGCCCAGCGGGTGTGGGAAGTCGGCTCTGGCGAGGGCGGTTTGCGCGGACGTGACCGCGCAAGGCGGGGTGGTCTTGCGTGGACGTTGCTTTCAGCAAGAGCGCCTCCCGCTGCGGGCCTTGGACAGCATCGTCGACGCCTTGGCCCGACAACTTGGGGACGACCGGTTCGTGACTCCGGACGTCCGTCGAGCGATGGAGGCACACGCTGGTGCGCTGGGCCGCGTGTTCCCGGTGCTGCGTCTGGTCCAGTGCATTGCCGATGCTGATGAGAACTTTCCGCTCGAGCCGATGGAGGTGCGGCGTCAGGCCTTCGAGGGACTGGAGGGGATTCTACTCGCGCTCGCGCGTACCCAACCCGTCGTCATCTGCATCGACGATCTCCAGTGGGGCGATACAGAATCTGCGACGCAGTTGGGCGAGCTGCTCGCACGCAACGCGTTCCCGGGCATCCTGTTGTTGGGCACGGCACGCAGCGACGAGCGCGACGACTCCGACTTCTTCCATGTGTGGGACCGGATCCTGCCGAGGCTGGCGAACGACGGCCGGTTCGTTGAGTTGGAGCTTCCGCCGCTTGCCGCGTCCGACTGTGAAGCGATGGCCGCAGCGCTGCTGGGGTCCGGTGAGGCCGACGTCGACGTGGCCAAGTTGGTACGCGAGGCCAATGGAAGCCCGTTCTTCCTCGAGGAACTCATCCGTCAAGCGCAGCGGAGTCAGCCGTCGACGCTGGGCAGCGTGGGGAGCATTCGCGAGGCGGTCAGCGCTCGGATTGAGACTCTCTCTGTGGAAGAGCGTCGTGTCTTCGAACTGGTGTCGGTCGCGGGTGCGCCGGTCGGCACGGCGCCGCTGTTGCGAGCATCAGGCCTTGGTCCTGCGGCGTGGACGGCACTCGATACGTTGCGTGCCGCACACCTTGTTCGAACGCGCGAGCGAACGGGTGCGCTGCATGTCGAGGCGTACCACGACCGTACCCGTGTTGCGTCGCTCGAGCTGCTGGAGCCGGCCTCCAGGCGCCGGATGCATTGCGACCTCGCTGAGGCTCTCGCGGCCGACGACATGCCTGATGATGCTCGGGTCGCCCGTCACTGGGTCGAGGGCGGTGAACCCTCGCGAGCCGTCGAGCCTGCGGAACGGGCGGCAACCGCTGCGAACGAAGCCTTCGCGTTTGAGAGAGCGGCCGAGCTGTGGGAGGTCGCGATTGGTGGCCTTGCCCAGGACACACCGCGGCGGCGGGACGTTCGGCGGCGCCGGGCGGATGCTCTGGTCAACGCAGGCAGGGCCGCCGAGGCCGCGCCCGAGCTTGAATCGTTGGCCAAGCAGGGGACCGACGCATCGGATCTGCGTCGCGCGGCGGAGCAGTGGCTCACCTCGGGTCATGTTGAGCACGGCACCAAGGTCTTGGGTGAGGCTCTCGACCAGGTGGGCTTGTCGTCCCCCGCCCGTCCAGGCACGGCGATGGCCAAGGCCATGTTCTGGCTGCCAGGGGTGATGCTTCGGCGGGCCCGGGTGAAGTCGAAGCTCGACCCGGCGAAGCAGGAACAGGTCGATGTGTGCTGGTCGGCGGTTCGTGGGTTGTCCTCGGTCGACTACGTCCGGGGTCTGTACTTTGTCGTCCTCGGCATGCGACTCGCCCTCTCGCTGGGGGAGCCGACCCGTTGCGCGCGCTTCGGCATGTTTCTCGCCGCCCAACTGCGGGCGATGGATACGCCGGGCAGCACCGGGCTGTTCAACCGCTACCGAGATCAAGCCTCGGGCCAAGCGAATCCGGAGCTGTCGGCGTACGCCGAGTACCTGGACGGCTACGTGCACATCCAGCAGGGGCGGCCGCGCGATGCCGCTGCCTCGTTGCGGCCGGCTCTTCGGCGCTTCGAGAACGAATGCCGCGGGGTGGGCTGGGAGATCACCATCGGCTCCAACATGCTCGGCGAGGCGATCTTCCAAAGCGGCGACATCAATGAGCTGCGAACGTTCAGCGAAGCCGCACGTCGACGCGCCGAGTCGCTCGGCGACATCAACGGCATCCAGGGGTCCCTGACATTCATCGGGCTCGTGGCTCTCGCGGACGACCGGGTCGCGGATGCTCGGCGCGCCTACGACGAGTTGCTTTCGGTTTGGACCGTCGATGGGTTCCACTATCCGCACTTCATGAGCGCACTGTGCCGGAGCATCTGCGACCTCTACGAGGGGTCGCCGCTCGATGCATCGGCCAAGCTGGAGGCGATGGCCCCCGGGCTTCGAGAGTCCGGTCTCGGGCGTGCGCCCTACGTTCGAGCAAGCCTGCTCGCTCGACAGGCAGGGTGCGCACTGGCTGTACTCGGATCCGCCCCGGACGATGCGCCGGCGCTGCAGGAAGCTCACAAGACACTCTCGACTTTGGAAGCCATTCGCCGGGATGACAGTCGGGCGGAAGCCGCACAGCACCGGGCCGCCCTTTCGTGGATCGGTGGAGACGAAGAGGAGGCGCGGCGCCGACTTGCGGTTGCGAAGACTCGATTCGAAGCTCTGGGTATGCTCGGCCGTGCCCACGTTTGCGCGCTGCGGCTCGCCCAGGTCTCCGCCGGGGACCCCGAGTCTGCCGCCGCGGCGCTTCGCGCCCTTGGCGTCCGCGAGCCCTACGCGTGGGCCGCCGCGTATGCCCCTGGCTTTAGGCCCGGGGAGCGGGGAATTCCATATCCCGAAACAGAGACGCAAGCGCGGCCTCAGGCAGGTAGCGCGGACCCTCGCGACTGAGGGCCCCATAGATCCACAACAGAGGGATGAACTCTCCGTACGCCGCCAGCGTGGTGAGGGCGTTGCCGTCGTCTCGCTTGCGGTTCGTGCGGATCATTGTGCGAATCCCGGTGAGGTCGAGTCCTCGCTCGGAACACTCCCCGTTCATCGGGGTGAAGTCGGCCCCGAACTCCGCCAGCATCTTGTCGAAGTAGTCGGCACAGAAGACCCCGCTGCCTCGGCCTTGAAGGATCTTCGTGTCCGCGCGAGGTTTGTCGAGGGGCCCTCCGGTGAGTCCGGCCGAGTCGAAGCTGGCGCTGGTGACGTTGCGCCACAGACCCTTGCGGCCCAGGCCATTGCTGATGAGGCCCACACCCATCAGCACGACGCCAAACAACCGCGAGCCGCTTTGAGTGTGCCCATGGACGTAGAGGTCGCGCAGGGGGGCCCGGCCCAAGGTCATCGCCGGGGCGCCGGTCTGTGACTCGCTGTCCGGATTGATCGCGGCGCGCAGGAACGGGCAGGGCGTTCCCGGCAGCGCGGCGGGGGGATCATTGTTGCCCGCTTCCATCACACGTTCGCCGTGGCGGTGACCAGCGACGGTCGGAGATACTCGTAGGGTCTCTCCGAGCGGACGGTGGCGTTGTCCAGACCGATCTGCTGCTCCACCTCGGCCAAGTCCCGACGCAGGTTTGCGACCATGGGCCACACGTCTGGATCGTCGAACCAATCCAGGGCGTAGTCGGCCAGGCAGTCGCCGCGGAGTTCGGCGAGAACAAACATGACCCCCGCTTGGGTGAGCGTGACCTCTCCGCCGGGAAGGTACGCCGACAGCGGCGTCTCTCGGACACTCTTGGGGTCGGCGTAGAGCGAGGCGGGCACCTGCGCAGGGTCGCTCTGCAGGTCGAACTGGCCATAGTTCACGGCGCTGTGGAACGCGCTCGACCGGAAGATGATCGATGTGAGCACATCGGTGAGCAGCTCGGTGTTGTCGATCGATGTCGGGAAGTCGGGCACGTGTCCTTGCTCGGCACTGCCCAGCGTCTCGACCCAGGCTCGCAGCTCGTGGTCCTGCGAGAACGACTTGGCGTTTGGGTAGTAGTGCGCGACGTAGGTCTCGACGAACCGATGCAGCGCGGTCCAGATCCGAAGCCCGTCGTCGCGAAACGGGTACAGCGGAAGGGTCGAAGGGTCGTCGACACCACGCTTCTTCAGTTCGCGAGGCAGGTGAAGATCCCAAAATGACGACGCTCGGTAGTGGCGACGCATGATCTCGATCGAGCCGTCCTGCAACCGCCCGGGGAGCAACTGCTCGGTGAACCCGCAGGGGTTGGTGAGCGTTTGCCGGCCCAGGAAGTTGTTCCACAGCAGGTGCTTGCAGTGCACGCCCAACAGCGCCGCAACCGGGTGTTGCGGATGGAGTTCGCGAGCGGTTGCGACAGCGAAAGCTTCGAGTAGAAAGTGCACACTCGCCAGGTGTGTCGCCATCTCGTGGTGGTTGAAGTCGGCGGTCAGGTACAGCGCCTTGACGCGACTCCACAGCTCGGGGTCGTCGGCGGGCGTGAACACGTCGAACGCCTCCGGGTCTCGTCCCAACTGGATCGCGACCGGCCATAGCCCCGAGCGTGCCCCTTCGCCCCAGCGATAGAAGAGACCAAACGGCGCTGTCAGGTACCGCTGGCGTTTCGTCCGGTCGTCGAGTGACTGACCGAAGAAGTCCATGTCGGGTGCGTCTTGGCAGGGGATATCCTCCAGGTCCGCATAGTTGGTCCAGAACAAGCGTCCCTGCGCAGAGGCCGACGCGAGGGTCTGCGCGCGCGCATCCTCGCCGGAGATCCCGTGGGCGATGAGGGCCCGTTGCAGGTCACCATCCTTCACCCCGAAGCCCGCGGGAAGCTCGTCCGCCGACGTGAGCCGCTGGAGCACGACTGGGTTCGCACCCCCCACGAGGCGCCAGCCAAACTCCGTATCGCTCGTGGTGGGGTCGGGCAACGATGGGAGCGGTAGCTCGGTCACGAGGTCCTTCAGGGACATCGTCCCGTCGGGCTTGACCGTCCGGTACTGACGCATCTGGGCCATGAACCGGACCAGAAGCTCTGCCGGTGCGACGATGCGCTTGACGGAATCCGGGAGGTACGTGTCCGCGGCACGTCCGGGGGCGTCGGGCAGTGGCTCGGGTTCGGGCTCACGCCCGGTGAATTGCCGCGCCGAGGTTTGTGCCGAAGCGACGACGGCGGCCACGCTCTGCGTGATGAAGCCCCGAAGGATGTCTGCGACCTGAGCGGGCCCGGGTAGCTCCAAGCCCCCGTTCTCGCCCGTCGCCACCCGGTCGACGTTGTCCTCGAGAATGTCGAAGGCTTGGCTGACCGGCGTTTCCGTGCCCTCGCGGAGTACCCAACCGCTCAGCTCGTCGACCGAGCGCAGGAGGAGTTCCGTCAGCGCGGCGGCGATCTGATCTGCGTTCGGAAGCCGAAGCCGAAGGAGACGGCTTTGTCCGGGGGTTGGGAGCAGCTCTCGCAGTGATTGCCCGACCCACTCGGGCGCCTGCTCTTGCGTGATCCTACGAGCCTCGATCGCGAGCGCTGCCCAGTGTGTTCTGGGGACGCGCTCGAGCAGCTCGTAGATCGCGGGACCTGCCCCGAGCGTCTTGCGGACCAACCACTCGCCCGGGGGTCGCTCCCACTCCGGCAATCCCGCGAAAGAGCCCGCCAGGATGTCGTAGATGGACAGGACGCCGGTGCCCTCCACGTACGGGATGTGCAAGAACGGGAACGGAGCGAGGTACTCGTGGTCCCAACGATACGCGTCTCGGCGGCGAGCGAGCTCGTCCGCGCGGGCCGAGCTTGGATCGTCTTGCGGCAAGCTGATCATTCGGCGGGGATGTTCGCACCGATCCCGAGGTCGGACCATCGTCTCGGTCGCTCCCGAGGTTGCCCTGTCACCCGGTGCGCGGAGTCGCGCGACGTAGCGACACTCCTGGGGGACTGGTAGGGTCCGCTCGTGGCCTGGCTGAAACAGGTTGGCGCGTCGCGTCGCTTGACCTTGTCCGCGAGGAACCTGGTCGGCCGAGCAGCGCACTGCGTCTTGCGCCCGGCGGATGGTCGCGTGTCCGGTGAGCACGCGAGCATTGTGTGGACGGGAAACGGCTGGGAGATCCGCGACCTGGCTAGCCGCAATGGCACGTTCGTCAACGGCGAGCGCCTCTCGCCGGGCGAAGCACGACCGCTCGAGCTCGGTTCGACGCTGGGTTGGGGGACCGCCGAAGGAGGCTGGTCGGTGGGGGAGCTGGGTCCTCCGGTCGCCACCGCTCACCTGCTGTCCGATTCCTCCGTCGTGCAGATCTCCGAGGCTGGCCTGCTGGCACTGCCGAGTCCCGACGAGCCACGAATCACGGTGTTTGAGGACCTTCGTGGCGGCTGGGTTGGCGAGTTCGATGGAGAGCAGCGTGCCGTCGCGGATGGTGACACGCTCGATGTCGAAGGGGCGGCTTGGCGCCTGAGTCTTCCCTGTCCTTTGGAGCCGACGATCGACGAGTTGACCGGTGGAGGAACTCTCGGCCAAGTCCAGCTTCGGGTCGGGGTCAGTCGCGACGAGGAACACGTCGAGGTGTCGCTCGGTCGCTCGGGACGGTGGGAGAGTCTTGGCGCTCGTACCCACCACCACCTCATCTTGCAGCTCGCCCGGGCTCGACTCTCGGACCAAGCGCAAGAGGGGCTCTCCAGTGGGGAACACGGCTGGCGCTACGCCGATGACGTCTGTCGCATGCTGGCGATCGAGGACCTCCGACTCAACACGGAGATCTATCGCGCCCGAAAAGAGCTGCTCGCCGCTGGGGTTCAAGGCGCATCCCAGCTGGTCGAGCGACGTCGGTCGACCCGGAGCCTGCGTTTGGGCACGGCCGCCGTCGAAGTCGTGCCTTTGGCGTGAGGCGCTTGAACCAAGAGACCAAAGGCCGGCCGGCTTGCCCCTCTCCACGCTCCGGCGCTACACCTTCTTGGTAGTCTGCCCGAGACGCCGACCGACGTCTGCGCGGTGGCGAGCCCGAAGGAATCACGATGACCATTCGACGAATTGCTGCCGCGGTGGATGCTTCGGAGCCGGCCCGCCGAGCTGCCGAGCGGGCGTTGAGCCTCGCCGTCCACACCAAGGCCGAGACGATGCTCGTGCACGTCTATGACGCGGGTCCCGCGGAGGCGTCAACCATCCTGGCGGCCGAGGGCATCGTCGAACGCAACCGCGAGGCGGGGAAGCGCGATATGAAGGCGCTCGTTGCGGAGCTTGGTGCCCCCGAAACCCCCACGTTGTCGCGCCTTGGTCATGATGTCCCGGGCACGATCTGCGAAGCGGCGCGCGAGCTCGAGGCGGACTTGCTCGTGGTGGGTACGATCGGGCGAACTGGCGTCTCTCGCTTCTTCCTCGGTAGCGTCGCCGAGAACGTGATGCGCCGGGCGCACTGTCCCGTTTGGGTCGAGCGCCCGTCGGATCCGATCATCCGCGACGTGAATCGGCTCGTGGTGTGCACGGACCTGTCGCCCTTGTCCGAGGCAGCGCTCTCTTTGTCCGCCGAGCTGGCGGCCGAACTCGGCTGCACGGTCGAGCTTGTGTACGCCTTCGAAGCCCCCTACCGGGGGTTGTCGATCGACGTACGACGCGATCTCATCGCCGAGCTTCGGGAGCAGTTGACGCAGCTCGGCTCGAAGTACTTCGAGGGCTCGGCCCCACGGGTCACGATTGTGGAAGGGGCGAATGTCGTCGATGGGATCACGGCCCATGCCTCGCGCATCTCGGCCGATCTGCTCGTCCTCGCCAGCCATGGCCGCACGGGGTTGAGCCGCGTCTTCATGGGCAGTGTCGCCGAACGAGTCGCCCGCTTCGCGCCCTGTTCGGTGCTCGTGGCCAGGTCTCCCGTCGAGCGTTCGACACAAGGTGCGGACGGCGGCTAGAGGGCCCCGTCCGATGGCTTGGCCTGTGTCAGTCGCGAAGCGCGACTTCGATGCTCTTCGCTTCGCCGCCGCGTTTGAACTCGATCTTCAGGGTCTTGGCCTGCCGAACCTCGTCGGTCAATGCGGTGACCAGGTTGTCGACGGTGGTGGCAAGACTCATCCCGTTGACGGACAGCAGGAGGTCGCCAGTTTCCAGCCCGACCATTCGCGCGGCGGTGTCTTTGCGAACCCCGAACAGCTTGAAGCCAATCTTTTCACCACCCTCGTCCACGGCCCGGACAAGACGGGTCTGCTTCAGCAACGGGGGGTCCTGCCCATCGACGCCGAAGAAGATCTTGCGGCTCACCGTGCAGGTCCCCGCGTCGCACTCGACGGAGCTTGGGTCCCACTCGATGGGGACGCAGGCGCCGTTGCGTAGCTCTGTCCCGAGACCGCAGCGATGGAGTTCTTGCTCGGAGCTGTGCCGTTGTGCGGCAGCGGCGGCGGCCAGCTTTGCCGCGGTCGCGGTCAGCTCGGCGTCTGTGGTGGCCAGGCGTGCGTTCGCGGCAGCCATCGGGTCGCCCGTGCCTGCGGAGATCTCGGCGCACGTGGGCCCGATGATGAAAGCAGCGTTCGGGTCCGAGCTGCCGACGCCCGCTCCGAAACTCCCATCGCCATTCCGCAGCCAGACCATCTCGTCGGTCGGGATGGCGAAGGTCTTTGTTTGTCCCGCCTCGAGGCGGTGAGTCTCAGCGTCCAGGCGGGGCTTGTGGTTGGGCCCCATGGAAAACTCGACCCATCCGGAGCACTCGTTGATGACGTCGACGTCGTGGACGGAAGCGACACTGGCTGCGGTGGCGCTTCGACTCGAGCCGACCCATCCCTTCTCTATCGCCCAATCTGCGGCACCTGCGGCCAGCGGCGGAGCCCCGAGCACTGTGAACAAGCTGAGCCCCGCAAACGCTGCGATTGTGCCCGCGATGCCGAGCGGAGTCATCTTGCGGGGCGTCGGGGTCCGAGGCCGGAGTTCCGTGACGAGCTCCAGCATGGAGGCGAACCGGTCTCCGGTGGGTCCTGAGAGTCCGCGCTTGATGACGGCTCTCGCCCCGTCGAGCTCTTCTTCCGAGAGTTGAGCCTTTGGCTTGTTTTCGAAGAGGTTCGCCTCCTCCCCAATCACCGACTTCGCCAGTTCGGCCATCGTCTCCCCAGCGAAGGGCCGGACCCCCCAAATGGCCTCGTGCAGGGCGATGCAGAACGCGAACTGATCGGCGCGGGCGTCAACGCGGGAGCCCTCGAACTGCTCGGGCGCCATGTAGCTCGGCGTTCCGGCAAGCATCCCGGTCCGGGTGATCGCGGGCTCGAGGATCTGAAGCGATTCGGCAGCGCCCTCGATCTCCTGAAGCAGCGGAGCACCGGGGCTACGGGCCATGCCGAAGTCCAGCACCCGAACCCGACCATCGTCCCCGACGATGACGTTTTCGGGTTTGAAATCCCGGTGCACGATTCCCGCGTCGTGAGCCGCCTGCAGCCCTTGTGCCGCCTGGGCGAACACCTCGATCAAGCTCGGTCCGCTGGGATCCTCGAGCCACGCTTGCAACGTCCGACCCTGGACGAACTCCATCGCGACGAACAGCTGCCCATCCTCGGTGCCGACCTCGTGCACCGTGACCACGTTGGGGTGGGACAGCTTGGCCAGCGCCTTGGCCTCGATCGTCATGCGGGCGCTGTGGATCTCGTCGCTGCGATGCAGGACCTTCACGGCAACCTCGCGGTCCAGCGTGGGGTCTTGCGCTCGATACACCGTGCCCATCGCCCCGCTGCCGATGCGGGCCAGCACCTTGTACCGACCGATGCTGAGCGTCTCGCCCGGATCGCCAAACATCTGTGCCCGAAGCTGGGCCCGGCGGAAACGCTCGCTCAACGGCGCTTTCCCGCCGAAGTGTGTCGCGAGGAGGCCGACCTCGGGTTCCCCCTCGGAGCCGTTGCCGTTCAAGGTGGGCATGTCTGACTGCATCATCGCTTGGGGTCGTCGCGCGGCGCCGCCAAGCAATTGGAAAAAGTTCGAGACACTCGAAAACGGTACATTGGGGCCCGTGGGAGAGCAGCAGAGCGACCGAGAGCTCCTCGAAGCGTGGGGCTCGGGCGAGAAGAACGCGGGAGCAGCGCTGTTCGACCGTCACTTCGGCGCGCTCTCACGCTTCTTCCGCAACAAGGCGGGCGACGCCGCGGACGACCTGATTCAGCACAGCCTCCTGGCCTGCCTCGAGGCTCGCGACCGGTTCGAGGGCAAGTCGTCCTTCCGAACCTTCCTGTTCGCGATCGCTCGGAACGTCTTGTACGACCACTATCGGGCTCGGCATCGCAGTCCCCAGCCGCCGGACTTCTCGGTCAGCAGCTTGGCCGAGCTCGCACCTTCGGCGTCGAGCATCCTCGCCGCGGTAGGGCGCCAGCGGTCGCTGTTGGAAGCACTCCGGAGCATCCCGCTGCAGTTTCAGGTCGTGCTCGAGTTGTCGTTCTGGGAGCGCATGACCGCGGCGGAGATCGGGGAGGTCGTTGGCGCCCCCGAAGGCACCGTTCGCACTCGGCTCCGTCGCGCCAAGGAGTTGGTCGCAAAGGAACTCAAGCGGATCGAAAACCTAGGGCTGCCGCTCGAGACCACGATCCACCAGCTCGATGACTGGGCCGCCGAAGTTCGCGGCGGCCTCTAAACGTCACTCTGTGCAGGCCCCACACTTGCCGGACGCCACCTCGACACAGATGTAGTCGTACTCGGTGTCGCAGCAGTACGGGTCGAGCTCGCAGACGCAGTCCTGGACCTTCATGTCGTTGCAGCCGGCGTCGTTCTGAGGCGCGCAACAGTCGTCGTTGGTGCACGCGTTGCAATCGCTCTCGGCCAGGCCCACGCAGGTCTCGTTCCAGTCGCCATCGCAACAGCTCGAATCGATCTCGCAGACGCAGGCCTCGGTGGCCGGGTGACCGCAGCCCGTGCCGACGGAGCAGCAGAGGTCATCTCCGAAATCGCCGGTGCTGCCGAAACCGCTGGAACCGAATGTCGAGCCGAAGCTGGTGGTGCCGTCGGTGCCGGAGGTTGGTGACGTGCTCGCGGTGGTCGAGGCCGAGTCATCCGTCGTGGCATCGGGCTCGCAGGTCGCCTCGCAGCGAGCTTGCGCAATGTCGACACAAGATTCGTTCCAGTCGAACCCGCAGCATGTCGCGTCCATGTCACAGACACACTCTTGAACCGCAGCTTCGTCGCAGCCCGGGCCTTCGTGTACGGCGCAGCAGCCGGAGCCTGGTGGCAGCGTGTCCGTCGTGCCGGGGTTCGAGCTTGCGGAGGGGTTGGTCGGACTCGTGGTGCTCTGCCGTCCGCCGCTGGAGCTTTCCGCAGCGCTCGTCGAGGGGCTCGTCCCGCCAGTCGTTCCTTGGTCGGTCTCTCCGCCGCCGGACGGTGAACCGAAGCAGGCGGAGGCCAGCGCGAGGATGAGCAGGCCAAGGAAGCGGGTCGATGAAGAGCGCATGCGGGTTCTCCGAGTCTAGGGAAGCAGTATAGGCAAAATGTAGGGCTGGTTCGCACCATGCGCGGAACTTCCGCACATCCGGACCTACAACCACAGGAGTGGCCTCGGAAGGTCCAGAGGTTCCCGTTCCCATCGAGCGGTAGGCGGATCGCAATCGCGCGTCGCCGGAGGGACTTCTGCGCGGCTCGACCGCGATGTGAAGCTACAGCGCTCTATCAGCACACCCGATGTCCCTGAGCATGCGCTCGCTCAAGGTGTCGACTCTTGTTGCCCTGGCCCTTTGCTCGGCGTGTTTCAACCCCGAACCGCCGGCGGAGCCCACAGCTGATGGTGGCACCGACGCTTCGACGGGCGAAATCGACCCGACAGACGCCTCGGATCCGACGGAACCCGATTCGGGTTCGTCTTCGAGTGGCCCCGCCGACGCCGAGTCCTCCAGCGGTGAGGCCCCAGCGTCCGCGTGTGGCGATGGCGTCGTGCAGGGCGGGGAAGAGTGTGACCTCGGCGATGACAATGCAGACCAGGCTGCATGCACCGCGTCCTGCACGATCGCGATCTGTGGAGACGGCGTGGTCCACGAGGGCGCAGAGGTCTGCGACGACGGCGAGGCATCGTCTCTTTGCGATGCCGACTGCACCGTCCCCGCATGCGGAGACGGGGTCACCAACCCATTCGCGTTCGAGCAGTGTGATGGCGACGACGACGTACTCAACGGAAGCTGTGTGTCGTGCGTCGCGATCTGCGACCCCGGGTGGTCCCGCTGCGGGGGCGGCCCGGCGTCGCCGTGCGATGCCGTGATCGACTCGCAAGCCTCGTGCGAAGCATGCGGTCACCTGTGGCGCTCCGAGTTGCTCCCAGCGTCATCCCATGCGTCCGTGGATTCCCAGTGGGGCCCCATGCCGATGGTCGCCATGATCCAGTCCGCGCGTTGGGAGACGAACACTGTGACCGGGTGGATCGGGTTCGATCTCCAGGACGCGGGCACCCCAATCCACGTCGAGCTGGCACGACTCGAACTGCACGTCACGTCGGCGGACGCGGCCCCGATGATCGACGTCGTCGCCGACCTCGAGCATGGCTGGAATCCCCAGCAGCTCACGCCGGGAACCGTCGTGGCCGCAGATTACAGCCCGTTCATGGGCGGCATGGATGTCGTCAACCTCAACATGGGAGACGTGAATCTGGGCATGGCCAACGACGGATGGATCAACCTCGGGCTCGTGCCGCGCGGAGCCCTGGGTTCGTGGGCCGACTTCGAGGGCTCGGACATGCCGGATCTTGCCCCGGTGCTCCGACTCGAAGGCTGCTTCTAGTCGGCTGAGATTCGAGGCCCGTGTTGCCTGAGCCGGCAGCGCCTCGGCATCCGTGCTACAGGCTCGCCGTGGTCGTTCACGTCGAGCCGGTCGAACAGCTGCCCACCGTCAAGCTCACGCTTCTCGCGGGTTTTCTCGGCGCCGGAAAGACCACTCTGCTCAACGCGCTGGTTCGGGCTGAGCATGGGGTTCGGGTCGGCGTCATCGTCAACGACTTCGGCCAGATCAACATCGATGCCGAACTGGTCGCGAGTACCGACGGCGACACGGTCACGCTCGCCAACGGGTGCATCTGCTGCACCATTCGCGACGACCTCCTGCTCACGCTGTTCCGGTTGCTGCATCGCGACGATGCGCCAGAGCACGTCATCATCGAGTGCAGCGGGGTGTCGGATCCGGCCGCGGTGCTGCGAGGCTTCGAAGAGGCCCGGCTCTACGACATCGTCGACATCGACGCGGTGGTCGTGGTCGTCGATGCCGAGCAGATGATGACGCTCGAGTTTCGCGACGAACCACTGGCACTTCATCAGTTGGCGGTGGCAGATCTGGTGGTGCTCAACAAAGTGGACCTCGTCGACGACGCCCAACTCGAGGTCGTCGAGGCGAAGGTGCTCAAGACCGTGCCGGGCGTCCGGGTGCTTCACTCGGTTCGCGGGCAGGTCCCATTCGACCTCTTGTTGGGCATCGGAAAGTTCGACCCGTCTCGTCACTTGCCCGACGCGGCCGACGTCCATGTCCACGAAACTGGACACTCTGCGCCCGACCCCGACCACGATCACGGCCACGACGATCACGACGCCGTCTACTCGACGTGGAGCTTCACCAGTGATCGACCCCTTCAGCCGGACCGAGTGCGAGCGGCTCTCGATGCCCTCCCGGTGGGGGTGTATCGGGCCAAGGGCATCCTGCACGTGCAAGGGGAGCCAAATCGGAGGGTTGTGGTTCAGGTGGTTGGACGCCGGATCGAGGTCGAACTTGGCGAGCATTGGGACGGTGCGCCAAAACGCTCGAAGTTGGTCACGATCGGACTGCGCGATGGTGTCGACCCGGTCGCGCTGGAGGACGCATTTCGCGCCTGCGAAGTTCAGGAGACGCCGTCCGGGGTCTCCCTGCTCGCGCAGTGGGTGCGCAGTCGCTGGCCAAAAAAAAATCGAGAAAAGGACGATCGATCTGCGCTCGAACGTCACTAGTAGATAAGGGAGATGAGGACAGCGTCCTCATCTCTCGGGGACGTCGCAGGAGCGCAAAAGGAGCCGGACGGTGGGGGAGGAGGATTCTCCCTCACATGCTCACCCCGTTTCAGTGTCAGTATCGGTTTCTGCTTCGGTCTCGACGAGCGGGGTTGCTGGCCCCAGCTTCGTTTCGATGAAGGCTCGCAGCGAGGGCACGGTGAACTCGTCCGTCACGACCGCGTCCAGGGCTGCCTGCGCGGTCGCTTGAGCCTGTTGTGTGGTGTACTCGGCCAGGTCGGGCTGTGCGTGCGCGAGGAGCAGCTCCGCGAGGTAGTAGACGGCCTTTGATGCGTCCACGATCTCCGGGTCTGCGTGGTACTGGGTCAGAAATCGCGCCGCGCCATCGACGGTCTGCGGAGCGCCGATGTCTCGGAGCGCTCGAGCCACGTGGTCCAGCTCTGCAGCTCCGAGTTCGGGCTGGTCGAGCAGGGCGACGAGCGGCTTGAAGACCGCCTCGCCACCCGCTTCGACGGCCTCTCGCGCCGCATCTCGCAGCGCGTCTCCGCGTAGCTCCGTGGACGCGAGCTTTCCGGCGAGCGCTTGCACGGTCTGTGGGTCCCCGCGGCCCCACGCCTCCGAAAGGAGGCTGTCGGCATGGTCCATGAGCGAGAGCGTGGCGTCGGAATCATCAGGTCGGGAGACGCCGGCGGCGAGGTTCACAACGGCGCGCCGGACCGTCGGCCTGGGGTCGCGCCACAGAAGGGTGAGTGCGAGCTTCTGAGCGGGCAAGAGCCGCTCATCGGGGTCTTCGATCAGACCCTGAAGCAACGCAACTGTGGTGTCACGGTCGACCGCGCCGTCGGACCCATCGACCGGCTGACTGTGCCCGATGAAGGCAGCGCCGCGCGGTTCGAGCACGCCCTCGATCTCCTGTCGAAGTCGTCCGGTCGCGCGGTCCAGATGCACGAGCGCTCCATCGTCGCGGACCAAGAGTACGGAGTCGGGCATCGCTGCGAAGTCGACGTACTCGTGTTGGTCCATCCTGGCGTGAACCCAGCGCGCTTTGGACAGGCGCCCACGCTCGTCGAGACGGACGAAGACCAGCGCCCGTCGGCCGAGGAAGAGTGCCTCCCGTGGCGCACCCGCTCCAGCAGGAGGCAACAGCCGGAACACGACGCCGGCATGGTGCCCGAGGCCTGGTTCGATGCCATCCACGCGGGCAAAGAGTCGAGCGTCGTCCTGCTCGTAGTCGTAGCGCGTACCCACCGCGAGATCGATCAGCGCGTCGCCGTCGGAGGCGAGTACGGTCTGCCCGTGTCGTTCCACCCGATCGAGCTGAACCCCGCCGGTGTCGCGGGTTCCCAGCGTCCGGCCCGTCCGGAGGTTGACGGCGATGACCCTGTCCCCAGAAGGCACGAACGCTGTCTTGCCGCTTGCGGCCGGGACTCCAAGCAGTGTGTCGCTGGGACGCGTCCACCAGATCCGGCCATCGTTCATCGACATCCCTCCAACGATCGAGCGCGCAGTTTCGCGGTCTCTGGGACGCCGCCGATCTTTGGGGTCGGTCTGGAGCGCAGTGACGATGACCCCCCGAGTCGACGCGTCGAGTCCGGTGAGGATCTGCCCGGGCAGGGCGTGTTGCCAAAGGGTTGCGCCGGTGTTTGCGTCCAGAGCGATCGCGCGGTGGCCGTAGACCGGAATCACCACCGCATCACCGACGGACACCGGCGGGCCAAAGGCGCGAACGGGTCGCCGCCACAGTTCGGCGCCGGTCTGTGGGTCGATGCCAACGGCCTCGGCATCGGAGAACAGGACCAGGCGGAGCGAACTTGTTCGCGCTGGCTGAACCGCGTCCCGGATCGCGCGGGCGAAGGGGGCTCCGGTGCGTCGTGGCTCGAGGGAGCCCCGCGCGCACGCGCCGAGCGAGCCGAGCAGAAGCGCGCTAGCGACGAGCTTTGCGAACGATTTTGGCAACGGCCTCGTCCCGGGCGAGGAGTCGCATCAGCGCCTCTTCGACGTGAGGGGCGGTGTAGGCCAGCGCCAGTTCGACGCCGAGCACTCGGATCTCGGTGGTGGGGTCGTCCATCGCCAGCAGGGCTGCCTCGCTGCC
>CAJXVA010000070.1 GCA_913061055.1 uncultured Pseudomonadota bacterium
GGGGTGGGGAGCGCATACGCTGCCCCGTAGTCCACCACCAAAGGCGCGTGATCGACCCCATGGGCGGCTTGCGGGGCATTCGGAGCTCGCTCTACGCGCGCCACGATCCCGCAGCCCCGAAGCGCCTCGACGTAGGTCCGTGACTTCTCTTGATCGAGGCCCTTCTTGACGACCTCGCGACCCCCGGAGAGCAAATCGGCGGCGGTCGCCTCGGGAAGACCAAACCGACGGACGAGCGCTGCGACGACCTGTGGAGCGCGGTGGCCCGGCAGCAAGGTGCCGTCGACGACAACGTCATACGCCACTGGCGTGGGGAAACCTCCATTCATGCTCCTGACTCCCGGACAATGCTCCCGGCGATCCTGCCGAGCGGGAGGAGAATGAGTCGAAAACCAGAGTGTGTCCAGCTGCCTTTCTAACCGGGACACCAGCCGGTCGGCCGACTGTGCCTCGGGCGATCGCCAGTCCGGAAGGCATGTGCTGACACCAGTGCCGCTGCCACACCCAAACCATGCCCGCAGAGAAGACGACATCCTGCGCGGCGGAGTCGCCCGGACCGACTGCGGGCTCGGGGCGCTATGATGCTTCGATGTCCACCAAGCACCTCGCCATTGCCGCTCTCGTCGCGGCCGGGTGCAATGGTGAGGCCGCTGACATTGAGGCCACGGGGGGGTCGATGAGCACCACCTCCGACGCGGAAACCACCACCCGTGGTTCGACATCGTCGGGCTCGGACTCGACGTCCTCGGCCGAATCCACCGGTGCGCCGCCGCAGGGATGGACGGTCGTCTCGGAGCTGGGGCCCGAGCTCGGGATGGCGATGAGCGTGTGGGGCAGGACTGCGGAAGAGGCGTTGGTGGTCGGCGGCCAGCTGCCTTCTGACGAGGGCTCGGCTGGCTTCGTGCTTCGCCGGACGCCAACCGGGTGGGAGCCGGATCCATTGCCCCCGGGGACACCGATGCTGCACTGGGTCGGTCCCGCAGGCGAGGACACCTGGCTCGTCGGTCGGGATGGGGCCGCGCTGCGCTGGGAAGGGGAGGCTTGGGTTTCACATCCGTCGAACACCGAGGTGGACCTGTGGGGAATCTGGGGAGGGGCGACCGAGGACGTCTGGGCCGTCGGCGGTGATGGAATCGCCGACCCCCCAACGCTTCTGCACTTCGACGGATCCGTCTGGAGCCCGTCCGAGTTGCCTGCGGATCTTCCTCGAGGATCCAATGCGCTGTTCAAGGTGTGGGGAGCGGATCCGGAGCACGTCTTCATCGTTGGCGATGGTGGCGTTGCGCTCGACGGGGTCGGCCCGGCCTGGAACGCGACCTACTCCGAATCGATCGCGCCCTGGATCGCGGTGCGAGGCCGTAGTGCCACCGACGTGGTCGCGGTCGGGGGTCGCTCGAACGCCCGAATCGCCCGCTTCGATGGTTCGACCTGGCAGGACACGACGCTCCTCGACCCGGGGCTCAATGGCGTATGGCTGGACTCGTCCGGACGCGCCACCTTGGTCGGTCGTCTCGGCGGGATCTTCGAGCTGCCGGCGGGCTCGATGGAACCGGTCACGATGTCCAGCCCAACCCTCGACTTGCTGCATGCGGTTCACGGGTTTGACGACGGCACTCGAATCGCGGTCGGGGGGACCTTCGAGGGGCCTCCGCCATGGCGTGGGGTCATCCTCGAGCACGCCGGTTGAACGCGCGCAGAGTCTGGGCGATCATCGACGCATGATTAGATTGGTTGTTGGTTTCGCTGCGGGTACGTCTCTACTTGTGGGCTGCGGTGGCTCTTCCGCTGAGCCATCGACCAACTCCGGGTCCTCGGGATCGGCGGATACCTCGACGACGTCGGACAGCTCGCCGACATCGGCCTCAGCCACGGCGTCACAGTCGAGCACGTCGCAAGGGTCGAGTTCATCAGGCGAGCCGGACGCGACCACGACATCGGAAGGATCCACGTCGAGCGGCACGACGGGCGACGACTCGTACTTCTGCAACGGTTGGGACGAACGAGCGACGCGTCCGTTTCTGGAGGTCTACAGCGACTCTGCGATGCAGACGCCGATGGCCAACGGAAGCACGTGGCCCATCACGTGCGGCGGCCAAGGGAGCTGGATGTTTCCGGTCTTTCCCGCCATGGGCGGCTTCACCCCGGCTCAGGGCATGGTCAGCTTCGCCGTGGACATCCAAGTGGAGGGCTTTACGGGCCCCGGGGGACAATTTCACCTCAGCCCGATGTATCCCTACGACGTCGAATGCTCCTCGGGCGGTGAAACGTTTGACGGCGGTTTCACCCACGATTGCATCGCGATCTTGCCCCCCGACGAGTACCTCGAGGACCTCTCCGTGCTCGACGGCGCCATCGCAGCGGTGCACATCGATCTCCTCGACCCCGAGGGCAATGCGGTCGCGAGCGTCGACTTCGCGGATGTTGTGCTCTCCGCGGAAGTGCGGCCTGGGTCGGAGGACTTCTGCTTTTGATCGCAGAGGTTTGACTTGGGCAGGCGCAGAACCTGAGGGCAGGCAAATCGGAAATCATTTTCCGATTTCAAAGCGTTTACCCCTCGGGTTCGATCTCGTCGCAGGTTTGCGCGACGACGCTGGCGAACGTGTGCCCGACGACACTGCCGTAGTCTCGCCAAAGAAGCGCTTCACCTGGAGTCGATCGATCGCGCATTCGAGTCCCGCGCCAACATCCTCGGCCAGCATCTTGCGGACGCGCAGTCGGCTGCGAATTCCAGCCACGAGGCTGATGACAGCCGAGATGACAAGGATCGCGGTGACGGCCAGCAGTCTCATCGCGCCCGTAGTCTAGGCGCAGGGACCGGCTTTGAAAGGGCGCGCGGCGGATACATTGTCGATACAGGGGCCGCGGACGTCGGCCGCATGATTCTTCCCATGCGCAGCTTCGTGGCCCTGTTCGTCCTTGCTTCGACCTGCGCGAGGATTGAGGAACCAACGCCAGACGCACTCCTCGAGCAGTCGTCGCCACCACCCCACACGGACACGCACGCAAAGCTGGTCGCAGCGCCTCAACCACTGGATACGCGTTGGTCCGAGGATGTGCTCGCGGTCGCCCAGAGCTTTCATCAGTGGGGACATCTCGAGGACGAGGCTCGGTGGGCGCCGTATTTGTGCGCGGTGCCTCCCCCTGCGCCTGCCCGGATCAGCGCGGCTGAGGAGTCTGCCGAACATGCACGGAAGCTCTACGTCGTCTCCGCATTGGACACGGTCCCGCTCGGTTATCCGTCCAGCATCCTCTACGTCGCGCCGGACCTCGAGGCCCCGCAGCCTATGGCCGAACTCGGACCCGAGGTTCTGCAGGCGGTGGTGAAAGAGTCGTTCGAGCCGCACCGACTCGACGAACACGATAACGTCGACGGGCACGGACTGTTGCCCGCAGAACACGACGGCGAGAGCTTCGTCGCGGGCGATCCGCTGGGGCTCTACATCATGCTTCAGGTTGAGGACCGCAGCGGGACCGACGAGGGTTGGGTCTACGCAACCGTGGCTGCCGACCTCCGGACGATCACCGCGATGGGCGTGATTGAATCCTGCGCCTCGTGCCACGCCCACGCCGGACCCGGGCGGTTGTTTGCCGCGCGGCCGTAGTCTCGTCGGTCACCGCCGATGATCCCAGCGCTTCTCGACATCACAGCCACGAAAGCTGATGCAGGGCGGTAGGTCTGAGATCTCGACCGAGTCGCAGCGCTGTTGCTCGTAGTCGGCCCCGAGTGGGTTGGGTCCGAAGTCGCGGAGTACGATCACCTCGCAGCTGTCCCCCACCCGGGTGACGAACGTGGTGGCAGTCTCGCCTTCGTCGAAATCGAGGAGAACGTGTTCGACCGGAGTACATGTTGTGATGGCACTGGCCAAGCACGCCGCGGCGGTCCGCGCTCCTGTTTCGCAGTCTGTCGTGTCGACTCCACACGATGAGAACGGCCCGTACTCCTCTCGGTACTCGTCCACGATCTCGTCATAGGACAAGTCCGTCCGCTCGCCACACGCACCGAGCAGGAGAAGCACGAACAGTCCCTGTGCTCGGACGGGCATCGACATCGCGCCCGGCCCGCGATGGACAGGGGGAGCAAGAAGTGTCCGACCCTGTGGGAGCACGACTCCTTGTACGCACGATCCGACCGCACGATCTGCCGCAACATGCGAGAGGACCCGGAGGTCGCCGGCCGCCAGCCCCCTCTCCTCGGCCACTTGTTGGAGCCGGCTTGCTGGCCCATGACCATCAACGCCCGAACACTCTCCGCGGGTAGGCCGAGGCGAACGGAGATCGCGTCGCCCTCGCTACCCACGGACAACTCTGAGGCCGTACCAGCGGCTCCTGGCGTGCCCATGGCTTGCGCGAACTTGGCGAAGTCAAGGTGCAGCACGCCCCATTCCTGGCGGCCCGCGGTCTCGGCGAGCCACGCGGGGTCGGACGAGGGCTCGGCACGGAGGCCGTGGAGGAGCGCGGTTCACCAAGAGAGTCTCCGGCGAGGGACGTCGAGATTCTCGAGGCCGAGCGCACAGGCGGTCGAAAGATCATAATCCGCGTCGTCACAACCCGAGCGTACCGAGTCTCCCTCCGTACATGAAGAAGTCCCACCTCCACGGAACCCTCCTGGCCTCGTTCGCGCTGCTCTTCGCCGCCTGTGACACCGAAGATCCCCAGCCCCTCGAGTTGGTCGATGTGATCGACGACATCGAAGGCGCAACGACCGGCGAGGTTGAACCCTTCGCGGTCGACCCCGAGGTCGAAGACCAACTCGAACTCACGTCCCTCGTCGAGTTCCCTGACCCCGAACCGGCCGTCGATGTTGGAGAGTTCGACCTGGCCGCTGAGATCAGCCCTCAAGAGGCGAGCCCGCTTGGTTACTGGTCGTGGGGAACCCCAGGCAACAACGGACAACGCCTGTACCTTGGCTCAGCCTCCAACCGAACCTGCTTTCTGCAGGGCATCACCGGAGAGCTCGAGTCCGCCCAGAACGCCGCGCAGGCGCGTGCAGGCGTCTACATCGATAGCTCCAACAACCAGTGGTACATCGAGACCAAGGCCGGTGTCCCCGAGTATTGGGGCGAAGGCGGTGACGGCGTGATGGCCCACGCCACCTGCATTCCCAACACCGCAAACCGTCAGTTCATCTCGTGGGTCGGGAACTCGAGCAGCGGCAGCAACACCTTGTACGCCTTCGCCGAAGACCACGGGAACACGCGGTGTTTCCTCAGTTCTGTCAGCGCCACGACGGGTTGGGCCAGCGGCACCGCATGGGCGGGCTTGCGTCGAGGCATGCGTGACGGCGAGCCCACCTGGGAGCTCAGCGGCAACCTGGTCAAGGAAACCGATGGCTCATCTGGAGGCGGTGCCGGTGCGGTCTGTGTAGACATCTCGTTTCAGTCCACGGGCAG
Organism: uncultured Pseudomonadota bacterium; assembly: GCA_913061055.1. Classification (GTDB taxonomy): domain Bacteria; phylum Myxococcota_A; class Polyangia; order Nannocystales; family Nannocystaceae; genus CAJXVA01. The sequence continues at coordinate 5,391 of CAJXVA010000070.1, forward strand.
CTACAGCTGGCAAGCAAGCTCTACCGCCTCCGCGGGGCAGCTCACCTCCTCGACGGCGGGGCAGACGTGCGCCATCCACTCTCTGACCGGAAACTTCGCCGCCAACACCTACGGATGGAGCGACGGAGTGCGGATCTACCCCTACTCGTCCTCTTCCGGAGACCGCTGGCACCTCTTCGGAACCTCGTCCAAGAAGGTCATCGGCGAGTGTTACAAGAACTACTCGTTCTGGCCCTCCTGGCCGTAGCACCGGTGGCCCGTTCTACGGTCCTCTGGCGCGGCGTCAACAACCATCGTTCCGGAGTCGTCTCCGGGTGGTCATGCAGATGAAACGTTTCGCTGAGTTAGAATGGTCGATAGTCCCGGGTCCCAAGATGTTGCCCGCGGCTGTGTTCCCGAGTGATCAGGTCCGTAGGGAAGTGGCAAAGTACGCGCCAGCTCAGGTCGCCCACGTGCTTGCCGGACTGTCCGGCATGGTGTTGGAAACCGACGGGGACGGCGACTGGTGGAGCTGGCGAGCAAGGTACGAAGGCCAACGCGATCTATTCGAGGTGAACATGACGCTCTACGAAACCGATCCGCCTCTCTGGGGCGGATCGGAGCTTGTCGGGATCATTGACGCACAAGAGGCACTCGACTTCTGGAAGAAGGTCGCGGGGCAACTGCCAGGCACATACCTGCACGGGAGCGATGCGCAGCTGTACTCCATGGATGGTTTTCGTCGTCTGCTGTGAAACATCGCCTGGCGAATTGGCACGGGGCGAACCTTCGTCACGCGGCTCGCGGCTCATTTGTAGGGCAGCGCTTGTGGGGGCCAGGGCTCCGCGGGTTGGCCGGACACGAGGGGCGCACCGAGCAGGTGGAGATAGGTGTAGCTGCTGTGTTGGACGCCCAGCTCCGCGTACCACTGATCGGAGGTCGTTCCGGCGGCCGCAGGAACGATGGGGAGCTCGATCGGTGGGGACGGCGTGCCCGCCTGCACATACGTCGTGCGGCCAAGCAGCGCCTCCAGGGCGTCGAGCGCAACTCGGGCCGTGTCGGGGCACCTCAAGGGTCCGGACTCGGCGTAGGACGACCTCACGGCGCCGAGCTGGCCGTATCCCCTCGGGATGTTGTCGTTCGCGTTGTCCCAGCGGACGCTGTTGGGCAGGAGCTTGGCAAAGTAGGCGGCGAAGTCCGCCGTCCCTGCGGTCGGGTTGGCAAAGGTGTGCGGCTCGACAACGAGGTTGGGGAACGTCTCCTTGATCCAACACGCCAGAACCTGCGCCGTCGAAGCTCCGAGGCTGTGACCGGTCACGTACATGGTGGCGCCCGCGGGAAGACTGCTGAGGAAGGCCTGAAGCGAAGTGCCAGCACCGGGAGTCCCGGCATCCGGGGTCGCCTCGAGGATGTTGTTCACCGCGTCGGCCCAGCCCTTCGAGACCATCGGCGTGGGGTCCGAGGATCCGGGCACGGCCGTGAGACCGACGTCGATGTCCTCGAAGATGTTGAAGACCGACATGATGGTGCCGCGCACGGCAAGGCAGTAGCGCTCACCGTTTCCAACGACGTAGGCGAGGTTGTCGAGGTGCGTCGCCTGGCCCCATTGGAGCTCCCAGTTGCCTCGGGTTGCCAGGGAAGGGTCCCCGAGCCCGGTGTCGAGGCCCGCTTGGTCCTGGTACGCGAGCGCGGCGAGGGTGATGGCGACTTGGTCGATGGAGGGCTGGTTCGTCATGGGGTCTCGCTCGTTCCCCCATGAAGCCCGTCTCGAACGCCCGGAGATCACAACCAATCTCCGACCCGGCGCCGGGGAGCCAACCGACCCTCCAGCTTGTAGAGCCGTCTACTGTGCGACCTGGACGAACTTCGCCACGGACGGAGTCCCGGCCGTATCGACGACGAACAGCATGTAGAAGCCCGGAGGCGCCACGGTGCTCGTCGATGGCGCGGTCACAGCCAGCGCGTCGTCCCCGAGTTGCTCGAAGTTCAACTCGATGCTCCGCCCGGTGCCGGTGTGGTGGGTCTCGGAGTTCGGGGTGATCATCACGACGCTGGCGATCCGCTGCCCATTGGCCAGCGCCACTGGGAGCTCGAACGTCTCGCCGTATCGCGCTGCCGTGACGTCGCGAGGAACGCTCGGCCGCTCGCGCTCGGAGCCATCGTCGGCAAACAGGTACGGCGGGCTGTAGATCTCGTAGCTGCGGATGTCGCGTTCCCTGCCGCCCAAGAGCTTGCCGGCCCGGGTGGGGTCTTGCCCGCCGGTGACGAGCACGCGACCGTCGGGGAGCAACGTCGCGGTGTGGTGGTACTGCCGCGGATGCATCAGGGCCTTGGTGGGCGACCACCGGTCGGTGGCGGGGTCGTACATCTCGGTCTCGTAAATGTAGTCGATGACGAAATCGTCGCCCTCCTCCTCATCGTTCCACTGACCGCCGGTCTGGCCGCCAACCGCCCAAGCTTTGCCGTCGGGAAGCATCACGACGCTCACGTTGGCGCGCGAGTTCTCCATCGAGGCCAACGACTCCCAGCGCAGCGGCTCGTCGCCGGCACGGGTCAGGTCGACCTGTTCGACGAGGCTGTTCTCGGGTGCTTCGCCCACATCGCAATCGGGATCGGGGTGATCGGACCCGCAGGCGGAATCCAACCCTCGGGCGTCGACGATGCCGCCCGCATACGCGCGCATGATCGCCTGGGCCGGCTCCACGGTGTCGTCGACATGGAACGTCACATCACCGTTCTCGTGGAAGGCGCCCGGTCCCTCGGCGTCGGTCCACGTGGCGACGTCGTTGTCGTCCAAGGTCAGCAGCACGGCCTCGTCCCCGTGGTCCCAACCGATCCGCGGGCTGTAGATGCGGCCGTTGGGCAGGACCCGCATGGCGGGGTAGCGCTCGGGGAAGTCCTTCTCGCTGCCCTCGAGCGTCGTCCACTGGTTGGTGTCGGGGTCGAAGACCTCGAGCGGGTCTGCACCGGATGTTCCGGACACGACCAGCGCTCGGCCGTCGGGAAGGGTGAGCACGGACGGATACCAGCGCCGCTCCTGCATGCTGTCCACCTGCGTCCAGGTCTCGGCGCGCGAGTCGAAACGCCAGGTGGCGCGGTGCTTGAGCACCGAGTTGGGCAGGAAGCCACCGCCGGCGACGAGGAAGTCGCCGTTGGGCAGGAACGTGTGGTGGGCGCAAAAGACGTCGTCGTCGTAGGACTGCCGCTCGAACGCATCGGTGAGCGGGTCCCAGGTGATCGAGGCCATCGGGTAGTTGGAGCTCGCGAACCCTCGACCCGCGAACAGCAGCACACGGCCCGAAGGCAGCAGGCCAACGTGCATGCCCAAGATTCCTGTCCGCCCGCTGATGTCGTCTCGGCCGTCCTCGGTGAAGTACTTGGGCGCGGTGAACTCACCGGTGACCCACGGCTCGCGTGCAGGCTCGAAGGCCGTGCAGGTGGCTTCGTGACAGTAGAGGCCGTCGTTGCACAGCTCGTCGTAGTCGTCGCAGTCGTCGCCTTCGCCCGGCAAGGGCTCGGCGGTGTCTCCGTCGGCGTCATCTGCCTTGCCGCCGGCCGAGCCCGCGCTAGGACTCGCGTCCGACTCCGGTTCGCCGCATCCGGCAAGGAGAAGTACAGACGCAAGGACCGACCCGATACAGCTTTCCGATTTCACTGGATATTCCCCCCGCTTCGAACCTACACCCTAGCACAGAATACTACATGCCCAGATCCGGCCTGCGGGGCCGAATTCCGGAGCCCCAGCCGGATACTCTTGGGCATGTCGAAGGAGTCGCCTCGCGCCCCCGTGCGCCCACCCGCCACCGTGGAGCTCGGCCGTGCTCCGTCGGACCCAGGTCAAACGGAGACCGTGGCGGGCGAGACGGCTGCGCCGGCAACACCCCGGGGGTCCAATGAACTCGACGCGCGGTATCGAGACGAGGGGCGACTCGGCCGTGGGGGAATGGGTGAGGTGCGGCTGTGCCACGACACGCGGATCGGTCGAGATGTCGCCCTCAAAGTGATTCGCGACGAACGAGCGACGACACCGCAGGCACGCACCCGCTTCTTCAAGGAAGCCAGGGTGCAGGGGCAACTCGAGCACCCCGCCGTGGTGCCGGTCTACGACCTTGGCGCGACCGAAGGCGGTCGGCCGTACTTCACGATGAAACGTGTCGGAGGCCGGACGCTCGCGGACATCATCCGCGTGGACGACGACGAGGCCTACTCCCGCCGACGTCTGCTCTCCGCGTTTTCGCAATTGTGTCTCGCGGTGGACTACGCCCACGAGCGAGGGATCGTCCACCGCGATCTCAAGCCATCCAACATCATGTTCGGTGACTTCGGTGAGGTCTACGTCCTCGACTGGGGGCTCGCCAAAACGGTGGACGACGAGGAACGAAACGAAGCGGAGGATGCGGTGTCTCTCGACGGAATCGACGGGTCGGCCGACACCATCGAGGGCGAGGTCCTCGGGACTCCGGGGTACATGGCGCCCGAACAGCTCGATGGGGTGCACGGGAACGTCGGCCCGCATACCGACATCTACGCGCTGGGGGCGATCCTGTTCGAGCTCCTGACGTCCGAGCCCCTGCACCCGCGCAAGACGCCACAACAGGCGATCGGATCGACGATCGGAGGGGCCGATGCCCGGACACACGCCCGCTACCCGGACCGCGAGGTGCCGCCCGAGCTGGAGGAGATTTGCGTACGTGCCACCCAGTACGACGGCGCAGATCGGTTCAAGAGCGTGAGGGCGCTTCAGCAGGCTGTCGAACGCTTTCTCGACGGGGACCGCGACGCGCAGCTGCGCCGTGAGCTCGCGCAGAGCTACGTGGACCAGGCCATGCAAGGGTTCGACACGCTCGAGCACGACGACGCCGACCCTGCCGCGCGGCGCAACGTGATGAACATGATCACGCGCGCGCTCGCCTTCGACCCGGAACATGCAGAGGCACGAGGCGCCCTCATGCACCTCCTCACGCGACCCCCGTCGGATGTGCCCGAAGAGGTTCGCGAGCAGCTGGAGACGGGTCGAGCCCAGAGCGAACGCAAGGCGGCTCGTGGAGGGGTCTCGGCCTACCTCGCGTGGCTCCCCTTCGCAGGTGTCACGCTCATCATGGGTGTGCGCTCGTGGGGGCTGTTGATCGCGATGCTCGTCCTGATCGCGGCTGGCATCGTCGTCTCCTACGTCGGCTCTCGGGCAAAGAAAACGCAGCGGTGGGCGACCGGGTCGCTGGTCATCAGCACGATCACCCTCGTGATCCTCAGCCGGTTGCTCGGCCCACTCGTCCTCATCCCGGGCCTGGCCGGCGCCAACGCCCTCGCGTTCACGCAGCATGCGACCGGACGTCGGCGCATCGGCTACGTCGCGATCGCGGCTATGGCCGTGGTGGTCCCCCTGCTGCTCGAGACCACCGGCGTTTGGTCACCGTCGTACACGTTCACGGAGGCGGGTATGCTCGTCGTCCCGCATCTCGCGTCGCTTCCGATCGCGGCCACCTTGCTGCTCCTGGCGCTTGCCAGTGTCACAACGATCGTCTTGCCCGCGCTGCTGATGCGCGAGGCGAGAGATAGCGTGGAAGAGAGTCAGGAGCAGCTCGCGGTTCAAGCGTGGCAGCTGCGACAGCTCGTGCCCGATCGTGGTGTGGAGATGCAGCCTGTTGTCGCGACTTCGTCGGCGGCCTAACGCCTTCGCATGGGTATGCGAGTTGACTCGGCGGGCACATCGACTCCGGGACCGAGCTCGGGCACTACCCATCGATTGCATCGACGCGCTCCAGCTCGTAGGCCCGACTGTCGGGGAAGGCTGCGAACCACGCGCGGGCCTTGGCCAGGGCGTCGTCGGTCTCCGCGTCGCGATCTGGCTTCAGCGAGGCCAATCCGGCGCGGGCCCAGTGCTCCTGCGGCGGTGAGGGCTGGGAGGCAAGCACGCGCTCGAACAGGGGCGCGGCTTCGGTCTCTCGGCGTAGGTCGACGTAGGTCCACGCCAGCGACAGAGCGATGCCGCGAGCTTCGGGGACGTCCGGGTAGTTGTCCCGGAACCAGGCCCACAGGGGTTCGATGATCTCCAGCGCTTGCTGCGGACGGCCCGCTCGGCGATAGGCTTCCGCCAAGTCGGCCACAATGTCGTAGCTCAACCCGAAGTCCGTCTGGTCTGCTTCGAGCTCCAAGGACGCGCGCAAGTCTTCCAGTATGCCGGTGGCCTCGGGTAGCCGGCGCAGTCGCATCAGGACATGGGCTCGGATCCCCCGGGCTTCTCGGCGCTCGGTGGAGCCCGTCGGGGAGGCCTGCACTGCGCGTGTCGCAGCGACCAGGGCCGCGTCGAGATCTTCCTCGGCAACGGCGACGTTCGCATGGGTCATCGCGATCATCGAAGGGACCTGCGGCGCGAGCGTTACTGTCCGTGCGATCGACTCCGCCTTGCGCAGCCGCCCACGAGCCTCCTTGGGACGCCCGAGTTCGGCTTGAACGTCCGCGATGTCGAGCAGAATCAGGACCAGATCGGCGGAGCCTGTTGGACCTCTGGCTTCATGCCACGCGGCGAGCTGAACCCATTCGTCCAGGACCCCTTCCATGTCGCCACCGACGCCCCGCAGCGTCGCGATCTGTTCGGTCAACTGGGGGACGAGCGCGGGCCGATGTTCTCGCGCGAGGTCGCGCGATTCGATCGCTCGCCTCAGCGCCAGTTCACCGTCACCGTCGAAGAGCGCCGACATGCTCTGGGCCGTTTTGACCAGCGTCAGGAGCTCCTCTCGAAGCCACGGCGTTCGCACCCGCTCCAGCGCCTGCTCGGCCTGCGCGAGGGCTCGGTTCGTCTCCTCCGCGTCACCGTCATCGGCAGAAAGGATGCTCCGCAAGATCCAGACGGCGACCTCTCGCGCCGGATCTTCGGCCTCGCGGGCCGTGACCGCGGCAGCGTCCATCGAGACCAGGGCAGCTTCGCGATCCACCACCCACAACGCTGACGCGACATGCTGATGGGCCTCGGCGAGCGAGGAGAGATGGTGCAGGTCCTCGGCCAGTCGAACCGCTTCGCGAGCCTGGGCAGGCGCATCGGGGGCGTCGACTGCGGTCAGTACGCCCGCCCGCTCGAGCAGCGCGGGCAGGCGGCGATCGGTGGGAGGGGCCGGGCCCACCTCGGCGCGCGCCGCAGCCCACCGCGTGCAACGGTCGAACAGCCGTGGTGATCCAAGTTCCTCTGCCGCCTGGGTGGTGCCTTCGCGAAGCAGTTCGACCACGGTCTCGAGTCGGACCTGCAGGCGGTCGAAGCAGACATCTCGTGCGGCGAGCTCCTGTTGCGGGATCCCGCCGGCGGCCCCGAGCCTGCATGTTTCGGCACGGCTCATCGAGAGTTTCTGGTCGAACACCTCCAAGTCTCGGCGCACCCGTGTCGCTGTGAGCGTCGCCGTGGCGATCTCGTTGGAGTCATTGCCCGCCAGCTGACGCTCCAGTTGATCGAACTGTCTGTCCTCGAGGCTCCGCCAGTGCGTCGCCTCCGGGCATTCGGTGCCCTCAGAGCTCGACCGCACGGCGACCGCGGTCACGGCCGCCCCGAGCAGGGTTGCGGCCACCAGTGGGCGCCAAACCCGTCGGGCCGCGGGTTCGGAGACCAAGGACTGCAGTGTCTGAAGGAGTGCGGCCATGCTCGATGGACGGGAATCGGGATCGGCCTTCAGACCGCGGGCCAAGACCTGCCGCAGTCTCGCTGGCATCAACCCGGGCGCGGGCACGGGCAGCGCGTGACTACGGATCGCCTCGAGCCGGACTCCCACGGATTCTTCGGCAAACGGTCGCTGGCCGCTCACCGCTTCCCACAGCGCCACGCAAAACGCGAACACATCCGCTCGGGCGTCGACCGCAGCACCCTCGACCTGCTCAGGAGGCATGTACGCCGGCGTTCCGCACCGACCGGCTGTGACGATCGAGGTCTGGGTGTTGACCGACTCTACGGAAGCATGGGGCACAACTGCGTTTGCCAGGCCGAAGTCGGTCACCTGCGGTCGGTCATGCTCATCGACGAGAACGTTGTCGGGCTTGAAGTCGCGGTGGACAAGCCCGGCCTCGTGCGCTGCCGACAATCCCCGGCCCGCTTGGATGTACATGTGAACGACCTCCCGCCAAGGCGGCTGGCGGCCGTGAAGCCAGCGGCGAAGCGTGTCGCCCACCACCAATTCCATCACGACGAATCCACTCCGCTCGGTCAACACGACGTCGTAGACCGCGACCACGTTGGGGTGTCGCAGCCGCGCCATCGCCTTGGACTCCGCGAGCAGCCGGTCCCGGATCCCGAGGTCGGCGTCGAACATGGCGTCGTGCAGCAGCTTGATTGCCACCTCCCGGTCGAGGCGACGATCGAACGCGCGATAGACCACCCCCATACCCCCTCGGCCGAGGGGCTCGCGCAGCTCGAAGCGATCTCCCAGGGCGGTTGCGACCTCACCCGGTGAGGCGTGAGTGGGGGAGCCTTCACGCCGACCGAGCAACTCGAGGCAGTCGGGGCAGCTTTCGATGTGCTCGACGGCCGCACGGCGTTCGGAGTCCTCGAGCGTCCCTTCTCGTAGCCTCAGGACCTCATCGTTCGAGAGGCACGTGCTGCCCGATGACCGCCCAACACTCATGGGAACCTCAGCGTGCCACACAAACCGAGGAAAAATGGGCTACACAAGTTCCATGACGGCCATTGCCGCAGCGCTCGTCAGCCGATGGGCGGAGGTGTCCGAGACGTGGTCGCAGCTCACCGTGACTCCGGACGCGTTGGCGGCGGAGCTTCACGCGCGGGGCTGGTCGGCTGAGGAGCTGGAGTCGCGCCATGTGCCGGATTTGGCGTTGGCGTTGGCGTGCATGCGTGGAGACGCCGAGGCGTTGCGCGTGTTCGAGGACACAATCCTTGCGAGTACCGCGGGGTCGATCCGCTCGATCGACGCGAACGATGCGTTCGTCGATGAGGTCAAGCAGCGGACGCGGGTCAAGTTGCTCGTCGCCGACGGTCGCGACGAGCCGCGGATTCGGGACTACGCGGGCCGGGGCCGATTGGGGGCGTGGGTCACGGTCACGGCGATCCGAACCGCGCTGACCTTGGTGCGCGAGTCGAATCGAGCGAACCGATTCGCGGAGGATCGCTGGGCGCGGGCGCTGGCGTTGCCGGAAGTCGGCGACGCGGAGCTCGAGTATCTCAAGGAGACCTACCGCAAGCAGTTCACTGCTTCGCTCCAAGAGGCGATCCTCCACATGGACAATCGCAGCAAGACCATCCTGAGGATGTACTTCGCGCAGGGGATGAGCATCGACGAGATTGGGACGGTCTATGGTGTGCATCGCTCGACGGTCGCCCGATGGATCGCGAAGCACCGCGTGGATCTGTATGAGCGCACGCTTGGCATTCTCGAGACCAAGCTCGGGGTGCCAAAATCGGAGCTCTCGAGCTTGCATCGGCTGGTCCGAAGCCAGCTCGAGATCTCCTTGGGCGGTCTGGGGCGATAGGGCCTCGCTCAGCCGCACGCGAGGTCGGGGTCTTCCTCACAGTCGCAGTAGCAGTCGAATTCGATGCAGCTGCCTTCGAGTTCGAAGGCGCACTCGTCGACGGCGATGTCGATCGCGAGGTCCAAGGTCGAGGCATCGGAACAGACCTCCTCCGAGTATTCCAAGACGTCGCCATCGCACTCGGCCTCGCAGAAGCAATCCCACAGCGGGACCTCGTTGTCGCTGTCGTCGTCGTCGTCGTCGTCGTCGTCGCTGTCGTCGTCGTCGTCCTTTTTTTCGTCGCCCTTGTCCGAACTGGTGCTCGCCTCGTCGTCGTCCTTTTCGGAGTCGTCACAGGCTGGAGCGAGGGCGAGGGGAAACAGGATGAGAAACAGTCGAAGATTGGAGTTCATGATGAGTTCCGGGCGCGGCCATCAGGCGCCTTCATCCCTCTGACTCCGGTCGTCGGATTGTGTCGCACGCACCACCTGTCTTTTTCGAACAACCCTCGACGTCCACAGGGCCGGGGGCGGTAGTGCGACTGCACACGCGTCGATGCGAGGATTTTCCTGCGACGAACCGCGGGGGGCGGAGTCGTTCGGGCGAGACCTCGCCATGAAAGTCCAAACGACCGCATTCCTCTGCATTTCGACGCTTTTCGCGTGCACCCTCTCCCAGGACGCCGACTCGCCATTCGGCCAGGAGACAGAATCGTCCACGGCGGAAAGCGGGGGCTCGTCGACCACGGAAGAGGACGACGACCGGCCCGAGCCCCCACCGTCACGTGGCGCCGTCGCCAATGTTTGCGAGCGAATCGACGAGTGCGGGTTCCTCCCCCCCGGGGTACGCCTCAGCGATTGTGAAGACACGACGAAGATGTGCCTCGAGGACGGCCTTCAAAGCGAGCGGTCCGACTGGGAGCTGTTCGCAGCGGACTGCCTCGAGCTGGAGAACTGTTTCAACTTCATCGCCTGCTATGAAGATCTGCAGACGTGCGAGCTTCCGCTCGACATCGGCACAACGGGAGGCTTCGGCGGATTGAGCACGTCGGGTGGAGTGCTTGGAACCACGACCGATGGGTTCGAAGCGTCGACCGGCTCCATTTTTGACCCTGATGACAGCTCGACGACCGGCAACTCTGGAGACGACACGAATGATGACGGCGGCATTGATCCGCCGGTCTGTGGCGGGGCCTGCAACGCGTGCGTGGATTGTGCGTTCGAAGGACCCTGCGTCGCCGAGGCGATCGCTTGCGCGGCGAACCCGAGCTGCATCGACCTCAACGATTGTTATGCTGAATGCTTCGACGGTCCCTGCTACGACCTCTGCGACGAGTTCTATCCCAGCGGCGTCGCCGACTACGCTGTGCTCACCGAGTGTGTCCTCGATTCCTGCGCGTCCTGCTGAGCGCGGCCGGAGCAAACGCCGCCCCGCCCACACGGGGTCGGGTGGGGCGGAAACCACGTTCGTCCAACGGCCCGACTCGAGGGCTCCGAACCGCCTATTGTGTGGGACGTGGTGTTCCCTTCGATGAGGCGACGTTCTGCTGCCGTGAGCATGGCTCTCGCCATGGGCCTCGCGTGCAGTTCGGCGCCCAAGAGCGACCCGGAGCCCGTTCCTGAAGCTCAGGCTCCCGACAAGAGCGCCCTGCCCGAGCCGGACCGACCGACGCTCGACGTGGGTCCCCAAGCCACAGCGATTCCCGACGCCCCCGCGGATCTGCCAGCCGAGACGGACAAGACGCCGGTGCCGGTCTTCGGGCAGTCCGAAGCGGACGGGACTCGACTTGCGGCCGACTTCTGCCGGCACGGTGGTGGGTTGTTCGGACCGCCGACTGGAAAGCCGTACCCCAAGCCGGACGATTGGATCTACGAACAGGGCGACCCCTTGTCCTCGTGCGACGAGGTTGATGCAAGCACGCTCGGTACGTGGAAGACCGAGGACGCATCGGCGACCCTGACCGAACTCGAGGTCACCGTCGAGGATGATGATGGCTACGGCCCCGGTCCGGTCGCGCTCAAACAGGTCGTTACGATTCGCAGCGCTCGCGGTGTTGCGGATCATGTCGTGACGCTCTACGGGATCAGCTCGTTCGAGGAGGCATCCGACGTTTCGATGGAACTGGACCTCGAGAGCGTCGTCTTCCGAGACCTGCTCGGCGGCGGACAGCCGGACTTCTTGGTCCAGCGCGAAGAGGAGGTCGGTGGAAACTTCGAGGCCGATCGATGCTTCAACACCACGACCACTTCGAAGTCGGCGACGATCTGTGGCGATCATCCGACCGCGCCGGGGTGCATCGATATTCCGATCGGGCTCAACGAGCGATCCGTGCCCTGGTCGGATCTCAGCGAGTGCGACGAAGACGTTTCGCGCTCCGATTCAAAAGCGCTTGGATACAAGCTCCGATACAAGCTTCCCGCCAAGGACAAGTTCGTGGCCCGGTGGGTCTCGAAGAAGAAAATGAAGACTTCGTACGAGGGGCCACCGAAGTTCAAAGGCTCTTGGTCCTTGGACGAGTTGTTTGCGACGACCGACCCCGCGCTTCGCGACCTGCTCCGCAACTGGTCGGCCGCGGACACTGTTGTTGTGCCTTAGCAGGCCGTGGAAACCAACCCAGCGTCTCAAGACTTCCGGCGCCCGGCGACCAGTCCGAGGAGCACGAGAAGCCACGCGGCCGACGTCTCGCCCGGTGACCGACAACCGCAGCCCCCGTCTCCACCATCCTGCGCGGGCGCACTGTCCGTCTCGGTGTCACCCGTGGTGGATCCGTCCCCCGTCGTTTCGCACGCGGGGTCCATGACGAACCCGAGCGAACAGCCGTCCGTGTCGGCGGCACATCCCGCGGAGTCGGCCGGGAGCACGATGTTGGGTTCGTACTGGTACGCGGTGTACGTCGCCCCATTGGGGTCGGTGAAGTCGATGCGGAGGATCACCGACCCACCACCAGCCTTCAGCGGCGCCTCCCAATCGAGCGTGAAGGCCTCGCCCTCCACGGGCACATTCTCGGCGAAGGGAGTCCAATCGGGATTCGAACCCCCGGACTCGATCGCGTAGGAGGCGGTCATCGTCGTGCCCGGCAGGGCGTTGACGCATCCTTCCACCGTCACCGTGTCGCCGGCACACGGTGATTGCTCCCGCGTGGTGATCGCAGCAGCCGGACCGTCCGCAGCAGGGTCTCCGCCATCGTGGACCCGCACGACGCCTCCCACCCGGGGCGCCCACACATTGAACACGGGCTCGTAGGTGTAGCCCGACACGACGTAGGCGCCGGCGGGAACTGCAGAGGTGTCCCAGGGAACCGGCTGCGATGCGGAGGCGTCGGTGATCGGGCGCCGGTCCGCGTCCTCGTTGATCCGATACCAACAACTGTCCCAATCCGTCGCGAGCTCCAAGATGTCGCTCTCGGGGGGAGCGACAAACGCCTCGTAGTTGAGCAACGTCTGCTCGACGTCGCTCATCGTGATCCAGCTCGGCAGCGCCTCCTGAGGAGGCGTCTGTCGGCACAGCGCGAAGAACTGGTGGGTTCGACTGTCCGCGACCTCTTCGGGCGTGACGTCGGTGTCCTCGAAGGGGATCCCGTACTCCAGCGCGTAGTTCGGATCGACGGTGCGGTCGACGAACTCCATGCAGGTCACGTCGTTCCACTCCACGGCGGTTCGTGGATGCTGGGAGTTTCCGGCCTTGGCGTTGCCCGATACCGCAACCATGCCGAGCGCGAACGCGGCGGTTGGGACACTCCGAGCACTCCAGGCAAACACCAAGCGCTTGTCTTAGCGCCCCAGGGCGTTCGGCTCAAGGGGCGCGGGATTGCAGCCCCGACTCACCGTCGCAGGCCGCGGAAGTCGAAGCTGACCTCGAGCGTCTCTTCCAGCGCGAGCAGCTTCTCGAAGTACGTCTCTTTGCCTTGCAGCGGCAGCGTCACCATCACGGGCGCGGCGCCTCCTCCCACGGCGGAACCTCCGAGCGCTGGGGCATCGCCGCCGACGGCCTGCGCGAAGTTTGCGTCCTGGGGCATCATCTCCACCGAGGTGGTGTTGGGGATCGGGTAGCTGGGGTACTCGACGTTGTCGAGCGAACCGCCGTAGCTGCGTCGCTTGATCTTGGCCTTGTCCGGGGAGTGAATGGTCCATGCGACGTAGGTGCTGGGAACGTCGACGGCGGGAAGGCTCGCCTTGAAGGTGCCGCGGCCATTGTCAGCGGTGGGCGCTCCGGACTCGACATACACGGCGCTCACATCGAATGCGCTGAGGTTCTGCCCGGCTTGCTGGGACCGAACGAGCGGGATCATGATCTGGTCGTCGGCGCCCTTGACGGGTTGGACGGCCTTGCCCGCAACCGACGCGGACCACAGCTCGGCTCCCGGGGGGAGGTTCAATCGCAGGAACTGCCGGCGGTTGTTGCGAACCTGGTAGTTCACCGACGTGAGCCGCCGCCCTTCGCGGGTCCACATGGTGCGGGCCACGGTCTGATCGATCAGGGTGACCAAGACCTCGACTTCGTCGTGCGAAGCGACGTTGAGGGCGATGCTCGGCTTGCTGCCGAGGTACTTGTACCCAAAGAGAACGGGCTGTCCGGTGAGGCCCAGAATCGAGGCGGGGAGCGAACGGACGTCGACCGCGGTGGCGTCTTTGACGGTCTCTTCTTCGATCTCCAAAGAGCCTGCGGACTCGACCCCAAGCCAGCCCTTGGTGCGCTCGCTACCCACGGGCACGAGCACCGGGACTTCGGCCGCGGCGGCCTTGGTCTGGGCGCGTTCCATGCGGACGCTGAGCGCATACGTTCCTTCGGCCTCGAAGTTGAGCACCACGTTGAGCTTGCCGTCGGTTCCCGCTTTCCAGTCGCGGATGCCTGCGCCCTGCACATCGAGGACGGTCATGCCCTTGGGCACCTCGTAGACGAACTGGTTCACGCCCGCGAACAGGATCGTGTTCTGAACGCTGGTGGTCGCGCGGACCAGGCCCTCGCTCACGCTCATGAGCGTGTACACCTCGGTGTACACCCGCGCGGCTTTCTTCTCGGTCTCAGGGACCTCGCGCTGCCAGCGGATCGTCAGTGTCCCGGTGGCGGGCAGCGTGGCTTCGACGACCCGCTTCTCACCCACGACGCTGTCGGACTCGAGCTTGGCGTTGGCGACGGTGAAGTCGAGATCCTCCTTGGTCGGGACCGACAGCTTGGCGGTGGTGGCCCCAGAGGGGACGAGCTGAAAATCGACGCGGCTCGAGCCTTCGGAGGTCTGAACCGCGGCCCCGAACACGATGTCGACGTCGAAGTCTCCGCGTTTGTCGGTGACCAAAGTGTAGAAGCCGTTTTCGATCACGATCGGCGCCTCGGATCCACCCATCTTGGCGGACTCAATCGCGACCGTCGCCGGAAGCAGCGGCACTCGGGCCCAGCCCTTCTTGGCCAGAACACGGACCTTGAACTTCGACTTGAACCGCGCGGCGTAGGGCTTGCCGTCGTCGAACAAAACCTCGCCGTCGTACTTGGCGGATGAGACGGTGTGATCCCGCGGCGGTGCTTCGTCGGTCTTGTCCTTGGCCTTCTCGTACATGTCGAGAAAGTCGTCGAGCTGAAGGATGACGCGTTCCGGATCCTCGGCGTTTACGACGGATGGGGTCAGGGCGGCGAGGGAGGTGGCCAGGACAAAGCAGAGGCGTTTCATCGTCGTCGTCGTCGTCTTTCGGTTCGGTGTCGTGCGTCGAACTCGATGCTTCGGGAGGCCCCGGGCTCGAGCAGTGAAAACTCGTATCGGACCGTCGTTTCCGTGGTGGGAATGACGATGGGAACGATCGGTGCGGGGAGGGGCTGGGGCACGTCGACGGTCGGTGTGTCCGTCCCCGCGAAGAGCCGGTAGCCGCCGCTGAGCATGTTGTACTCGGCCTTCTCGAGGGACTTGCGAGACTTCTTCTGACTTCGCGTCGTCTCCAGCTCGCCCTCGATCTCCTCGGCCTCGAAGTCGTACGATCGCGACTCGTCGTCCTCGAGGCGGTCGAGCCCCTTGGCCTCTTCGAGCGCCTTCTTGTACTCCTCCTCGGCCTCGTCGTAGCGACCCTCTTCTTGGAGGTTCTTCGCCTTCTTCTTGCGGTTGCGGAACCGCTTTCGCTCTTTCTCGGAGCGCGCCCGGACCTGAGCCTTGATTCGCCGGACCGCTTTGGACGCCGGCGGGGCGGGGGCGGGGGCCGACCGCGAGGAGATCGTGGCCCCGTCCGGGGAGAAATCTCCGGACACAGTCGTGGTGTCGAAGGCGGGGCTGACGGTGGGTCCGAGGACCAGATCGACGTTCGACTCTAGGCCTTGGGTGCTCTCGTTGCCGGCTCCGAGCTCGTCGAGTTGGCCGAGCTTGTCTCGCGCTTGCTCGAACTCGTTGCTGTTCCACGCGTCGAGGGCGTCGGCGTAGAGCTGGTCGGCCTGGGACGCACGCCGGTCGTCACCAAACCCGTACGCCACCCCGTTGCCGCGCGAGAACCCCTCGACGACGGCACCTTCCCCGGGTTCGAGGCGTGATGCGTACCCCGACGGGAGGCCGTGGGCGGCTCGCAGGACCGCAATCGGAGCGTCGACGGTGGGCAGGGCGATCTCTCCCCGCGCACGACGTTTCCACGTCACGTCTTCGCCGCGCAGGCCGACGACAACCGGCACGATCGACAACCCGTCCACCGTCTCGACCGAGCGCGGGAGCGGGATCCGGTAGACGTCACCGCTGCGGGTTGGGCGAGCGGGTCGTCCGGCGACGGTGACTCCGGTGAGTCGAGCACCCGGCGGAGGCCGGAAGACCAAGTGGGCCGCCCGCTCGTTGAGCACCTCGTACCGTGCCCGCATCACGAAGCGTCCCTCCCGGGAGGAGGCAACCCGAACATCGGCCACCTCGATCACCATCGGCGGGGTGGGGACGGTGACGTAGCGGACGAGGTCCAACGTGGCGCCGTCGTCGGCCCCGGGCCGTTGGAACGCCGCGGTCGGCATGCCCTGGACCAGGCCCCGGCTCCACTGGGGAAGTTGTGCTGCCGCGATGGTGGTCCAGCCCGATGCTTGGGGGATCACATCGACCTCTCCATCCCGGGCCAGCTGCAGTGCGCTCTCGGTTCGGAAGACGTTCAGCGGATCGATGGTGGGGACCTGCAGGGTGCTCTCCGCAGCTTTGGAGACGGCGGCGGTCCACGACAGCTGGAGGTCGACCCGACTGTCCGCGGGCTGTCGCAGCTGCACCTCGATGCGGTCGCCGCTGCGCTTCCAGTCGGCCACGTTGGGCCCCTCGACTTGCAGGTCCGCACCCACCTCCTGGGCTCGCACGCTCACCGACTCCAGCTTGCCCCGACGCACCTCCCAGCGGATCCGAGCCTGGCCGGTGACCGCACCGTCTCCGACCGTGAGCCCGATGCCAACGTGGGCAACGCTGAGCGTGCCTTCGGAGCCTGTGGAGTCTGCAGCGCGTTGTTCCAAGCGAAGACGGCCCGTGCCGGTGATGAACCGTCCGGCTTTGCGGAGGACGGGTCGCTCCTCGAGGTCCACGACCTGTAGGGTGTCGCCGCCCTCCACCACGACCTCTCCTCGCGGGGCGCCGAGGAGGTCGAGCTCGATGCCTTTGTTTGCGGAGCCGGGAACAAACGCCTCGATTTCGAGCACCGCGTCGCCCTCGATGCGTTCGACCAGCAGCAGACCCTCCGGTGTGGACCAGGTCCGAGCCGCTTTGCGACCCAGCCGCACGCTCCGCACATGGACTCGCTCGGCGCCCAGAAGCATGCCCGCGTACCAGGCCGGGCGCTCGGTCGACAGGCGCCACGTGCCCCGCACCTCGACGCCTCCGGGGACCACCTTCAGCTGCAGCCGTCGGTCCCGGACCTGCGGACCGGGGGCACGCTCCGGATCGTGCTGAAGACCCCTCCACCTCGCACCATCCAGCTCCGCGGACGGCCCGGGAGCAGCCAGCAAGAGCCACCCAGCGGTGGCGAGAGAGGTCCAGGGGGCAGCCATGAGCGAGCGGCGCCGATCTTACGCACGATGGCGCCCCACGGTTCTCCGGAATCGCAAACCGGCGGTCGGACTGCGGATGCTCGTCTCTGCAGCCCTTGCCCCAGGTTCTCTCAGCGGGGCGGCAGGAAGCCTCGCTGCACAAGCATGGGAAGATACGGCGGTGGAATCGATGGGCCCGCTGCCGCGTCCTACGAGTGTGAGACGGCTGGGGACGGCTCTCGTTGCGTTGCTGGGAGGCTGCACGGCCACGGAGCCTGAGTTTTCGCAGGAGCTGCAGGTCGACGACCAAAGGCAGGCGGTGGCCGCCGAGCCAGCCATCCCTGGTGCACCGCGGCCAAGAACCTCGCCACCGCCGCTCCTCGAGCAGCCGGTCCCGGCTGCGGAGCCTGAACCCGCGGCGACGCCAAGTCTCATCGTCGCGGCCCGCGAGTACGGCGAGGACGAGCTGAGGTCGGGCGAGGGCTGCGTACTCACGGTGACGGCGAAGGGGTTTCCGGCGATCTCAGCCGATGGTGACCAAGTGGTGGTCGCGGAGCTCGAGGTCGATGACGGATCCACCGACGACTCCGACGGCATCTATTCGGTCACGTGGATCAGCACCCATGCTGGGGCTGGACGATTCGAGGAGATCTACAACAGCGCGTGGTTCCACAAAGCCCAGGACAACAGCCCCGATGAGGACCCGTGCCCCGGCTACCTCCGCCGAGCCAGGAAGTCCGCGCGCGAAGTCAACGCTGCGTTGAAAGAGGACGGCTGGCGGCCGCTTTCGCTGCTCGATGTCGAGCTGCCCGACCCCTATGCCGACGAAGAGACGAAGGCCGAACAGCTCGACCCCATGGCAACCGAAGCATCCAAGCGTCCGGTCGAGATCCTATGGCGTCGGAGTCGTTTCATTGCTCGTACCCGAGGCGTCAAGGTCTACATCAACGAGCAGGCCAACTGGGAGAACGACGCGGCGAAGCTCGAAGGTTATGGCTACGATCCCTGCGACTACGAGCCCGCGCTCGGTGCTGTGTATGGCGACCGCCTCACGGGAACGCTCCTCGTCGAGTACGACCACGATCGGCCCAGGACGTCGTGCCTGTGTGGGGCGATGACGCTGCGCGACATTGTCCACGCTCCGCCGGAGCTGTTCGACCGCCTCGACGAACTCGCAGAACTCGAGGCTTCGGATCGACCTTGACGACTCCTCGTGGTTGTCGGCTCAGCCCTCGGGTTCGTACTCGTCGCACGCCGTATCGATCAACCCGACCGCATCCTGGAAGAACGCGTTGTAGTTGTCGGCGCAGATGTTCGCCGTCATGCCGCGGTCGCCGAACAGATCGACGAAGTCAACGAAGCGTTGCGTCGGATGCACGACCGGGCCGCCAGCTCCGTCGACGCAGCTGGCGTCTTCGGTGTTGATGATGCCCAGCATGACGACGTCGTCCGGGTCACCGCCTTTGGCCGCGACCACGGCGTCGTACCATTCCTGCGGTGATCCGACGGTCGAGGCGTTGTCGGGCGTGTTCGAGACCGGGTAGTCGTCGGTGATGAAGGTGACGACGAGGATCGCGTCGTCGCGTACGAAGCCAGGGTTGCATCCCCCCGCCTGGTTCTGCGTTGTGACGGCCTCCGCGATCGCGCTGGTGGGCATCTCTGCGCCATCGCCGAAGATGCCCACCTTGGCCATGCACTGAAACAGGTCCGTGATCTCGCCTTGGTCGAGGTCCGAGGTCAGGAAGCGCTGCCCTTCGGGGACGCCGCAGATCGTGTTGCTCGCTTCGTTGTTGTAGGGCGCGACCTCTCCCGCTCCAAGCGTGACCTCGCACGCGACATCGAGGTCGGCCTTCGCCTCGCACCAGTCGTCGCACCAAAAGCTATTGGGGCTGCAGGGCTCGCACGCGCCATCGATGTCGCCACCGGCGTCCGAGTCGGTGACCATGATCTGAAAGTCCTGCGCCTGGACAGTTGCGAAGATGGTCTCGATGAACGGCGCGAAGCTGTTGACCAGAGCGGTCTGGTGAGCCCCCATCGATCCTGAGTTGTCGACGACGAACAAGAAGTCGATCTTCGTGCACCCGTCCGTCGGCGGTCCGGCGCTGTCGTCCGCGGCACCGACGTCCCAGCCCCCCGGCGGATCCCACGAATCGTCGTCCGTCCCGTCACCCGCGTCGGTGCCCTGGCTGCTGGTGGCTGCTGAGGTGGCCCCGGTCGTCTGGGGGCTCGTCGTCCCTGCGCTGGCCGAGGCTGCGCCCGAACCGGCGTCGAACGGGTTCTCCTCGCGGCTCTCGGTGCAGCCTGTCGCGACGAGAAGGCCCGCAAATACACTCGGTAGCCTACGCATGTAGGCCATGTGGTCCCACCTGCGCGAGGTGGGTCAGTCTTTTTTCGGACGGCCCGCTGGCCGAGAACGGAGTTCCGCTCCCGCAGCGAGGGAAACCGAGAGGTCCCTTCGGGACGAGAGCACATCTCATAACCTCAGCGAGGGCGGAGCCCGAACTTGGAAGGGTGAGCGAAGGGAGCTCCGCTCCCGCAGCGAGGGAAGCCGACAGGTTTCCCCTAACTAATTGAAATGAAGTGGGAAAACAGAGCCAACCTCCCCGGCGACCCGGGACACGGGCTTCACATGCCGGATCGAGCGATGGGCCCGCGCTCAGGTGGGCTGGATTTCGCCCTTCGCGAACCCGAGACTGCCTCGCTCCCGCTCAGTGGGAGCGAACTTCGCACCCTCCGAGATCCAGCTCCGCTGTAGGCCCTGGTCGCCCCCGCACGAGCCGGAGGCTCAGCAGAGGTTCCACGGAAGCGAGCTGTACTCGCTTCCGCCGTACGGTGGGCCCGTGCCCCCAATACGCCTCGGCCTGGCGTTCGTTGCAGACCTTTCCGATGGTCCGTACCTCCCCACCGGGTTTCTCTGATCTGACCGCACCAATCCGCAGTCCGCAAACGCCAACGGCAATGCTGTCGACTTCGTGCGTTCAGCCCGAGAAATGCTTCGGAGGCTTGGAGCGGATCCGAAAGATGGGATCTGTGCCCTTTCCGGTGACCTTGTCGAGCGCGGAGAACGACACGTTCAGCTCTGCCTCTCCGTCCTCAACAACCGTTGCCTTCTGGAAGGTGAAGCCGACCTTCACCTCCTTCCCCTCCCACTGAGTTGGCTTCCGGATCGTCAGCGTCCGACTGGCGGCGTCTTTGCCCGTGTTGGTGACGTTGAGGTGTTTCGCCAAGATCGGGTTGGCGGGGTCCGGTGGCTCCGAAAGGTCGAGTTCGTACGCAGGCTGGCTGGAGTCTTGTTGGAAGTTCACCGGTTTGCCGGATCCCACCTGCACAGTCCAAGTGCTCGTATCGATATTGGTCCTCCGGGGTTGGATCTTGAGCTTCATCTGGCCACTGAAGTCGAGCTGTAGGCTGAGCGTCGCTTTGTCCGATTTGTTCTCCAACACGAACCACGCGGTCTTTCCCGTCCCTGGCGTGACGTCACACTTGTCGTTCGGCCTCATCGTCGTGTCCATCTTTCGCTCCGACTCGGCATTCGTGAGCAGGAACGCCGGGGTGCCGTCGTCTTCGTCTTGGACGTTGATGAGCGTGAAGATCGCTTTGGGGTTGTCTCTGGTAACGAAATCGGTCATGGGTCATCTCCTGGGTGAATCGTCTCTGTCTTGGAAGCCCCGCCGGAGCCTCGAGAGATCAGAAAAAGTCTTCCGACGCCCAAAAAGGGGCGGGGCCTCAGTCCCGCTGCAGCAAGCGTTGCAAGCTCTCGTAGACTTCAGCGGCATCGAGTCCTTCGAACTCGTCTCGAGCCGCCGCTCGGAGTTGGGCCGCACGCTCGGGCTGCGTGACACGCAGGGCCTGGGAAAGGCCGAACGTCGTGGCCGCATGCTCGAACGGCGAGCCCGCGTCGCCGAGAACCAGAAGGGACTCTTGCAGCGCGTCCACGGACTCGTCTGTTCGTCCCAACAAGTACAGCGCAAATCCGCGACCCTTGAGGGCCACCGCGACGGCGGGGGCGTGTTCGTCCGGGTGTTCCGTGAGGACCGCGAGGGCCTCGTCAAACGCATCGAGGGCGTGCTCGGTCTGTCCCATCGCGAGCTGAGACTCCGCGATGTTGCTCCGCAGGAGCGCGACAGCGGGTGAAGTGTCGCCGGTCACGGTGCGTTGGATCTGGAGCGCCTTGCGCCAGGCCGCGAGTGCTGCAGCGTGATCGTCGCGGAGGAACGCGAAGACTCCCTGTGCATTGTAGGCCTCGCCAAGCTGAGGGGAACTCGGACCGCGGTGTTTTTCATACGCGTCGACCACGTCAGCGACGAGCGCAGCGGCGCCTCGCAGATCCCCACGCGCGTAGGAGAGCTGGGCACGCGCCATGTCCACGGCCGCAAGCTCGAGTGTTGGCACGGGGTCGAGCGCCTCGAACAGCGTTTGGGCGCGCGCGAGCGACCGCTGCGCGTCATCGCGAAGGTCGAGGTCGATCTGGGTCAGCCCCAGCTGCAGCGCGACTTCAGCGATACGCGGTGAGTCTGGTCCAAACGTAGACTCTGCCAGCGTCGTGCTCTCAGCGAACGCCTGGACCGCCTCATCGCCGGCTCCCTGCTCGCGGAGGGCGCAACCGAGCTCTGCAGTGGCAGCGAACCGAAGTTCGGGGGAGAGCGATTGCTCGAGCACCGCTCGGACGAGACGCGTCGCTTCGACGGGCTGCCCGTGGTTCCAGAGCAGTCGTGCGCGGACCAACTCGATCCTGGGTTGCCTACTGTCACCGGGTCGGTCGATGCGTGCGAGCGCCCCTTCCGCGTCCTGGATGATCCACCGTTCCGCATCGTATCGTCCGAGTTCGCCGGTCGACTGCTCCGCGACTGTCTCTTATACACATCTCCGAGCCCACGAGACCTCTCTACATCTCGTA
>CAJXVA010000071.1 GCA_913061055.1 uncultured Pseudomonadota bacterium
ACGAGATGTAGAGAGGTCTCGTGGGCTCGGAGATGTGTATAAGAGACAGGCTGGGCACCCGCAGAGTTCCCAGGGACGAAATGTCACCGCTTCGGCCGTGTGATCGGCCCGTAGATTTGCGACCATGCGCCCTGGAGGAAACCTGGCTCCCCGTTGGGGGGTCAGTGTGACGCGAGTCGGATGGAGAGCGCGCGCCGCATCATCGAAGTAGTCGACCTCACCCGAACCTATCGGATGGGCACCGAAACGATCGCGGCCCTCGACGGGGTCAGCATCGATGTCGATTCCGGGGAGTTCGTGGCGATCGTCGGTCGCAGCGGGTCGGGCAAGTCCACGCTGATGAATCTGCTGGGCTGCATGGACCGGCCGAGCAGCGGCGTCTATCGACTCGACGGGGACGACGTCCAAGGACTCGAAGACGACGCGCTCTCGAGGGTCCGCAATCGACACATCGGTTTCGTCTTTCAGAGCTTCCAGCTCCTGGGGCGGGTGTCGGCGTTGCGCAACGTCGAGCTCCCGCTGCTGTACCGCGGCACGCCGCGTCGCGAGCGGAAGCGTTTGGCGATCGCGGCGCTGGAGCAGGTCGGTCTCGGCGACCGACTCGGGCACAAGCCGGTCGAGCTCTCCGGGGGGCAGCGGCAGCGGGTCGCGATCGCTCGGGCACTGGTGGGCGAGCCAACCCTGCTGCTCGCCGACGAGCCGACCGGAAACCTCGACTCTGCAACCGAGAAAGAGATCATGGCGCTCTTCGACGCCTTGCACGCTGCCGGAAACACCATCGTGATCGTCACCCACGAGCCCAGCGTTGCGGCTCGCTGCCCCCGCGCGGTGCGGTTGGCAGACGGCAAGGTCATCGGCGACGGCCCCGGGCCGGAAGTGGCGGCAATGTGAAGCGGCCTTGCTCAACCCTCATGCTGGCCGCCGCGTTGCTGACCGGCTGCGATTCCGCCGTTGCACGGCTGCAAGGGGAGCCCGAGTTGGCCGTGCCGACCGCGGTGGTCGAGCGGGGCTCTGTCACTCAGACGATCCTGCTCACCGGAGAGCTCGAGGCCGAGAACGCCGTGCAGCTCCTGACGCCGCGGACCGAGAACTGGCAGGTCGCCATCAAGTGGTTGGCGGAAGATGGCGCGGCGGTCAAAAAGGGGGACCGCGTCGTGGAGTTCGACAACTCGTCGGTGATCGAGAAACTCGGCGACCTGGAAGTGAAGGTTGTCGAGGCGGGGGTGGAGCTGGAGACGCAACAGGCCGAGACCGCGGTCCAGGTGGCGGAGAAGCAGTTCGAAGTCGAGACGCAGAAGACCGCCGTCGCCAAGGCGAAGCTCGATGCGAGCGTGCCGGCCAGCCTCCTCTCGCGCCGGGAGGTGCAGGACTTCAAGATTGCACTCCAGCGAGCCGAAGTTGCGCAAACCAGTGCAAAGCGAGATCTCGACTCGCTTCGCGGAGGGGGGCGCCTGGACGAGCAGGTCAAGCGCGTCACGTACGAGAAGGCGCTTCGGGCGTACAAGGCGGCCGGAGAGCAACTCGACGCGCTTGCACTCACCGCACCGCGCGATGGGATCGTGCTTGTCGGCAAGGAGCCCAGAGAGGGCCGGAAGCTCCAGATCGGCGACAACGTCTGGCCCGGGCTCGCCGTGGCCGAGCTTCCCGACCTGTCCAAGACGCTGGTGACCGCCACGCTCAGCGACGTGGACGATCGGCGGGTCGTGGGCGGCATGAAGGTGACCTGCACCGTCGATGCATTTCCGGACATCCCGCTGTCTGGATTCGTTCGCTCGGTCAGCGCCGTCGCCCAGAGCCCGTCACGGGAGTCGACGCGCCAGGCGTTCACCGTCGTGGTCGAGTTGGACGACGACCTTCCGGAGCAGATGCGTCCTGGTCTGTCGGTGAAGGTCGAGGTGCCCAGCGAGGTTCTCGACGATGCGTTGCTGGTGCCTCGATCCGGCCTGCATTTTTCCGACGAGGGGGCGACCGCGATCCTCGAAGACGGTCGGGAAGTCGAGGTGAGCGTCGGAGCGTGTGACGCCCAGCGCTGTGCGGCCCTGTCGGGACTCTCCGAGGGCGACCGCGTTCGCACGCCGGGAGGTGCGGCATGAGGCGCGCGTTGGGCCTGTTGGTCGTGGCAGCGGCGCTGTTCGGGTGCGATGCGGCATCCGCCGAGCTCGCGGACGCCAAGACCGTGGCCGTGGAGCGCGGTGTCCTGGTGATCGGGGTCGAAGTCTCTGGAGAAATGAAGGCGCTGGACTCGGTCCGCGTCACCGCGCCATCTATCTCCGGGGTCTGGAACTACAAGATCGCGATGATGGCGGAGGAGGGCGGCGTGGCGAAAGAGGGCGAGCCCGTTCTCATGCTCGACACCACCGAACTCAAGCAGCGCCTCGATCAGAAGGAGGCCGAGCGAGATACCGCGAACACGCAGCTCAAGATGAAGGTGTCGACCTCGAAGATGGCGCGGGAAGACGAGGGGCTGGCACTGGCGGAGGCAAAGGCAGAGCTGCGCAAGGCTGACCTCAAGGCGGAGGCCCCGGCCGGTATCACTGCGGTGATCGAACTCGAAAAGGCCAAACTCGATCTCGAACTCGCGCGCAAGAAGGTGCAGTTCCAAAAGACCAAGGCCAAGGCGGCGAGTCGGCGAGACCAGTTCGACGTGGGTCGCTGGCGGAGCAAACGGGACCGCGCCCAGCAACGGGTCGAGGAGATCTCCGCGTCGATCGACGGCATGGCGGTGAAGGCCTCGCGAACCGGGACGGTCATCTACGAGTCGAACTGGCGCGGAGAGAAGAAGAAGGTTGGAGACACCGCGTGGCGGGGGGAACCGGTCGTCTCGCTGGCGTCTCTGGATGAGATGGAGGGCGAGGGCCAGGTTGACGAGGTCGATGTCAGCAAGGTTGCGGTGGGGCAGTGGGTGTCGCTGCGGCTGGACGCCCAGGCCGATGTCGAGATCCGCGGCCGCATCATCGAGATCTCGCGCACCGTGCGTCGGGCCTCGCCCGAGAACCCCCTCAAGGTGGCCAACGTTCGCATTGAGCTCGAGGCCAACGAGGCCGTGAAGCTTCGGCCGGGGATGCGATTCCGAGGCACGGTCGAGTCCGAGCGCATCGACAATGCGCTGCTTCTCCCGCTCGAAGCGATCGTGCCCACCCCGCAGGGTCCCGTGGTCCGCCGGGCTCAGGGGCTGAGCACCGAAGAGGTGCCGGTGGAGCTTGGCCGACGAACCGGCGACCAGGTCGAGGTCCTCAGCGGCCTTGCCGAGGGTGATGAGGTCGTGTTGCCCGTGGAGGTTTCATCATGAACCGGCGCGCGTTCGTGGCCTCGGGCCTGGCTGCCCTTGCGACGACGACGGCAACGTCGGCCAGCACGGGGTGCATCGCGGATGTACTCGACGCGCAGGTCCCGACATTCGAGGTGGAGCCGGCCGCGACGTTCGTGCGCCGGGTTCGAGCGGAAGGGCTGCTGGCGGCGGTCGAGGCCACCTCGGTCACCGCGCCGCAGGACTCCAAGCGTCCCATGAAGATCGCCTGGGTCGCCGATGACGGGCAGACCGTCAAGGAAGGGGACCTCGTGGTCGAGTTCGACGCGTCGGAGATGGAACGGACGCTCGCCGACAGCCAAGACGATGTCTCGGCCTCGAGCAAGAAGATGAAGAAAGAGGGCGTCTCGGCCCGCGCGAACGAAGCCAAACGAGATGTGACCGCGGCATTGTCGGACTCCGAGGCTGCCGTGGCGCGCGAGTTCAAGACGGACGACGCCGACATCCTCTCGCGCAACGAGATCGTCGAGTCGACGATCGACGTCGAACTCGCCGAAGCGAAGGCTCGCCACGCACGGCGCGTCAAAGACATCGAGCGGGCCGTCTCGTCGAAGCAGCTCGATCTGTTGTCCATCCAGAAGAACCTGTCCTCACGCGAGGTCGAGCGGGCCGAGGAAGGCCTGGCCAAGCTCCAGGTCAAAGCACCCCACGACGGTATTCTTGTCCTCAAGCGCAATTGGCGTGGCGATCCGATCCGGGTCGGGGACACGGTCTGGCGGGGTCAGAAGCTCGCCGAACTCCCGCATGTTGCGGAACTCGAGGCGAAGGTGCACGTGCTCGAGGCGGATGCCGGCAACCTTGCGGCAGGGCTGCCCGCCGAAGTGGTGATCGACGCGCATCCGTCTCACACGTACAAGGCCACGCTTCAGAAGATGGACACGCTGGCGCAGCCCAAGCACCACGATGTGCCGGTGCACTACTTCGGCGTCACGCTCGAGCTTGCTGCGACCGACCCTGAGACCATGCGGATTGGGCAGCGGGTCCAGGCTACGATTCTGGTGGAAGAACCGGAGGCTCTGGTCGTCCCGCGTCAGGCGATCTTCGACGAGGACGGCAAGAGCATCGTCTACAAGCGAAGCGTGGGTGGGTTCGATGCGACCGTGGTCGAGCTGGGGACCGCGAGTGCCGGGCGCGTCGTGATCACCTCGGGGATCGAGGCGGGGGACGAGGTTGCCCTGCGCGACCCCAACGAAGATGCTGATGCGCTGCTCGGCGGGAAAGACGACGCCAAGGCGGACGAACGTCCCAAGGCTCCGGGAGGTCCACGATGATGCGGCCCGCGGATGCGTTCTTCGCAGCGGTCGAGAACCTGGCCTCGCACAAGCTGCGCTCCGCGTTGACGATGCTTGGGATGATGTTCGGCGTTGGGGCCGTGATCTCGATGCTATCGATCGGTGCTGGCGCCGAGCAGCAAGCGATGGACCTCATCGATCGGATGGGGGTTCGCAACGTGTTGGTGCGGGCCAAGAACTTCGAGAAGGAAGACCTCCTCGAGATCCGCAAGAAGTCGATCGGTGTCTCGCCGCGTGACGTGCATGCCATCGAGGAGGCCGTCCCGGATCTCGACTACGTGGTGCCGCGGCTCAAAGTCGACGCTTATGCGATCCACGCTCCCGGCGGGAAGACCGAGGCTGCCGTCTTCGGCGTTTCGCCGCTGCACGCCGAACTCACCCTGCTCAACCTCGGTGAAGGTCGATTCATCGATGCTCGAGATGAACGGGAGCACGCGCAGGTGGCCGTGCTCGGATCCGCCGCGCGTCGTGAGTTGTTTGGCCCCGAACCGGCGGTGGGCCGGCACGTCAAGATTAACGATGTGTGGCTGGAGGTCGTTGGTGTACTGGCCCCCGAGAGCACCGAGGACAACACCATCGAAGGGGTTGCCGTCGCCTCGACCGCACGCGAGATCTACGTCCCGCTGTCGACGGGGCTTCGCAAGTTCGACCGCGACCCCCTCGATGCGCCCCTGGAGGAGATCGTCATTCGAACCCAGGAAGGAGCGTCACCCTCCGAGGTCGCCGCGGTCGTCGGCGGGCTGATGCAGCGCCTGCACGGCGGTGAGAGCGACTACGAGATCGTGGTCCCCGCCGCGCTGCTCGAGCAGAGCCGACAAACGCAGCGACTGTTCGACATCGTCATGGGATGCATCGCGGGCATTTCGTTGCTCGTCGGCGGCATCGGGATCATGAACATCATGCTGGCCTCGGTGCTGGAGCAGACGCGGGCGATTGGCATCCGCCGCGCGGTTGGTGCTCGGCGCCGGGACATCCGCTTTCAGTTCCTGCTGACCTCGTTCGCCCTCTCGTTCCTCGGGGGCGTCGCCGGCATCACGTTGGGCATGGGGATCGCCTACGCGGTCGCGTTCTATGCGGACTGGCCGACGGTGGTCACCGCGAGCTCGATTCTTCTGTCGACCGGTGTCTCGGTCAGCGTGGGTCTGGTTTCCGGACTGTATCCAGCGATACGGGCATCACGCCTGGATCCGATCGAAGCGCTGCGGCACGAGTAGACCTGACGGGAGCCTGCAGGCTTGCTAGAAGGCCGGGCCTATGGAGTCTCGTGCCCCTTCGATGCTGTTGGTTGGACTGAGTCTGTGTCTTGTTGCGGGGTGTGGCGACGACGCGACCGGAGAGGGCACAGACGCTGGAACGAGCGGAGCGACGACCGCCGCCGTCACTTCGGAGGCTTCCTCCGGAAGCGCCGCGGCATCGAGTTCCAGTTCGCAACCCGAGTCGACGGGCATCACCTCGTCCTCGAGCTCGGACGCTCAGAGTGAGTCGACCACCGATGACACCGGCGGAAGCAGCAGCGGCGGTGGAATCGAGGCGACCACGCTCCGGGAGCTGGCCGATGCCGTGGACATGCGAATCGGGGCGGCGATCAAGCCGTTCGAGCTCGGCAACGACCCAGCCTATGCAGCCGTCATCGCCGAAGAGTTCAACCAGGTTACGCCTGAGTTTTCGGCCAAGTGGGGTCAACTACAGCCATCTCCCGATGTTTGGACCTTCGACGACCTCGACCTCCTCGTCGACACGGCGGTCGCCAACGAACAAGACTTCAAGGGGCACACGCTGGTCTGGTACTTCGACGTTCCGGTTTGGGCCGAGGCTCTCGGCAGCGAAGAGCTCCAGGCCGCCCTTGACGCGCACATCGATGCCACGGTCACCCGCTACGCAGATCGGATCTGGGCGTGGGATGTGGTGAACGAGGCCATCGCGGACGGTCTGACGGGCAACGAGGCGCCGGCTGAGCGCCTTCGAGACAACATCTTCGTGCAGCGGCTGGGACCTGGCTACATCGGGGACGCGTTTCGGCGCGCACGAGAGGCCGACGCCGATGCGCTGCTGCTCTACAACGACTACGACATCATCGGCCCCGGTGCGAAGTCGGACGCCGTCTACGACTTGATGGTGCAGCTCCTCGCCGAGGGCGTTCCGGTCGACGGTGTTGGCTTCCAGACGCACCTCTCGGTCGAGCGCTATCCCGGCCCCGATGTGATTCGGGCCAACCTCCAGCGCTTCGGCGCACTGGGACTCGAGGTCCACATCAGCGAGATGGATGTGGCAACGCGGAACCTGGGGGGCGCACCCGAGGACCGACTCGAGGCGCAGCGGCTCGCGTACCAGAGCGTGGTGGAGGTTTGTGCGACGGAGCCGGCGTGTACCACCGTGAGTCTGTGGGGCGTGAGCGACGACTACTCGTGGCTGAACTCGATCGAGGCTCCCGACATCCCACTGATCTTCGATGCCGACAAGGCGCGCAAGCCCGCCTACGACGGGGTGTGGTCGGGCCTGCTTGGCGAGGGGACCCAAGAGGGGGCGAACATCGTGCTCAATGGTGACTTCGAAGCCGGAGCAGCCAACTGGGAGACCCTCGGTGGCACGCTCACGATTGCGGACGGGTTGGGGCTGGGCGACTCGTTTGGCGCCCGCGTCAGCGACCGGACCGAGATCTGGATGGGGCCCTCGCAGCCGCTGGACGGCCGGTTCGCCGGGATGAGCTCGTGGGTGTTTCGGGCCCAAGTGCGCGTCTCGTCGGGAACGCACCGGGTCGGGCAGGTCCTGCGGGTGGGGTCCGGGGACGACGCCGAGTACCGGGGTGTTCGTTCGACCTCCGCCAGCACTGAGTTCACGACGCTTTCTTCGGTCTACACCGTCCTGGACGGCGGGTTTCCCTCTGAGGTGCTCATGTATCTCGAAGGACCGGAGCCCGGCGTCGACTTGTTCGTGGACGACGTCCTCGTCGCACCCCTGTCTCGCTAACATGGAAGCCTGGGCGCAATGGGTCTGTGAGACCACCGGCGCGGCCGCGGTCACGCGGACGCAGCCGATGCAAACGCTGTGGAGTGGCTACGGCACGATCGTTCGTTGCCACCTTGCGGACAGCCCGTCGCCAACGGTGATCGTCAAACATGTTCGGTGGCCGAGCGACCATGAGCACCCGCGGGGATGGGCGACCGATCGTGGCCACGCGCGCAAGGTGAAGTCCTACGCGGTCGAGGCCGCCTGGTACGAACGCCACGCCTCACGGTGCGACGCTTCTTGCCGGGTCCCGAAGTGCTTGGGGACCCAGGCGACCGAGGATGGCATCCTCCTCGCACTGGAGGACCTGGACGCCTCCGGATTTCCACGCCGCGCGTCGAGCGTGACCCGCACCGACCTGCTGGGTTGCCTGTCGTGGCTTGCGAGTTTTCACGGGACGTTCCTTGGACGCGTGCCCGACGGGCTGTGGTCCGAAGGCACGTACTGGCACCTCGAGACCCGGCCCGACGAGTGGGCCGCGCTCCCGCCCGGGCCCCTCAAGGACGCGGCGAGTCGGATCGCCGCCCGCCTTCGCGACGCTCCGTTCCAGACGCTGGTGCACGGTGACGCCAAACTGGCCAACTTCTGCTTCGGGGACCCCGGTGAGGTGGCGGGCGTGGACTTCCAGTACGTCGGAGGCGGATGCGGCATGAAAGACGTGGCGTACTTCATCAGCAGCTGCGTGGGCGAGCACGAAGCAAAGACCGTCGTGCCGAGCATGTTGGACCACTACTTCGCCGTCCTGCGCGAAGCCGCCCACGGCGTCGACACCCAGGCGCTGGAGGAGAGTTGGCGTACCCTCTACCCCGTCGCGTGGACCGACTTCTATCGGTTCTTGCAGGGGTGGAGCCCGGGCCACCCCAAGATTCACGGCTACAGCGAGAGCCTGGCGCACCAGGTCTTGGATGACGATGAACGAGAATCCCGATGAACTGTGGCGGCTAGCGAAGGTCGCCGAGGAGGCCGCGGCGAAAGCGGCCGCGTACATCAAGAGCAGCCGGCCCGCGGTGGTCGAGCACAAGGATGGAGGGGACGGGGCCGCGTCGCAGGTCGTGACGGAGGTCGACCGGGAGAGTGAGGCGATCATCCTCGAAGCGCTGCAGCCGGTGCTCGATGGTTTCGGGTTGCTCACCGAGGAACGCGAAGACGATGGGTCGCGACTCAAGACCCCAGCGTTTTGGTGCATCGATCCGCTCGACGGCACCCTCGCGTACATACGCGGAAAACGGGGCCCCGCGGTTTCGATCGCCCTCGTTCGCCAGGACGGAGTTCCGCTGGTCGGGGTGATGCAGGATGTCTTCTCAGGACAGAGAGCCCAGGCAGTGCTCGACGGCGGACTGATGGTCGACGGTGACGAGTGGTGGCCTTGGACGCGCTCGGGGGTCATGCAGGTGTTCGGGGACTGGAGCTTCGACGACGTGCCCGTGAATCGTCGCATCGCCGAGCAACTCGGCTCGGTGGCGATCAATGTCGGCCAAGCGGCGGTGCTCAACGCTTGGTCCGCGCTCACCTTCCCGCCCGCGGTGTACTTCAAACTCCCGCGGACCGGACGCGGCGGCGGGTGTTTGTGGGACTACGCCGCCACCGCGTGCTTCTTTCGAGAAGCGGGGGGCGTCGCGACGACGTTTGCAGGCGATCCGCTTCCGCTGAATCGGCCGGACACTCCGTTCCTCGCCGATTGCGGGGTGATGTTTGCGAGCGACAAGGTCTTGGCGGAAAAGGTCCGGGCTGCGGCTTCGTCGACGTAGCGCCGCGAAGGCCTCACCGTGTGGCTTTCTTCTTGGCCGCGGTCTTTTTCTTGGCCGCGGTCTTTTTCTTGGCCGCGGTCTTTTTCTTGGCCGTGGTCTTTTTCTTGGCCGCAGGCTTCTTCTTCGGCGAGGCTGTCAGCGCGTAGCTCTCGTCGAGCCACTTCGTCCACACGCGCTTGGGCAGGGGCTTGTCCGCGCTGAACCGGGCCGTGACCCAGACCCCGGATCCAATCTGCGTGTCGTCGGGAGCTTCGGCCGCCCTCGCGAATGCTTGGTCCCGGGATGCGTCGAGT
The DNA here is from genome assembly GCA_913061055.1 of uncultured Pseudomonadota bacterium. Classification (GTDB taxonomy): domain Bacteria; phylum Myxococcota_A; class Polyangia; order Nannocystales; family Nannocystaceae; genus CAJXVA01. The sequence goes on from CAJXVA010000071.1 coordinate 9,647, forward strand.
TTGAACATCGCCTTGAAGCGACCACCCTGCTCGCCGACGAAGAAGAAGGCCTTCTTTCGAACCTTGAACGAGCTCTGGGTGCATGCCGTCCCCGCATCCACGTCGGGGTAGGCACAGGCGCGTTCACGCATCGCTTCTGTGGGGTCTTTGGCTTTGGCCACGTCGTGGGAACGATACCGCGAGCGTCGCCTCGACTCGTGACACGGCGGCTCAGGCTGCGGGAATGGTCTCGCAGCCGAACTTGATCGCAACCTTCCCGGCCTCAAAGTCGCGGATGGTGTCGCAGGTCTGCGGGCACACGATGATCCGCGCCGGGTTGGTGGGATCGTCGTAGTACCAGCCCTGGGCCACCCCCGCGCAGGCGGCTTCGGAGTCGACACGGCCAATGGACAAGGGCACGCCGTCGGCGTCCTCGAACTCGACGTTGACCTGGTCCGGGTCGAAGACCTCTCCGGCCGGTGCGTCGGGAATCTGGTAGCTGCACGCGAGCGAGGCGCCACCGATGACCTGCTGCGCAACCGCACCGAAGACCGGTTGAAACTCCTGATCGCAGAGGTTGCCCTCCACACCTCCGGTGAGCGTGATCAGTTCTTGGTAGACGGTGCCCTGGCTCGCTCCCAGCGCGCAGCACGAGCCGCAAGCGGGGCCGTCGGGGTCGAGCGAGCTGACGATGCCGTGGAAGACGAAGTTGCCCAGGTGCTCGGAGAGCCCCGAAAACTGGTCGCTGAACTCGGCCGCGCTCAGCGACGAGTTGTCGTCGGTGACCACCACGACGTGGGTCAGCGCGTTGGGGCGCAGCAGTGGGGAGTATCCCGGGTACAGCTCGATGAGGCGCACCAGTGCGTCGCTGCTGCCGATGCCGGAGTCGGGCACGTGCAGGAAGTCTGGCGGGTTGGAGTCCATGGTGGGACACCCTCCCGAGCCCAGTGGGGGGTCGATGCAGACTCCGGGGCTGATCAGGAACGAGTAGTCCGACAGCAGGATGATGCGCGCATCGACCTGGGCCGCGTCGATCTGAATCGAGAACGAGTTCATTTGCTGTTGAACGAACCCGGCCTCCTGAATCATGGATCCGGATGTGTCGACAGCAAAGATGATGTCCTGCGGTCTGGGCCCCAGGTCAGCTTCGTCGATGATCTCGTCACACTCGATCATCCCGCCCTCCTCGCCCGCGGATGCGGTCGTGGGGTTGCTTGTGTTGGCGGCACCGGATTCCGCTTCACCCGACTCGTCGTCGCTATCGGTGCCCTCGGCGGAGCCGGCGGTGAAGGAGATCGACGAGGCCTGCGACAGGCTGTCCTCCTCACGACCATCGTCTCCGCCACACGCGACGGCCGAAGCCGCAAGAACAACCCACCCCAACCGCCGCAGTTCCATGCTTCCCAACATCCCTGCGTACATCCTACCACACCGTCTGCGCGGTCACGGAGAGCACCGGAGAGGCGCCTCCAGCGGAAACAGCGGTTGGCATTCCAGCGGCACGGCCGCCGCCGGAAGGGCGCCACGACACTAGCGCATCGCGTCACGAAGCGCGTCGAGCCGGACGTGCCACGCGTCTTTTGCGGCAGTGACGGCTGCTTTGTCGGGAAGCATCGCGTGTTGGATCGAGACCGAGCTTTTGTTGGGCCCCTTGTCCGTGAAGTACAGCATCACGCGGGTCCCATCGTCCCAGTCTACCCGCATCGAAGTGTTGACCTTGGACGTGCGAATCTTCGTGAGTCCGGTCGGCAGCCACCGCCGCCGCCGCTTCGCATCGGCGAACATGCGGTACAGCGTCTCGATGTTGACCGCGAACGTTCGCGTCTTGTTGGCGTCGTACTGGCCCCCTCGACGTTGGCCGACGTCACGCAGGCCGCGGATGCGCTCGTACCCGACGGTGACCGTCTGCGCCCACCAGGGGCTGACGGTGTCGTAGTGCTCGCCGAGGTGTTTCGCGATGTCACGGTGCGTCCACTGCCACGCCTGCTCCTTGTCGAGAGCCGCGACCCACTGCGCCCAGGTCCGACCGGTTTTGGCTTGGACCGCCTCGTCGCTCATGCCGGCGAGTTCGGGCCACCGGGCTTTGGGGGCGGCCGGTTTGGGGGCGGCCGCTGATGCGGCTTTGGTGAGCAGAGCTGACCGCGCAGCGGTGTAGGACTCGCCGGTCTTTTCCATGCGAGCGCGGACGATGCGTTTGAAGTCTTTTTGAGTGGGCATGCCGAATTTCCTTCGTGCTGCCGTCACGAGCCATGCCCCAGCCATGCGCCCCGACGACGCAAAAAGGTGTTCGGATCCCGACCCAGAGGTTTGCCCTCCTTTGCCCCTTCTTCCACGTTGGATGCCGGTGCTGGGGACCGACGTTGGGGTTGGGCGCGAGTCGTCGCCCTGAGACGAGCATCGGCCATGCGGGGTCTCAGCGTCAAGTCGCAGCGGATTGCACCGCGAGCCCGGCAGAGAACGCGGCGAAACGCAACGCAGACCAGGAACCGCCCATGGTTCCAGCGGTGGGAGTTCTGGCATGCCAATTGCTATCTTCGCCCGAAGGTATGGGGATGATGCGAAGTCTGCAGGCGGTCTTGTGTGGAGCCGTTGTGATGGCGTGTGGTGGTCCGAGCGGTGGGGGTGGGGAGACGGGTTCTGGGAGCGAGACCGACGGCCCGAGCCCACAGACGACGACCGGACAGACAGGACCGTTGACCGGTTCGAGTGAGTCGGGAGCGGAGTCGGGCACGACGGACTCGGGGGAGACGTCCAGCAGCAGCACTGGGCAAGATGCATGTGCCGTCGACATTGAGCCGACGGACCGCATCGTGCTCACGAGCCGCGGGCCAGTCGAAGGTGCACCCACCCAGGGGGGGCCGCTGGCGTTCCTCGGGATCCCATACGTTGCGGCGCCAGTCGGTGATGCCCGGTGGACGCCCCCACAACAGCCGGCGTGTTGGACCGATGTGCTCTCGGTGGACACGTTTGGTCCGCAGTGTCCGCAGCTCGAGTCTGCGATGGGACCCGTGGTGGGTGCTGAGGACTGTCTGCACCTCAATGTTTGGACCCCTGCTGCCGACGGAGGGGGCCGGCCGGTCATGGTCTTCATTCACGGAGGAGGCAACGCCATCGGCTCCGCCTCCGACCCGTTCTACGACGGGGCCAATCTTGCCCGCGCAGGGGACCAGGTGGTCGTCACCTTCAACTACCGTCTCGGCGCACTCGGCTGGCTGACCGAGTCGGGGCTTCCGGCCGTGAACTTCGGGCTGCGAGACCAGATCGCGGCCTTGGAATGGGTGCGGGCCAACGCCGCCGTGTTTGGTGGGGACCCCGATCGCGTGACGGTGTTTGGGGAGTCCGCCGGGGCCGTGAACACGTGCACGCTGCTTGGGGCTCCGGGCGCAGCCGGGTTGTTCCAAGCCGCGATCGTGCAAAGCGGCGCGTGCAACCATCGAGACGCGGAGGTCTACGCCAAGCAGATGTCGACACCGTTTGTGCAGTCCAGCGGTTGTGCCGAGGCGGAGGACGCCCTCGAGTGTCTACGCGCGCTTCCGGCAGCGTCGGTCGTGGCGCTCGAGCCCGCGGGGTATCCTGCCGTTGCCGAAGTCGGGGGCCAAGCATGGGGCCCAAGCGTCGACGCCGAGACGCTGCCCGTGCAGTCGCTCGATGCGATGGCGGCCGGAGAACACAACGACGTCCCGTTGATCATTGGGGCCAATGCGGAGGAAACCTGGAAGAGCGTGCCGGAGCTGCCCTCTGAGGAGGCCTACGCTGCGGTCGTCGCAGCGTCCTTCGGTGCGCTTTCAGGCGCCGTGCTGCAGCAATACCCCGCCGCAGACTATGCGAGCCCCACAGATGCCTACGTGGCGCTCACCTCCGACCTCAAGTTCGTTTGCACAGCGCGACGGTCTTTACGGGCCGCGGCCACGGGACGCAGCCCGATTTACCGATATCACTTCGCGCACGACGACTACTTCGCACCTGGCGGCGAGACAGCGTCGTTTCATGGGCTCGAGCTGGTCTACATCTTTGGGAACTTCGACCAGGTGCTTCCGGGTGTCCGCTACCCAATGACGGTCGCAGACGAGCGGATGCGGGACACGATGCAGGCGCTGTGGTCGAGCTTTGCCGCGGGGGAGCTGAGCGGTGACCCCGCCTGGCCCGTCTACGATCCGGACACCGATCCGTACCTCCTGCTCGAGGACCCGGTCACGGCGGGGGAGGGCGTCCGGACCACGCAGTGCGACTTTTGGGAACAGCTCGCCGGCGGATGAGGCTCGGCTGTGCGGTGCCGTCCTACGCCCCGTCCTCGTAGACGGTGATCGCCTGGATCACACGCTTGGCCGCTCGTTTTGCAGATCGCGGGGTGGGGTGCAACCCATCGGGCAACGTGGCCATGTTCGCCCAGGCGTCGACGATGATCGCGTCCGGGAGATCCTCGGCGATCCGCTCGTGCCACATCTCGGCAAGCTGGTTCCACTGATCCTCGTTGGCGTACCAGGTCAGCCCCGTCGCAGCGGCTTGAATCGAGAGATCGATGTCACCGTAGTCGGGATACTTGGGGAACACGGGCACCAATCCCGCATCGGTGGCATCGGCGGCCGCTTCGAGGACTTCATCGAGGAAGTCCTCAATCTCCGCTTCGTCGCATGGTTCCGATTCGAGCTGGGGGATCCCGGCGGCACCCGAATGCATGCAGTCATTGACCAGGCCGAAATACACGTACTGCGCATTGTATCCGAGCACTTGAGTTGGGTCTGCGGGGTCTGGAATTGCAACGCGAGCCAGCGCCTTGTGCAGCTGGCCCGCGTAGCCGAGCCACCCGACGGGAAGGCAGAATGCATCGAGGCACATCTGTCGATCCGTCGCGGTTGCGCCAGCCTGGGCTTCATTCACCACGAACCTGCCTTGGCGGGAGAGGGCATCTCCAAGGTCCATGTAGCTGCCGAATCCGACGGAGGAGCCGCCGAACGGACCCTGCATCATGTCGTCGAGGGGGAGCTTGCCCTCGGCGTACGAGGCTCCGATGACGAGGATGGGGCTGTCGGTGGGCTCGGGCAGTGGCGCCGCTTTGGCAACCGTCGACGTCGTCAGGGAGAGAGCCGCCACGAAAAGGCTGCCGGGTGTACGAAGGGGGAGGTTCCGGATGTTCATTGGAGAGTGTCTCGGTTGTGGGAACGCCGTAGGCCGCTTGGCGGATCATAGGCTTCGTCGTTCTGGCCGGTGTTGGGAATGCGGCGGCGCTGGACGATGCCGCTACTGCGGCGGGGCAAACCGCTCGAAGAGCGCCTCTGTATCCATTCTGTCGCGCTTGTCGCCCGCCTTCGTCGCCCGAATCGGTTGCTCGGATGCGTCCTGCCAGCGGAGCTTCGGCCACCAGCGCTGCGTGTCCCCCAACGTACGCATCTCGATGCTCTCGCCCGGCCGCGGCGTGGCGACGGTGACACCGAGCTCTGCCGCTTTTGCGTGGACGCGCTCGATCGGGGCGGTCCACCCATGCGGGGCGAGCCGGAACAAGCCCCAGTGGACCGGCAACAGCGCCTCCCCGCGGACCATGAGGTGGGCGAGGACCGCCTGCTCGGGGCCGAGGTGCCAGTCCGGCCAGGCTTCGTTGTATTGACCGACCTCGATCATCGTCAAGTCGAAGGGCCCGTACTCGGCCCCGATTCTTTCCATCGCGGGGAACAGGCCGGTGTCTCCGGAGACGTAGACGCGGTGCTGCGGACCGACCAGCGCGTAGCCGGCCCACAACGTGCGATCGCGGGTGCTCACCCGGCGCCCGGACGCATGCCGAGCCGGTAGACAGGCGACACGAACGGGCCCGAGCGTGACCTCTTCCCACCAATCGACTTCGGTGATGCGCTCGGCGGGCACGCCCCAACGTTGCAGGTGCCCCCCCACGCCCAGCGGGACGATGAAGCGAGTGTCCCACGCGGCGATTCTGCGGATCGTCGTGTGGTCGAGGTGGTCGTAGTGGTCGTGGGAGATCAACACCGCATCTACAGCGGGCACCTGGTCCAACGGCAAGGGCGGGGCGTACCAGCGCTTCGGTCCAAGTCTGCGGAAGGGAGAGGAGCGGGGTCCCCAATGGGGATCCGTGAGCACCTTGATGCCGTGGAGCTCGAGCAGGACCGACGAGTGCCCAAGCCAAGTCGCTCGCAGTCCCGATTTCGGGGGCGTGTCGAACTCGTCGCGGGTTCGCGGAACCACGGGCAGCGGTGCCTCGGGCTTGTCTTGAATCCCCCGCGGGGTTCCACCCAGCACGCCCCATGCGTTGATGTACATCGGCTCAGGATTCTTGAATTTGCGCCCCTGGTGCTGGGGGGAGGCGTCCAGCCGTTTGCGTTCGGCACGATGGGGGGAACGACCGAACCCCGCGCAACCGAGGAGCGCCGCGGCCAGACCGAGGATGAGAGCGGCGCGAATCATCGAGCTGCGCCGACGGTAGCCTCCAGTGCCCGCCCAAGTCGACAAGCACACGGCGCCACCGCTCAACGTGGCTTCGTGGACTCGAGGACGAACAACAGCGGGAGTCCAACCCACTTCTTCGCGCTACGGGAGGACTCGGCGAGCGTCTGCGTCATGATGTGTTCGGAGGCGTGGCCGATCCTCAACCCGGCGCGCGTGGCCGCCATGACGTAGTCGGAGACCGTGTGCGCCTCGCCCTGCATCTGGAATTTCGGTCCTTCCGGGGCTTCTCGGAATCGAGCGTGATAGCCCCGCCGAAGCATCTCGGGATGGAAGTCGCTGATGAGCACCCGCCCGCCGGGACGACAAGCCCGGGCCATCTCAGCGAAGATGAGGTCGAGCTTGGGAAGGTGTTCGAGCACCAGGCAGCAGGTCACGAGATCGGCCATGCCGTCGGACTGCGGCAGACCCTGGGTGAGGTCGTGCTCCACGAGTTCGATCTGGGGAGCATCTTTGGCGCGCAGCTGCTCCAGCATCCCGCCGGAGAAGTCGACGCCGGTGACCCGAGCCCCCTGTCGAGCCATCCAGTGCGCGTGCCGACCCGTACCGCATCCGACATCGAGGACATCCAGATCTCGCGGCGACCCGATGCGTTCGCGGACGAGCGGTTGTTCGAGTGCGATCAGGGGGTTGTCGTAGGCGTCGTAGGTCGAGGACCAGCGATCGTAGCCTTCTTGGGTGGGCAACTCGGTGATGGCGTCGGTCGGAGAGGACATCGCTCGGCTCGCAACGTAGCCGCTGGGCTGCTCCTGTGGAAGGACTCTCGTTGGCGATTCCAGATGCGCGCTGGGCTCCGGCGGGGTCGGCGACACAGTCCCAAACGCGGCCACTGTGGCTCACGGGCCGGGAACCAAAACGGGACCGGCTTCGCGTTGCACAGCGTTCAGGCGCCGAATACGTTGTTCTCGATTTCGACAGTCTGTCGAAGAACGACCGGGACACTGGATGACGACGACGCTGAAACTCCCCCCTTTGTACTGTCCCTTTGAGCCAGGGATCCACGCCCAGGTCGAGGTCGCGGAAGCCTGGATGTTGCGCTTCTGCAAGCGACACAAGATCGGGGCCGGGCGGCTGAGCGAGGACGATCTCCGGGCGATGAGAATCGCCGAGTTCGTGGCGCGGGCCTACCCGGATGTGAGCATCGAGCGGCTGTGCATCATCCTGGACTGGACCGTGTGGGCGTTTGTGGCGGACGATCGGGCTGACTTCACGTCGCCCGAGCAACTCCGCGTGCGGTATGGCGAGTGTTTGCGGACGCTGCGAGGAACCGCGCCGCTCAGCGATCGCGTTGCGCCGCTGGACGAACTCCGGCACCGGATTGTGGCGGCCAGTGGAGAGCGCTGCCTGCAGCGGTTTGCGAAGGCGGTGGAGACCTGGTTCGACGCGATGCTGTGGGAGGTCTCGAACCGGGCCGGTCATGCTGCACCGAGCCTCGCCGAGTACATCGAGGTTCGCGAGTTCGACGTCGGCATGTACACCGAGTTCGCGTTGTTCGATGTCACCCACGCGACGGACCAGACGGACGCCATCTGGGACATCGCCGAGGTCAGGACGCTGATGGCCGCGACCTCCAACATCATCGGGTGGTCCAACGACATCTACTCCTATCTCAAGGAGAGCGCCCTGAAAGACCCGCACAACCTCGTCGGGTTGTTGGCGGAGCATCGGGGTCTCAGCATTCCCGAGGCGCTGGCGGAGGCGGCGATCATGCACAATCGGGAGGTCGATCGCTTCGTGCGGATCGAGTCACGACTCGTTCCTAGACTCGCTGACTTTCCCGAGGCCGTGCGCTTCACCGAGATGCTCCGGTCTTGGATTCGAAGCAACCTCGACTGGTCGTTGCGTTCCGCGCGATACGAGACAAAAGGGGCAAAGGTAGTCGCCGCACGCCCCAGCACCGACGCCTACCGAGTCATCCCACCCGGACCGGCGCGGGGCGTGGTGCGGCGAGGTCGACGCGCCAGGCCCATCGAAGTACGCCGTTAGAGAGGCATCTTTCTAGCTGTCGCAGTGATCGGACGCTATGAAGCATTCGGATGTGGAGTATCGAGGCAGGCCCGGGACGGATCCTGATCCGCCCATCGGGCCACCTGTTGCTGGAGGAGTCTTCGGTTGCGGCCGATGACTTCGAGCAAGAGCTTGCCAAGCTCCAGGGCTCTTGCGTGCTGATCATCGACTTGAGCGGTCTCACCGGCTACGACTCCGAAGTCCGTCGAATCTGGCAAGAGACGATGAAACGCAGCAGCGGAATGTTCAGCTCCATCGTTTGGGTCAGCGACAAGCCCCTGTTCCGGATGGTGGCGGCCAGCGTCAGCCTGTTCACCGGGATCCCAGGTCGGGTGGTCGGAAGCCACGAAGACCCGCTCAAGTTTGCCGTCTGATCCGCGTGCATGACGCGGATCGCTCTCGCCGCGCCGGGCCTGCCGTGCCGTAACCTGCGCTCACCCCAAATCGTTCTTGGGGTTGAGGCAGATATGGCTACCCAAGGAACCACGCTCGAGATCACGGAGAGCAACTTCCCCGACACCGTCAAAGAGGGCATCGTGCTGCTCGATTTCTGGGCCGCCTGGTGTGGCCCGTGTCGCGCCTTCGCCCCGACGTTCGAAGCTGCTGCAGCGAAGCACCCCGACATCAAGTTCGGAAAGATCGATACCGAGGCTCAGCAGGCGCTGGCGCAGGCGTTTCAGATCCGTTCGATCCCTACGTTGATGGTCTTCCGCGACAACATCCTGCTCGCGCAGGAAGCAGGGGCGCTGCCCCCGTCGGCGCTCGAAGAGATGATCACCAAGGTCCGGGAGCTCGACATGGACGAGGTCCGAACGCAGATCGCGGCCGAGAAGAAGGAAGCCGAAGCCGCCGACGCGTAGGGGACGTTCGATCGGGCTGCCGTCGATGTTCGGCCGACAGCCCCCTCTGGGCGCGTGCCCGGGGTTTTGACCTGGTGCGTGCTCCGTCGCACGCTCTTGCCCTTGAGTACGGACCGCCCCTGGGTCCATGCTGCGGCCGATGACGCAGGCCAACGACAAGCCCGGCTTCCGCGACGTTCCCCGGACCGCCCTGGTGACGGGCTCGAGCGGCTTCGTGGGCCAGCGCTTGGTCGAGATGTTGATCGAGCGCGGTGCTGAGCGCGTGGTCGCGTTCGACATCGGCGATCCCATGGAGCCGTTCTCGCAGCCGGAGGTTGAGGCGGTCCGCGGCGACATCACGGACGCTGAGGCCGTCAAGAAGGCATGCGAGGGGGTGGAGTGCGTGTTCCACCTCGCGGCCCTGGTTGGCCCCTACCACGAGGAGCACACCTACGAAGCGGTCAACTACGGCGGCTGCCTCAACGTGCTGGAAGCCTGCCGTGCCCACGGGATCCGCAAGCTCGTCCTGAGTAGCAGCCCCAGCACTCGTTTTCCGTACCCGGACCCCAACGTTCGCGGCAAGCGAGAGGATGAGCTTGAGGCGGACAACGGGGGGACGTACTCGCCCCAATTCCACGCGACCTACGCCCGCACCAAGGCGATGGGTGAGCAGGCGGTCCTGGAGGCGTGTTCGGACACGCTGATGACGATCGCCGTCGCGCCCCACCAAGTGTACGGACCGCGCGACCCTTTGTTCTTGCCCAGCATTCTCGAAGCTGCCCGCGGGGGCAAGCTGCGCGTGTTCGGAGACGGCAAGAACAAGATCTCGTTCACGCACGTGGACAACTACTGCCACGGGCTGATCCTGGGCGCCGAGGCGCTGCACGAAGGCTCGGCCGCGCTCGCGAAGTTTTACGTGTGCACCGACAAAGAGCCGCAGCTGCTGTGGGACGCGCTCGAGGAGGCGGTGACCGGCGTGGGCCTGCCCTCGCTCAAGGCCAAGCGGTCGCTACCGCCGTGGCTGATGATGGGCGCAGCACGAGCCACGATGGGCTTGGGTCAGGTGATGTCCAAGGCCACGGGCACGCCGTATCCGCACGTGATGCGGAAGCTCAAGCTCAACACCTTCGCGGTGAAGATGCTGCTCATCGACCGCTGGTTCGACATCTCCAGGGCGGAGCGCGACCTCGAGTACGTACCTCTGCTCTCGTTCGAGCAGGGTTGGTCACAGACCATCGAGTACTTCCGCGAGCGCGGAGCCTAGGCGGGCTTCCAGCCCTTCTTGATCTCGCTGGCGAGCAGCTCCTCGGCGAGCGCAGCGGCAGTGACTTCGTCGGGCGCGAGCCGGACGGTCCGCTTGAGGGGATCCTTGCGACTGGGGCTGTAATCGGTGAAGTGGACGACGTACGCGGGGAACAGCGGGTCTACGGCGTCCTTGTTTGTCTTCCAGAGCAGCAGCTTGCGGACGGCGGTCTTGCCCTTGGTCACCTTGGTGAAGGCTTCGCGGCGAATGACCTCGCTCTTGGGCAGCTCGGCCATCGGCGCGGCGGCATCCGCTTCGGTGACGAGGACGCGCTCGAACACCTGCCGGACCGGTACGTCGCCGGCGACGGCTTGTTTGTCGTCACGAACACGGACCAGCCGAGGATGCAGGATGCTGACACCAGGCATTCGCCCTCTGGCCTGCCACGCGCCCTCGCCGTGGTCGAGCACCATGCGCTGGACCGGGTCTCCACCGGAGGTGTCGCCCTGGACGTCGCTGATCCGGATCTCGACGACGACGCTGGGGCGGACGGCCTGAAACAGCGCGCCTTTGGTGTTGGCCTCGCTGTAGTTCGAGGGGCAGTCCAGCGGTTGGACGGTCTTGCCGAGCGTGCGCCGGTGGTCTTCGCTTCCGAGATTTCCACAGTGCCCGATGACTTGATACGTGTCGTCGGGCCGGATGAGGGCCAACAGCAGCGAGCTCAGCTGGGTCGGATCTTCGGTGCGTTCGGTGTAGCCGATCACGACCGCGTCGATGGTGACGCTGGGCTTGACCTTGTAAGTGTGCTGCGACGGGGTGCGGACGACGAGGCCCTCGGCCTTGCCCCCTGCTGCCCAGGTTTCGAAGAGCGCGGCGACCTCGGCCTTGGTCTCGCAACTCTCGCTCTTGACCGCGCGCAGTCGCTTGCCACCGCCGAGCAGCCGTTGCACGACATCGAAGCGCTCCTTGTAGCTGCTCAGGGGCATCTTGGCTTCGCTGTCCCCACCCCACACGAGGTCGAAGGCCATGAACGCCACGCGTTCGACCTGCGCCTTCGCCTCTCCGGCCAGGGCGCTCGCGAGGTCGCCGTGTCGAGACCGGCCTTCTTTGCGCGCGGCGAACAGTTCGCCGGCGATCACGGTCGTACCCTCGGTGTTCGGGAGAGCCTTGCGGGCCTCCTCGAGTACGGGGATGTTGCCGCTCAGAACGCGCCCCGCCGGGTTGGCGAGGAAGACGTCTCCGTCCTCGAACACGAGGCACCATTGCTCGCCGTCGACCTTGGGGGAGACGAGGTAGGGCCCCGGAGGCAGGCGTCCTTCGAGCTCGTCGGGGACCAGCGCGGTGTAGCGGCTTGCGATGCCTCGCTTGTAGCGTCGGACCGCATTCGCAAGCTCGAGGTTGGTGACCGAGCCGGCGGGCGAGTGTTGGCCCTTGCCGCACGGTCTTGCGCTTTCGGTGCTGAAGCTGGGCATGGCTACTCCGCCTTGTCGGCCTCGGCGGGAGCCGGGCGCTTGAGTTCGAGATGGCTGAGGTGAAGGAGCAAGGCAAACTTGTCTCCGTCGACCCGGCCCTCGAGGAAGGCTCGGTATGGGGAGCCGTTCTCCTGGAGCACCAGCGGTTCCTTGCCCGAGGAACCACCGCCCAGCAGGACGACCTCATCCGAGTTCGCGAGCTCCTTGGCCATGGCGGCCAGGAAATCGAAACTGAGGCCGTCGACGTGAGACAGGGCGATCGTGCGGGTGAAGGCGAACTTCCGAACCGCGTCTCGTTTCTTCACCGTTTTTCCGGTCCAGCGAACCGGGAGGTCGGCGTTGACGTTGGCGTGCTGGTCCTCGGGAGCCCGACGTTCGCGCTCACTCCCGTCGGGGTTGAGGATGACTTCGACCGTGTTGGGGACGGCGTGCATGACGTCGCCCTTGGCGGTCAGGAACACACGCGCTGAGGGGACGAACTGTCGGCCGACGACCTCGAGGTCGACCTCGGGGTCCCCGGCGACGAGCTGGTCGCCGTAGTCCGGGCCGAGGGTCGACTCGATCTGCGCGTGCATGGTGGCTGGGGTCGCAGCCAGGTAACGTCGGAACTCGATCTCCTGGCCGGGCAACCCTGGCTTCGGTCCCGCGGGAGCCTTGGCCGAGACGAACGTGACGGTGGCATCTCGGCCACCGGCATTGGCGATATGAATCTGTCGCATGGTCGGGGCCTCCTAGAACATCTCGAAGTCGAGCTCGTCGCTGTCGTCGTCCTCGTCGTCGTCGACCGGCAGGACGGGTTGCTCGAGCGTGCACCACGGGGTTTCGAACGCGTCGCCCAGCAACGCGAATGTGCCGTGTTCGTTGGCCACCAGAAACGCCGTCTCGACGTGGTAGTCGGCCCGCATGTTGAACGGGAACTGGAAGATGCCTCCCTCGTTCAGCCGGGACTGCAGCGCGTCGTCGACCTCGTCGGCATCGAGCATGTAGACGGTGGTGATGGCGGCGTTGAGGAGGGCGTCCGGGTCGACCTCGGTCAGCGCCTGGGCTGCGCCGAGGGTCGATGGGTGTTTTTCGACCGGGTTGCCGTCGGTGTCGAGGCCAACGAGTTCGCTGGTCTGCACCCATCGACCCGTCCCATCGAAGTAGCCCTGGCCGGTCATCCCCGAGGTGACAAGCATCGAGCCGTCATCGGTCAGCGTGGCCCGCTGGCACGGGTCTCCGTCCGAATCGAGCGGGATCCGCTTCCGGGTCGCGTACAGCTTCTTCCGGTCCAACCGGGAGAACCCAAAGCTGGACGCGGCTCCATCGAGGGTGACGACGATCGTCCTGGCCATCAGTGGCAGAGCTTAGCAAGGGTTGCCGGGGCGCGCGATGCTCGCGCCCGGCGGAGTCCCGGGCGCGTCGCCGCCCGGGCCGGGGACGAGGTCAGTCGAGCGGGACCGCTTGCACGCCCCAGGGTCCCATCGCGCAGTAGGCGGTGCCATCGCGGGTCTGGAGGTCAGCGCAATACGAGCCCCACAGCTCGTGGACTTGGAAGCTGGGGGCGGCCGGGTCGGATGCGTCGAGTTGCCCGATGCCAGAGCTGGCTCGGAACAGCAGCTCGTCCCCCAGTGCGGTGAGGTCTCCCAACCATCCGCCGCCTTGACCCACGACGTAGGTTCCCCCGACCGCGAGGTCGTCGGACGCCCAGTCGGCGACAATGGCGATCTCGGATGTCGGGGACCCGATGTACCCAGCGTCCTCGGCCCATTCGTAGCTGCCTCGCTGGATGCTCACAAAGAGTCGGTCGTCGGAGGCGGCCGCGCGCCGAAGCCCGCCATCGGAACCTTCGATGTCCGCGGTGTCCAGCAGCGAGGCGCCGTCCCCTTGGACCTGCACCAGGTGCAGCGGACGATGGGCGAGCGCGCAGCTGTCGTCGACGTAGGAGTACCAAGACGCGGCATGGGTCCAGCACGCCTCTTCATCCGCACTCGACTCCAGCTGGAAGTCCGCGACGACGGCTCGACTCGAAGCCTCGTCCCAGGCGATGACCGCCCCCGGGACGTTGACCGCTGCCGCTGCCGAGGCGCCGGCAGCGGAGGAGAGCTCGAGGCGTTCGAGGAAGAACCGCACCTTGCTCTCGTCGCCGGCGACCGGTGCCATGTGCCACGAGATGCCGATGCCGTCGTGCACTTGCAGTCCGCCGTGAGCGAGCCCTTCGGGACGCTCGATCGACTGGGCGTGTGTCGGCTGCCCGGGGATGCTGAGGTCGACGACTTCGAAAATGCTGGTGGATGCTCCCGGGCCGTTCTCCTCCCAGTTTTGGAAGCCGGTGACGATGACCATCGTGTCGCCCACGATGCGGACGGACCGCTCTTCGCTGCTGACCGTTTGCCCGGCGCCCCAGCTGCGGGTCCCGGGGAACTCCAGTGAGTCCACATAGGCCGGGGCCGATGGGTCGGTCACGTCGACAACGTCGATCACCGTGCTGGCATCGGGTCCCCAGCCGCCGCCCAACTCAGCCTCGCGCACCAGGTAGACAAAGCCCTCGTGGACGAACATTTCGCTCTCCAGGTACCCGTAGTGGGAACAGCCCCATTCGGCGGCTTCGGGTCCCTCGGGCGGAGGTGGGGTGAGCGAGTCGAGGGACATCGATCCGAGCGCCACTGGGCTATCGGGGTTCGCGGGGTCGACGGTTTCGAGCCGGGTCTCGCCGTTCCACCAATCCGTCGCCATTCGGACCATCACGGTTCCGTCCTCGTTCATCGCGATGTGGTCCGCAATGCTGGCCGTTGCGAGCTGCGTGGTCTTCTCAGGAGCGTCTCGGTCACTGACGTCGAACACCTCGACCGAGCTGTCCGAGACCCCCAACAACCGATCGTCATGCACCAGGGCCCGGCGCGCGCTGCCCTCCATCGGAGCGACTCCGCGGAGCGCGAGCGTATCGTCGGCCCAGTCCACGAGTTGAATACCGCTGAGGTAGTCACCACACCCGTAGCCCTCCGCCGTGTGGGACCAACCGCTGAACGGGATCAGGAGCAAACCAAGCTCGTCGAGGACCTGAAAACTCTTGTGCAGCCGATCTTGGTCCTCGGCAAACGACGCCCAATCACCGCCGAAGTTCACCCGTTCGATCATCGTCGGGTTGGCGAAGTCGGACACGTCGAACAGGCTGGCGTTGAGCGAGCCTGTGGGGTTGTCGCGGTCGAAGCCGATGCCGAGCACGCGGTCGCCCCGAGTTTCCATGTGGTAGACGAAGCCCGGGATCTCGAGTTCTCCGACCTGCAGCGGGGAGGCGGGATCGGACAGGTCGAGCGTGAACAGCGGGTCCGTCTGCTCAAAGGTGATCGCGTAGGCGTGTTCGCCATCGAAGCGCACGCTCTGGAGTGTTTCGGGCCGAGGCAGTGTCAAGGCCAGGCTGCCCAGCGCTGTGAGATCTGTTGCGCTCGTGACTTGGAAGGTCTCGATGCGCGGCGGGGTGGTACCGGACCAACCAGGCTGGCTGATCACGCGCAGCACGCCGTCGTACTCGTCCATCTGCCAGCGGCTCTCGATGCGTCCGGCCACGGCAAGGCTGGCGCCGGCGCTCAACGAACCTGTTGGGTCGCTGATATCGACGACCTCGATGGTTGAGAAGTCTTCGGGTCCGGCATTCCAGTCAGGTCCGCCGATGTACAGCCGCTGGTCAGTGGCGCTCACGCTGCGCAGACCACCCCAGCTCTCGGCGTCTGCCAACCGGAGCTGGTCGACCATCTGCACGTCGGTTTCGTCCGAGACGTCGAGCGAGGTGACGACGGTGTCGTTGGTCCCCTCCTCACAGGACCAGCACCAGCTGTCCTCCTTGCTCACGACGTACAGCACGTCGCCGACGCGGCGGGAGTCCGACAAGTATCCCGGCATCGAGAAGTCGCCCTCGAGCGTGATGTTGGCGGGATCCGAGGCGTCGAGCGCAAGAAGCCGGCTGTCGGCCTGCCACGTGAACACTCCGGTCTCCGGGTCCTCGGCATACTCCCCCCAGCCTTGGTACATGACGAAGACCTGCCCCTGCTCGACGTACATTTCGAACGGCTCGGCGTGGGCCCGGAATCGACCGAGGACCGGGAGTTGGTCTGGCGTGGAGACATCGATGATGGTGAGGCCGCCGAAGCGAGACAGCGCGTAGAGCCGGTCCCCCTCGATGTGCACGATGTCGGCTTCGGCGACGTCGCGGGATCCGTCGTCGCCCCCGCTGTCGTCGCCCCCTTCCTCGCCGCCGCCGGTGGGGTCGGAGGCTCCGTCTCCACCGTTGTCACCTCCGTACGGGTTGTCCGATACGAACTCACCGGCGACCGGTGGGGTGCTCTCCTGGGCACATCCGGTCAGCGCGGCCGCCGCGAGCACCAACACAGACCATCGAGTCATCGCTTCCAAGCCAACCATGTTCAACGATTAGTGTTGGTGCAGTGCGGCGGTGGTGCCAGGTCTCTCCCCCGCAAAAAACGGATCTTGTTCGGCGCGGGCCGTCGAAACTTGCGCGTGGTGGGGCTTCTCGCGCGAAGCCGCGACATCAATGTCGTGTCTCAGCGCAGGCGGACCCGTCGGACCTCGAAGGGAAGCTCGGGGGGCGCAGGGTCGAGACCGTACAGATGGTCGAACTGACCTTCTGCCACCCACGCCGAATCTCCGACGACCGCGACGGTTGTCGGAAAGTCGAAGTCGTCGGCCACCGTCGTGAGGCTGAGCTCGCCAAGGTCGAGACGGCTCAAACGTGTGGCAAACCCCTCGACGACCAGGAGGCCTCGACGGTAGGGGATCATGCCGTCGGGCCCGGCCAGGGTTCCGGCCCCGCCGAGCACGGTCACCGCGCCCGCGGTGTCGTCGGCCAGAACCGGAATCTCGAAAAGCCGGCCGTCCGCATAACTCCCGACTCGTAGCGATCCGCCCGAACTCCATGCGATGCCGTTGAGTCCGAACTGTTCGGGCGGGACGACGAACTCCGGTGCCGCGACCCAGGTCTCTGCCGGTGTCGGCATCCGCGCGTCCTCTTCGTCGACTCGGAGGATGCGATGACCGAACGAGTCGGTTGCGTACACGTTGCCTGCGTCATCGATCGCGATGTCGTTGCACATGCCGGGGCTGTCCCAGCTGTGGCTCGCAACCGGTGCCCCCGAGCTCAGGTCGAAGGCCTCGAGCGACGCGAAAGTCTGCTGCGTGCTGTCTGAAGCACAAACCCACAGCAGGCTGCGCGCCTCGTCGACCCGTAGACCCACGGCGCCAGGAAGGATGCCTGCCGGGATGAAGTCTTCGACGACACCATCGCAGGTGGAGGCGCGCACGACCTCCCCGGTCGCGATGCTTCCGACGAACAAGTGCTCCTCGTACGCCGCGACCCCTTCGGGATAGAAGTTGTCCCCGGGGAGGTCGATGCGCTCGAGGTCGCAGTCGGCCCCCTGAGTCGTCTCGCTGCTTGCTCCGGTTGTCTCGCTCGACGATGTGTCGCCGGTGTTCGGACCCCCTGAGCTGTTCTCAGCGTGGCCTGTACTTGTGTCTGCGTCGATGCTGCTCGTGCTGCTGGAGGTCATCGAGAGGTCGCCGGTGCTCCCGGGCGTGGTGGCGTCGTTCGAGGGGTCACCTCCGCAGGCGCCGAGCAGGAGAACAAGGCTCATCACGGCGGAGCGGGAAAGGATGTCGTTCATGGGCTGAACATGACGACCCACGATGATTTGTCATATGGATGTTCTGAATCTGTAATATTCGCGTTGTGAATGTTCTGGCCGCGGATCTGAATCTCTTCGTCGTCTTCGAAGCGATGCTCGAGGAGCACAGCGTCTCCCGGGCAGCGCGCCGGGTCGGACTGAGTC
>CAJXVA010000072.1 GCA_913061055.1 uncultured Pseudomonadota bacterium
GCTCGTCGGCAGCGTCAGATGTGTATAAGAGACAGGACCCGGGGGCGACCATCGTCTCCCACGAGCACGTTGTCCGGCTTGAAGTCGCGATGCACCAGGCCCACCGCGTGCGCGGCTGCCAACCCGCGCCCAGCCTCGAGGAACTGCGCGACGACATCCGGGACGCCGCGCGGGGCCTGCTGCCACGCCCGAAGGGTCTGCCCGCGGACGTACTCCATCGCGATAAATCGCTGCTCCGCGTGGACCCCGATGTCGAACACCGACACGACGTTGGGGTGCGAAAGCCGGGCGAGCGCTCTGGCCTCGGCCGTGACGTCCCGGCCGGAGAACTCTGGCCGGAGCAGCTTGATGGCGACGGTCCGATCGAGTTCCTCGTCCCGGGCGGACCACACCACCCCCATGCCGCCGCGGCCGATGCATTCGAGCAGGCGGAACCGGCCGATGCGCGTGGCCTGCTCCGACCCACCAAACACCTGGGCTCGAACGTGCCGACGCAACCGGGTCAACTCGAGTGCCGCTTCGTCGGGCGGGTTTACGGCCGGCCGAAGCGCGGGCTCCTCCACTTCGTGCATCACGATGACGACGTAGGGTGAGAGCCCGAACGGATTGCACCGGACGACGGTTTTTTTTCCGGACCAAGCGCATCCGGCGCGCCCGCTCGAACAGCGCGGGCCCAGGTGTCCAAACGCGTCGCGGTCGAGTGCAACGGGGTCGAGCCGGCGGCAACCGCCGCGAGCTCGCGGGTCAGAAGTGTTCGCGCTCGCCGGATTCGGGTCTTGGCGGTCCCCAACGGAACGCTGAGCACGGCACCCACTTCCCGCGCGCTCATCTGCTCCCAGTAGCAGAGTTCGAGGACGAGCTGGGCCTCCAGCGGGATGCGCCGCAGGGCGTTGAGCATCGCAAGCTGGGTCCGATCGCGGGCGTAGGCCGACGCTGGCGACGCCCCGAGCTCCACGATCGATGCATCGTCGATCTCGTCGAGCGAGCGATCAGGCGCCCGGGCTTGCCACGAGGTTCGCAGGACGTTGCGAGCGACGCCAAACAGGTACCCGCGAAAACCGGCCTCGCCGCGGATCCGGTCCCGCCCCTCGAGACAGCCAAGGAACGTCCGCTGGACCAGGTCGTCGAGCGGCCCGTCGGTCTTGTTGCGAAAGAACCGGGCGATGGCGTCGAAGTGTCGCTCGAACAAGAGCGTACCGGCGGCGTCGTCGCCCTGCTGCCAGTCTTGCAGCAGAGTCTCGTCGTCTCGCGTGGCGGCCACTGGACGCAGAGTACCTCCCCCAGCGCTCGCGCTGCGAGGTCGCTCCCCGGAGGCAGGACTAGATGACGACGTCTTGGCCGAGGCTCAAGACGATCCGCGGATAGCTGGTGCGGATGACCTGGACCAGCGTCATCAGCTGCCCCACGTTCACGCCCGCTCGCGGCACCAGGATGATCGAGTCTTTGCCCGGGTAGCGCTTTTTGACGGTCGCGAGGATGCGCCGAACGTCGGTGAGCGACTTCCCTCGTTTGCCTCGACCCAGGGTCGCGTCCGAGCCGCTGACCACGAAGGTCTCGGTGTCGAACTCGATCGTCAGACCGAGCGCTGCCGACCCCTGTTGGAGGGTGAGCCCTTCGGGCGGAAGGAGAAACACCGGTTGAGCCCGCAGCCCGCGGCCGGCCATGTTCACCAGGACAGAGAGCGTTGGCACCGCGCCCGGCCGGGTCTCCGCAGCCGCGTAGGCGCTCATCAGCAGCGTCTGGGCTGGGACGTCCGCCGACGCGGCAAAGATCACCCGCGTGGCGATGTCGATGTCGAGATACGACGACTCGACAGCCATCTTGAGCCACTCGTACTGAAACGCATCGAACAGCACCGCAGGGCAGTCGCTCTTGCACTCTTCGGCGATGGTGCCATCGGTGACGAGCCCATCTTGGAGGATCGCCACGTCACGGTCGAAGACCTGCAGCTTGTTGCGGCCGATCGTCACGAAGACGCCCGGCTCGACCGCGATCCCACTGCCTTGGGGCAGCGATTCGGTGCCGATGCTGCCGTTGACGTGGTTGACCACCACGTTGGAGAAGTTGGTGATTCGCTCGAGCGTCAGCGATGGCTCGGCCGGCGAGTCGCTGGACGGTTGAAGCAGAGTGACGAGCGCGAGGGCGAGGGCGAGTTTGGCGAACATCAGAACAACTCCACTTCAAACGGAAGCCAGGCATTCATGCCACCCTCGACGAGCGGCGGAGCTGCGGTGTCGAGGCCCAGCGATCGCGAGTGCAGTCGCTCATCCACGACTTCGCGACCTGGGATGTCTCCACCGAGCGAGGTGGGAAACATCGTCGACATACCGAGGACCCGCTGAACTCCGTCGTCGGAACGCCGGGTCGCAATGTAAAGTCGGTACGGGTCGAAGTTGCAGTCCAGCCGCACGAGTTCTCCGCCATCGAGGCCTTCGTGCGCCTCTTCGGCGAGCCCGTCGATGATGACGCGAAGGTTGCCCTCCAGCATACCCAGCCGGCCGAGTCGGTCGGCGGCGACCTGTGCAGCCTTGTCGATGAGCGGAGTCAGCTGCATCGCGTCCGCGGGGTCGCACTCGGCACCGCGGACCGCGTTGGCATACCGCTCGACTTCGGAGACCAAGCGCTGCTCAACCTTGCGCGGATCCTCGTGCGCTTCGAGTTCCCCGGGAAGCGCGTACATCACCGAGACCGGTGAGCCGTCCGCCATCCACTGCAGCAGATACAACGCATCCCACCCGCCGGAGACGTTGTCCTGGTCGACGCAGGCCCCCGTTCCCGCTTCGATGCAGTGCACGAACGAGGCCGCCGTGCGACGCGAAGGAGACTCGTCGGACAGGGTCTTGATCTCGACCTTGGCCTTACAGCCCGCGACGGTACCCAGAAGGCCCGCCAACAGCATGGTGCACGTACGATCGAACATGGCCGGTCTGACGCCTTGCATACCAGAGCCGACACGGACCGACCAAACAACGCACGAAGCCCGACACCTGATCAGGCCTGCACGGGGTTCGTCGATTCCGTCGTCGAAAATTTCGTCTGGTCGGTCGGTGTGTGGAATCTGGCCACGTGGCATCGACGCTCGCCCTCCAAGCGGATTCCTCCCCCTACTGGACCTCCCCAGACGGACGGACCGCCCTGATCAACGACGACTGTTTTGAGGCGCTCTCGAGCCTCGAACCCGGTTCGGTCGACTGCATCTTCGCGGACCCCCCCTACTTCCTGAGCAACGGCGGCACCACCTGCCGAGGCGGGAAGCGGACCTCGGTCAACAAAGGGAAGTGGGACAAGAGTCTCGGCGTGGATGAGAACCACGAGTTCAACCGAAAGTGGCTCGCGCTGTGTCAGCAGGTCCTCACCCCCAACGGGACAATCTGGGTCTCTGGGACGAGCCATGTCATCCACAGCGTTGGATTCGCCATGCAGCAGCTGGGCTTCAAGATGCTCAACGAGATCGTCTGGGAAAAGCCCAACCCGCCGCCAAACCTCTCGTGCCGCTACTTCACCCACTCCACCGAGACGGTGCTGTGGGCCGGGCGAGACCGGAAATCGAAGCACATCTTCAACTACCCGCTGATGAAAGAGATCAACGGCGGCAAACAGATGAAGTCGGTCTGGCGCATGACCGCTCCGGGCAAGCGCGAGAAGGAACACGGCAAGCACCCCACGCAGAAGCCGCTGAGCCTGCTCGAGCGCATCCTTCAGGCGTCCTGCCAAGAGGACTCCGTGGTTCTCGACCCCTTCAACGGGAGCGGTACGACGGGCGTCGCTGCGATTCGTGCGGGACACCGCTACATCGGGATCGAGCGCGAGGCCGAGTACGCCGACCTCAGCATCCAGCGGTTTGAGACCGAGCTTCCCGCGCCGGCAAAAAAGATGAAGCGCGCCAAGCTCAGCGTCGCCAAGTCCTGAGCGACGGCATATCTCACAACCTCCAAACGCGGCGAGCGAAGGTCGGCCTTGCCGGCCGCAGCGGGAGGGGCCTTTTTGAAAGGCCCCTCTCAGACTAGACGCCCTCGTCGAGCACGGAGGCCGCATCAAAGCCGCAGGCGTCTCCCGAGAAGCCTTCAGGAATCGCGGCCGCCCAGTCGTCGGCGGACAGGTCTCCGCTGCCTCCAAAGTCGAAGGCACACTGACCGCTGACGTCGCCGGAGACGTCGATCGTGCCGCCGTAGCTCCAAGTCGCCGCGAAGGAGGTCGCGTCCGCGTCCCAGCTCGTCTCGAGGGCGTAGTCCAGGGTTCCGTCGAGAACGACCCCCTCTGTGGAGCAGCCCTCGAAGGTCACCGAGTAGGTGAATCCGATCGTTGGGACATCCGCCTCGGTTGGGAGGTCTCCGGGGTCGAGAGGGTCAAAGTCCTCGTCGATGCCTCCGGTGACGTTGCTGATCTCGAGTTCCCCTGCGAAGGAGATTTCTCCGCCGCCGGCACAGGGAACGGAGACATCGATGACCTGACCTCCGACGTCTCCGGCGGCCCGCAAGGCCGTGCCGCCGTGCATCTGGGACTCCGGCTGCGTTTCGGACAAGGCGGAGAGCATCGCCGAAACCGCCGCCCGGGCGTCCGTCTCGGACGTGAACGGCTCCAGCAAACTCGTTGCGTCGTCGCACGCGCTCAGGGGGAGGAGAAGGAGGAGACCAAGAGCAGTTCGATGCATGACGCTCCCCTTGTGCGAGGAGGTCGGCAAGTCAGGTCAACAGAAAACCGTGACGCGAGTCACCCGAATCGTTTTGCTCTCGGTCGTCCCTCGGCGCCGAAGCCCGGCACCGGCGACGCACTCGTTCGCCGACTCACCCGTCGATGATCTCGGCCTCTTTGGCCGCGACAACCGCGTCGACCTTCTTGGTCTCGGCCTCGGTGAGCTTCTGAATCTGGTCGAGGCCCCGCTTGAGGTCATCCTCGCTGATGTCCTTGTCCTTCTCGGCCTGCTTGAGCATGTCGTTGGCTTCGCGCCGGACCTGCCGCATCGAGATCTTGGCGTCCTCGCCGGCCGAGGCCGCCTGCTTGACCAGCTGCTTGCGGCGCTCTTCGGTGAGCGGAGGAATTGGGACCCGGACGATCACGCCGTCGCTCTGCGGGTTGAGACCGAGTTGCGAGTTGTTGATCGCCTTCTCGATCGCAGCGATGTTGTTGCGGTCGAAGGGCTTGATCACGAGCAGCCGAGCATCGCCAACGCTGATGGTGCCGACCTGATTGAGCGGCATCATCGAGCCATAGCTGTCGACCTTCACGTCATCGAGCAAAGCTGGGTTGGCACGACCGGCGCGGATGCGCGCCAGCTCTCGGAGCAGTCGCTCCTTCGCCTTGTCCATTCCGTCGGCGGCCAGTTCTTTTGCGTCTTCAAGCATGTCGGTGTCTGCCTTGGTCGGGCCGTGGTCGGCCGGTGGGTTCGAGGGGAATGCGAGGCTCGATGAGGGCCTAGGAGGGCACCACGATGGTGCCGACTGGCTCGCCTCGCGCGGCGGCCAGGATGTTACCGCGAGTGCGCATGTTGAAGACCAGAATCGGAAGCCCGCCGTCCTGGGACATCGTCGAGGCCGTGCTGTCCATCACCTGGAGGCCTTTTGCGACGACTTCGAGGTGGGTCAGCCGGTCGAACTTCACCGCGTCCGCATGCTTCATCGGGTCCTTGTCGTAGACGCCGTCGACCTTGGTGGCCTTCATGACGACGTCGGCGCCGATCTCGAGTCCGCGAAGCACGGCGGCGGTATCCGTCGTGAAGTACGGGTTTCCGGTGCCGCCACCGAACAGCACGACGTGCCCCCCCTCCAGCAATCTCCGAGCGCGCCCCGCGTTGAACGGCTCGCACACGGACGGCATCGGCACCGATGACATCGCGCTCGCTTTGAGCCCGGCGGCGAGGAACGCCTCCTGCAGCGCGAGCGCATTGATGACGGTGCCCAGCATGCCCATCGAATCGGCGACATGCCGGCGCATGGTGGACGCGGCGTCGCTCATGCCGCGGAAGATGTTCCCGGCACCCACGACGATACCGACCTGAATCCCGGCTTCCAGGACAGGCGCGACGTCCTCCGCCACGTTGGCCAAGACCGACGGGGTGATGCCCTGCCCATCCTCAGACAAGGCTTCGCCGGAGAGTTTCAGCAAGATGCGACGAAACGGTTTGCCTTCATCCATTGGCGCAGCGGGACCCTACCAGCCCACAAAAAGAAACGGGGAGCCCGCTTTGGACTCCCCGTTTCCGCTCCCGGTATCGCAACCGAGAGAACTCGCGCGAGGCGCGAGGCTCAGTTGGCGGTGCCAGCGACCTGCGCAGCAACCTCGGCCGCGAAGTCTTCTTCCTTCTTGGCCATGCCCTCGCCGAGCTCGAATCGAGCGAAGCGCCGGATGGAGATGTTCTCACCGAGCTTGGCGATGATCTCCTTGGTCAGCTCTTCGACGGTCCGCTTGTTGTTGTCGGGACCGTTCTTCACGAACACCTGCTCGAGGAGCACGCGCTCGGAGTAGAACTTGTTGATCTGACCTTCGACGATCTTGTCGACGATCTTCTCGGGCTTGCCTTCGCCAAGCGCCTTCTCCCGCAGGATTTCGCGCTCTTTCTCGACGGCCGAGGTGTCCATGTCCTCGCGGCGAACCGCGTCGGGACCCATCGCAGCGATCTGCATCGCAACGTCGGCACAGAAGCCTTTGAAGTCTTCGTTCTTGGCGACGAAGTCGGTCTCGCAGTTGATCTCGACCAGCACACCCACGCGGTTGTTGGGGTGGATGTACGAGAGCACGGCGCCCTCAGTCGCCGTACGTCCGGCTTTCTTGGCGGCCTTGGCGAGGCCCTTCTTGCGAAGGAACTCCATGGCCTTGTCGATGTTGCCATCGACTTCCTTGAGAGCCTTCTTGCAGTCCATGAGGCCAGCGCCTGTGGCCTGACGGAGCTCCTTGATCATTCCAGAGGTGACTTCTGTCATCGCTTGCTTCCCTTACTAAGGTGGGGTCGATTGTCCGCTCGAGTGCCAGGTTCAGGTCGCCGGGGGCGTCTCGACAGCGGGCTTCTTCTCTTCGGGAACCTCGGGGCTGGCTCCCGCCTCTGGGGTGGGCATGGCACCGCGGCGCGAGACGATCTCGACCTTGGGTCCGTCGCCACCGGTCATGACGCGGATGGTCTCGGGAGCCTCTTCGGAGGTGTTGTTGGTGGCGACAGCACGCTGCTTGCCCAGGCGCGAACCCTCGATGCACGCATCGGCGATCTTGCTGCAGAACAGCTTGATCGAGCGGATGGCGTCGTCGTTGCCCGGGATGACGTAGTCCAGGACGTTGGGATCGGCGTTGGTGTCGGCGACGGCGACGACCGGGATCTGAAGCTTGCGAGCCTCGGCGATGGCAATGTGCTCACGCGCGGGGTCGACGACGAACAAAGCGCCGGGAAGCTTGGGCATGTCCTTGATGCCGCCGAGGTTGCGCTCGAGCTTGAGGCGCATCCGCTCCATGCGAAGGACTTCCTTCTTGGTCAGCACTTCGTGGGTGCCGTCCTCAGCCATGCGCTCCAGGTTGCGGAGCTTGTCCACCGACTGACGAATGGTCTTCCAGTTGGTGAGCGTTCCACCGAGCCAGCGGCTGACGACGAAGTAGTGACCGCCGCGGATGGCCGCGTTGATCATGACGTCTTGCGCCTGCTTCTTGGTGCCCACGAAGAGGATGGGCTTGCCTTCAGCGGCGGTGCGACGAATGAACTCGTACGCGCGACGGAACATGATCGCCGTCTGCTGGAGGTCGATGATGTGCACGCCGTTGCGGGCACCGTAGATGTAGGGCTTCATCCGCGGGTTCCAACGATCGGTGCGGTGACCGAAGTGGACTCCAGCTTCGAGGAGCTGACGGATGGTGATGATGCGCTGAGCGTCGGACTCTGCGTCGCCCTGGTTTTCGTTTTCCATGTTGGTTTGTCTCCGGCGTTTTGCTTTTGCGTCCGTCGTCGGTTTCCCTAAACCGCGAATGCGGTCACGCCGGGAATCCCTCGGGGCGCATGTTGATGAGGCGCGGTTGGTATCACGGCCCCTGGGCGTCGTCCACCGGCCTAGACCCCCGTCAGTGCGTGTGTGTGCTCGCAGATCGGGGTCCGCGCACTCCCCGGCGGTGCCAAAGCAACCCCTCCGGCGACCCGGGAGGGTCAGATCCGGCGTCACTTGAGGCTGGACGCGCGAGTTCCGCCCGTTACGAAGCTACACAGGTGGTGCGTGCTTCTCAGGACCGTCGCGGCTTTCCGTGGCTCACGTTCGTGGTCTGCGCGATTGCGACCCTGGCCTACGGCAGCGCCTGGCTGGTGGACGTCCTGCAAAACGGCGCGAGCACCGTGGACACCGGAAGCGCGCTGCACGTGATCGCGCTTGGCGGCCGGAGCACGCCGCTGGTCGCAGACGTCGGCGAGTCTTGGCGACTGCTGAGCTGCCACTTCGTGCACACCTCGGTGCTGCACCTCGTGTTCAACCTCGTGTTCCTCTTTACCGTCGGCGGGGCGCTCGAGCACGCTTCCCGCCGCAGCGACTACGCAGCCCTCATCCTCTTCTCCGCCGTCGCCTCGTCTCTCGCGAGCCTCCTGGGGACGCCCCAGGTCTCCGCCGGTTCGAGCGGAATCGTCTTTGGGGTGCTGGGCGCCGCGGTCACGTTCGGTCTGCGCTACCACGACCGCCTCGCGGCCAGCGTACAGCGCTACTTCGGGATCTGGGTGCTCCCGTTTCTGGTCATCCTCTTTGTCGTCGGGATGCGAAACCCGGGTGTGGACCACGCAAGCCATCTGGGAGGCCTGTGCGCCGGCCTCATCGGCGGCATGCTGCTTCCCATCGCGCTGCCGAACTACCCGTGGCTGCCCCGGAAGCGCCACTGGCCGGTCCGCTTCGTCGCCGCGGGGGTGTTCTGTATCGCGACCATCGCCATCGCGCCCAACCTCGTGGGCGGCGACAAACGTCGAGCCGTGGCGCTCGACAACGGGGTGACGCTTCAGGTCCCCTCCCGATGGCGGCCCCGCTACGGCCCGCTCGGCGAGCAGGAGTTCTCGACGGCCGGCGGGATGGTGGTCCTCACAGCCGATCCCGTGCCCAGCGAGCACGCCCAGGACGCCCAGGATTGGTACGAGAACAACCGCCTGATGGCCCTGGTCCCCGGAGGCCGGGCCAACGACCTCCGAGAGCAGTCGCGCTCCGAAGGCGAGGGCGTGCAGACCGTCGTGTATTCGTTGGAGCGCAACGGCGTCCAGATGGCGCGCCACGTTCACTTCGTCCGCGATGGGCATCGGAACTCGGTGACGGTGCTCGCGTTTGAAACACCCGCGCAGTGGCACGAGAAGTACGGCGAAACCCGCAGAGCCGTGGTGGGGTCCATGCGAAGGCCCGATCCTCCCGGCACGCTCTCCGCCGCTGCCGCGCCCTGACCCTGGCCGAATTCGGCCGCTGTGGGTGACGCTCTTGGGGATTCGTGGCATACGCTCCTGCGAAGCGACGCCATGTCCCGACTTCTCCCTCTCACGCTCTTGGCCACCCTCTGCGCGATCGGCACGGGAACCGGTTGCTACTCCGAGCGGCTTCCTCCCTCGTACTTCCGCCACTCGTGCGGGGACGACAACGAGTGCGGCGACGGGAGTTCGTGCGTATCCGGGCTGTGCCAGGTCGAATGCACCATGGCCACCGCGACCGCCGACTGCGGGTTGTCGGCGCAGGGCGGCTCGTACCTCGCCTGCATCAATGGTGTCTGTGCGAGCGCCTGTAGCTTGGACAACGACCCCTGCCCCGGGTCGCAGAGCTGCGCTGAGATCCCCCTGCTGACCGAGCAGCTCGGAGCCGGCCTCTGCATGGAGGAGTGTTCCGCCGACAGTTGTCCGGACGGCGAAGTCTGCCTGTTGGGCTTCTGCGCGACCGCGTGCGACCCCGCCGATCCCACCTCGTGTGGTGAGGGTGAGATCTGCGATCCCGCCGTCGGCATCTGCCTGCCCGCGGACCTTCCCGAAACCACCGCCGGCGGAGACACCGAGGGCGGAGACACCGAGGGCGCCACGGAATGAAGAGCCTATCCACTCCCGCTGCGCTCCTGACCTCAGTCGCACTTCTGGCGGGGTCGCTCACCGCGTGCGCGCCCGCGTTGAGCTACACCCAGCGACCCACGCCCCGGGCTCTGCCCAGCGATCTCCAGGTCGGCCGACTCGCCGAGCGCACCACGTTCGAGCAGACCGACGCCTCCGGCGAACGCATCGACACCTCGGACGACCTCTCGGACGGGGACGACTCGCAGAAGCAGCAACGAAGGCGCAAGGGCGCGTTCGTGGGCGGCGTCGTGGCGTCGGCGATCGGCGGCGCGATGGCGATCGGGTTCGGAGCGGCCGGGCAGATCACCGAAAACCAGCTCGACGACGGCTACAACGACGGCCTCACCCGCGCCGAAGAGACCGACCTCCGCGACCGCGGCAAGGCGTTCAACGGCGTGGCGATCGGCGGGGCCGCGTTGGCCGTCGCCGGACTTGCGCTCACCGCGATCGTGCTCGGCATCGACCACGGCAAGTGCGGCGAGCTCATCAAGTCCCGCCGCAAAGAGTGTGAAGAAGACGCCGCTCGCTAGTGCGACTCGGTTTTCACGCCCTCGGGGCTGCTACAGTCCGCGACCGTGGGTGAGCGCGTGGAGCCCTGGGACGGCGTCCCACAGCGATGGCTGTACGGCGGCATCCTGCTGCTGACCGCCTTCGTATTCGGCTCCACGCTGACGTTCGGCTTCGTCTACGACGATCACTGGACACTGCTGGGCAACGGATTCCTTCGGGACCTGAGCAACCTGCCCATGTTGCTCGGACGCGAAGCCGCCGCGTCTGGCGTGCCCGATGCTTTCCGCCCGACGCTCGTCGTCTTCGACACCGTCACCTACGCCCTGCTCGGACTGTCCCCAGCCGCCCACCACGCCATGTCCGTGCTCCTGCACGTGCTGGTCACCGGACTCGTTGGCTTGTGGCTCGCCCGAGAAGGGGCGCCGCGCCGGATCGTCGTTCCCGCGACGACACTCTTCGGCGTGCTCGCGATCCATGGAGAGGCGGTGGCGGTCGTCTCCTATCGAGAAGACCTGCTCGCCGCAGCCTTGGGTCTGGCCGCCGTGCTCTCCGCGACCGCATACGTCAGGTCCAGCGCATGGCCGCGCCTCTTGGCCGCCGGGCTACTCATGGCGCTGGCCTGCGGTGCCAAGCTGAGCGTCGCCGGGCTGCCGTTGGTCTGGCTCGCCATGCGAACCCTGTCTCCTTGGGACCGCCCCGTCTCACGAAGACGACTGCTGGCGCCGACCGCCGTACTGCTGCTCGGTGTTGCCGTGGTGTTGGCGTTCCGGGCGATCGTCCTCGACGGCCTGGACCCCTACGGCGCCAGCGAACGCGTGTTTGCCCATCGCGTCGGACTCGGTCCGGTGCTGGCCGCCAGCCTTCAGATCCACCTGGGCTACCTGCAGCAGCTGTGGCTCCCCCGCGGGTTGAGCCCGGAGTACGTCGACTACGGCGCGTCCTGGACCGACCCTGCGACCGTTTGCGCTGTGCTGGCGTTTGGCGGGCTGCTGCTCGTTGCGGTTGCCGCGGCGCGGGGTCGCCGTGCGCCGTTGGTCGCCTGGGTCATCATCGCCGCGTTCATCCTTGCGGGCCCGACCAGCAACCTCGCGCCGATGCCCAACATGCGGGCGGACCGGTTCGTCTACCTGAGCAGCGCACCCGTCTGCGTGGGAATGTCCGTCGCGCTGTTGCGGGCTGGGACCTGGCTCCACGGTCGGTGGGCTCTCCACCCGTTGGCGCCCTGGGTTGCGATGGTCGTCCTGCAGGGGTCCGTCGCCCAGGGCGTGACGGCGGCGTATCGCTCCGACAGCCGCCTGTGGCAGATCGCGCTGCGCCGGGCCCCCCACTCTGCTCGGGGGCACGCGATCGTGGGCGAACTGTTGATCGGGACGCTTCGGGAGCAGCCCGATCCGCTCGACCGCCCGCTGCTGCTCGTGCGGGCTCGCACGCATTGCGCGATGGCGATGCACTACGACCCCGCCAGCCCACTCCCCCATCTGTGTGAGGCCCGGCTTGCGGCGGCGGAGCGCGACTGGACCCGCTCCGATGCTTCGTTTGAGCGGGCCCTCGAGCGCATGTCGACCCGACCCGAACGCGCCCGACTCGCCTTGGCCTCGACCGCACTCGACCTCCCAGGGCTTCCGTACGACCAGCGGGTTCAGCGCGCCTTCGAGGCGTTGGAGCGCGCCAGGCGCGAAGCGCCCTACGTCGCAGAGGTCTTCGCGGTCTCCGGGAGGCTGCGTCACCGGCTTGGGGAGCCCGATGGGGCGGCCGACGACTACGCACGTGCAAGCGATCTGCACCCAGAACGTTGGGACGTGGTGATGGCTGGGGTAGAACTCCAGCTCGATCTCGGCCACACTGCCGCGGCCTCACAGCAGTGGAATGCGGCGACTGCCGCGCTCGACGAGGCACCCGCGGGCAGAGTGCAAGCACTTCAGCGTCGCATCGACGCCGCCCGCCGACGTCAACCAGATCAACCCTAGCTTCCCAAGCCCATGAACCGCATTACTCGCAAGTACCTGGCCCTGTTCGTCCTGTTCGGTATGGCTATCGCTGTCGGCGGCATGGCGTGCATCGACACGACCAACGAACTCGACCGCGACGACGAGACCGACGGCGCGACCTGAGGTCGTCCGTCGGCCGACGAGGCCTGATCCGTTCCGCGCCGGGCCGTTTCGTCGACTCGGATCGGATCGGATCGAGCCGACCGCGTGCGAATCGGTCAGCCCACGTCGGCAAGCGTTGCGGGCGAGCCGACGCTTCCGAACAAGTCTGGGGCCAACAGCGAGCGAAAGGGCTCGGGCGGTGCAGCCGCCGAGTCGCGCTCGACCTCGCAGCAGGCGTCGCAACCACAACCTGCCACTGATCTGGGCTTGAGCCCGGCGTGTTCTGCGATGCGCCGGGCTTGGCGTTCCAAAAGCGTCGCTTCCCGCAGACCGAGTCGGAGCCGACCCACGGCGGACTCGGGTTCGAACACGCCGTACGCTCGGGCGAGCGCGGTGGCCCCACCCGGGGGAAGCAGCGGAGCAAGCGCTTGGTGGCGTGCCACTGACCATCCGCCGACCGCAAACGCCAGGTCACTGACGTCGGCCGCACAGATGTTGCGGGTGAGCGATTCGAGGACCTCGTCGCTGTGCACGACGGGCATCAGAGGAGCCAGCAGAACTCCGACGCCAACCGACTGCGCGCGGAGGTGTTGGGCGCCGAGCAGGAGGCGCGCGGCGGTGTCAGCCTGCGGCCCCAGCAGCGCGGCTTGGATCCGAGGATCGAAACTCGCGATCCGTAGCTGCACGATCGCCCCCGCATCCCGAGCGGCCTCGACCGCATCCCGGGGCAGCGCCCGGTCGGTCCGAACGATGGTTCTCCGCCCATGACTTGCCAGCCAGGAGATCGCCTCGGCCAGCCAGTGCAGATCTCCCGCCCCGTGCAGCTCGAGAACAACGGCCACGTCGCGCTGGCCATCCGCCTCGCGCTCGGCGAGCAGGGCCGCGAGTCCACGGGCCGCCGAGCCTTCTTCGACTCGAGCCCCTGCGGCGTTTCCCCCGGAAAAAGACCCTGAATAACGAGCACTTGCGGACCGAAGCCCGAGCACGACGCCTTCGCCGTCGCAGGCGGAGAACCCACGAACAACACACAGCGCGAGGGGCACGAGGCCCTGGTCGAATGCTCCACCCATGTTCAGTGCACTGAACATAAAAATAGCACCCTAGAACCTCAGCGCAAACCCGATCCGAACCCCGAAAGGATAGGTTCCTGAAATCACGCGTCTTTCAAGGAGTCCCTCGCTTGTGGTAGACGGACCTCGCGATATGCCCGACAGCCAGGCAGCGGCCAGAAAAGGTTTCGATGGGTTCCTGCGCCGAGTCGATACGGACGCCCTCAAAGTCGTGCGTCGACTGCTCGGCGCCGGCCACGAAGCCTACCTCGTCGGTGGCTGCGTTCGAGACATCTACCTAGGGAAGCAGCCGAAGGACTTCGATGTGGCCACGAGCGCTACACCGGAGTCCATCCGCCGACTCTTTCGCAACAGCCGCGTCATCGGACGGCGGTTCAAGCTGGCGCATGTCTTCTTCGGTCCGAAGATCATCGAGACGGCCACGTTTCGCAGCGCACCACGGGAAGCGACCGAGGGCGAAGATCTGCTCATCCGCACCGACAACGAGTGGGGCAGCGTCGAGGACGACGCGATGCGCCGCGACTTCACGGTCAACGGTTTGTTCTTCGATGTCGATGCACGCAACGTCGTCGACTTCGTCGATGGCATGGGCGACTTGGACGAAGGTCTCATTCGCACCATCGGGAAACCCGAGGTTCGGTTCCGCGAAGACCCGGTCCGAATGATTCGCGCGGTGAAGTTCGCCGCCCGACTCGACTTCGACTTCGAGCTCGAAACCTGGCGATCCTTGCTCGACGTCGCGCCCGACATCGAGAAGGCCTCTCGTGCCCGCCTGCTCGAGGAAGTCTACAAGCTGATGCGCGACGGGTCCTCCCGACGCAGCTTCGAGCTGCTCCTCGAGACCAAGCTACTCAAGGGCATCCTGCCCTCGTACGTGAAGCTGTTCGGGCCCACCACGCACGACGCCCGCGAAGCGCTTCGCGACGCGATGATCGAGGCGGAAGACGACCTTCCGCCCGGTGAGCAAGCGTCGCCTGCCCGACTGCTGTGGCGCTACCTCGACGCCCTCGACATGACCATCCGCGGCACCGGCCATGTGCCGGTCAACGGGGTCTTACTCGCCGTCTTGTTCGCACCACTGCTCGTCGATGACGAGGAGATCCAATCCCGTCAACAGCTCGATCGCCGCATCGAACAACTGATGGCCCCTGTCGGCGGCGCGCTTGGCATCGCTCGGCGCGACCGCGAGATGGCGCGGCAAATCCTCATGGCGACCCGCCGCATGCTCGTGACCACCGGCAAGCGTCGCTCCAACCTCACCGACCGCGACTACTTCCACGACGCACTCATCTTCCTGGGCATCTCGGTCCAGGCGACCGGCGACGGCAAGAGCGAGCTGGGGCGTTGGAAACGCATGGCCTCCGCACAACCGGAAGCCGGGGCCGAGCCGGAGAACAACCGACGTCGACGTCGACGGGGCGGACGCAAGCGCCGCAAGCCACGAGGCGGCGGAGACGGCCGGCGTCCACGACCCAGCGACGGATGACCAGCCGGGCCGAAAAACGCCAAGCCGCCCTCGAGCGGCTGCTCCACCGCGGCACCACGGACCACTACGTCGACGCGGCGCTGTACGACTTCGAGTACGGCGAGAGAACCGACGACATCCGTTGGTACCGCAAGCTCGCCCGCGACCACCTCGGCGAGGGCGGCCACATCGCAGAACTCGGCGCCGGAACCGGGCGCATCACAGCTCCTCTTGCACGCGACGGGCACCAGCTCGAAGCGATCGACCTCATGCCCTCGATGCTCGAGGGACTCCAGGCGCGGACCGCCGACGAAGACTGGGCCGAGCGCATCACGGTGCATGAGGCCGACATGCGGGACCTGCCACTGGCGGACCACTGCGTCGAGCTCGTCATCGCGCCGTTCAACGCGCTCATGCACCTGTACACGTGGCGAGACCTCCTCACGTGTTTTGAGGAGGCGTTTCGCGTGCTGGGTCCCGGCGGCACGTTCGCGTTCGACGTGCAGCTCCCGGACCTCGAGTGGCTGATGTGGGACGCCGACGAACGGCACGCAGCGACCCGGTTCACGCATCCAGAGACGGGCGAGGTCGAGATCTACTCGACCAACCACCGCTACGACCACGCGACCCAGATCTGTCACATCTGCCTCTACTACGACGAGCCGCCCCCGCGAGGACGCCGGTTTCAGCCACCGCCCAAGCCCAAGCGGCTCGTTCGGCTGGCACACCGCCAGATCTACCCCGAGGAGATTCGGGCCCTGGCGTCGATCGCAGGTTTTGAGCTGATGCGTCACGAGGGTGACTTCCGCGGTCGCGCCCTCGACGTCGCGAGCGAATCGCAAACGGTCGTATGCCGCAAACCGCCGGCGCGACGCCGCTGAGGGGCACCGGCGCCGAACAACGCGTGTCCGACGCCGCCTGGGAACTTTTCGGACACCGCGCCGTCCAACAATCGTGCCGCCTGCCCGCGACCGTGCCGCTACCCGTCCCGATCCCGTGCACTCCCGGCTGCAGCGGCGGTGGCCTGCTACGCTAGAAAGCGTGTTCGGTTGTCGGGGTGGAGCATGGGCGGCACTGACGTTAGGCGTCTGGGCGCTGTTTGCCGCACCCCACGCACACGCCGACAAACTGCGGGCCGAGCAGCGCGAAGGCGAGCGGGGCTACGTCGCGGTGGAGGAACTGTCGTTCGAGGCCATCGTCGAGGCCGGCAACGGATACTCCGCCACGCTCAAGCTGCGCACTGCGCTCCACAACAGCAGCCTCTCCTCTCGCGATGTCGTCCACGCCATCGGGCTGCCGTTCGCCTCCGCGATCGAAGGCGTGCGCGTGATGAAGGACGGCGCCTGGCAGGACGGTGCAGGCACGACCGTGGCCAGCGAGCGCTCGAGGCGGGCACCCGGCAGCGTATTCGTCCGGCGTCTCACCCCACGCAACCGCCTGGACAACCCTGGCGCCGAACTCGTGGCGTATGGGCTCGCATCCGACGAGACTCTCCAGGTCGAGATCTCCGTGCGGGTCTACCCCCGGCTGCGCGGTGACGCGTGGGAACTCGACCTTCCAGCTCGCGGGGTCGGCTCGCTCTCCTTGGCCGACGAGCGCCGGGTGCTGGTCCGCGGGCTCAAGAGCGGTGAGATGTTCTCGGTCGACGACGAGCGCAGCGACTCTCGCCCCTTCCTCTCCAGTCGGGCCGCGGACACCGTGACGGTCTCGTGGCCGTCGCAGCTTCGGTCCACCGAAGCGCTCGAGGTCAACGTCGAGACCGAGCCCGGCCCGGCCGGATTCGACGACGGCACACTCCGGGTGTACCTGCGGCTCGGCAAGGATGCGGCGCCCCAGCCCAAGCATGTCCTGTTCGTCGTAGACCGCTCCAAGAGCACGGCCGAGTCTCACGACCGGGATGTGCTGGCGATGGCCAACGGTCTGCTCGACACCCTTCCGTCCACCGCAACGTTCGACGCGATCGCGTTCAACCGCAGCGTCACTCCGCTGTTCGCGGATCGCAGCTCGTTCCCCCGAGCAAGCTCGCCCAAAGACCGCACCGCGCTGCACGATGCGCTGCTCGCCATCCCCCGAGGACAGGGCACAGACCTCGAGGCCGCGATGGCCGAGGCAGCACGCCGTGCCCGGGAGGGCCGCGGCCAGACCCTCATCGTCGTTGCCACCGACGGCATGTTCCCCTCCAGCATCGCTCCGGACGCGGTCGCTCGTGGGTTTGAGGTCGCCCTTGGTGGTCGCAAGGATCGGCCGGAAGTTGTCTTCGTCGTCGATGAACCGATGCTG
Organism: uncultured Pseudomonadota bacterium; assembly: GCA_913061055.1. Classification (GTDB taxonomy): domain Bacteria; phylum Myxococcota_A; class Polyangia; order Nannocystales; family Nannocystaceae; genus CAJXVA01. The sequence goes on from CAJXVA010000072.1 coordinate 17,437, forward strand.
CAGCGCTCCGGACTGCACCCAACCCACCCCGCCGCCCGCGTCGCAGCAGAGATGGGAGCGCGAATCTCCTTGGAGAGCATCGCCCAACTCCGAGGGCCGAGTGCCGGCGACCTGCTGAGCACCCCGCGAGTCCTGGGGAACTTGGCCGTCGAGCTTCCCACGGGCGTGACGCTCGATGACCCTGTCCCAGAGGGACTGGTCGCCGGAAGCTTCGTGATGCTGCGTGGGCGCTACCTCGACGCGCCTCCCAAGTCGATCAAGGTCGGCGGAACGCTCGGGCCCAAGGCCGTCTCCCAGAAGGTCAAACCGACCGAGACCACGCATCCGGCCGACGCCTTCGTGGCCACGACACAATCCCCGCTCGACGAAGCGGTCCGCGAAGGCTTCTCGGCCCCCCCTTGGTACACGGCACGGTGGGACCGGGAGGCGAGAGCCAGCATCGCTCAGGCGGGGCGTTTCGGACGAAACAAGAAACGCGGCTTCCTCGACCAGAAGGTGTTCCGGCACTACCTCACCACGCGGGTCCTGCCGCGCGCGCGCGCTTGTTACAACGAAGCGCTCACCCGCGCCCCGCAACTCAGCGGACGGGTCGTCCTCGAGATCGAGGTTGGCAAGGGCGAGGTGATGATGGCGCGCGTCGCCGAACGCGCCCTGGATGGAAAGGACGCCAAGCTCGACCCGTGTCTGACCGAGGCGGCCTGGCGCCTGGACGCCCCAGCAGGGGTGGCGGACCGCCAGATCTACCGGCTGCGGTACCCGCTGCGATTGCTGCCCCCACCACAAGGGAAGTTCGCCGGCTCGGTGACCCCGCTGTCCGACGAGGTGATGGAGATGCTGCTCTCCCAGCCGCTCCCAGGCGAAACCAGAACGCGCTGAACAACGCCGTCTTGGGCCCTCCAACGATCCAGCGCGCGACGTCGCAACGCGGAATCCCGTGCTACGTCGTGAACATGGTCCACGACCTCGACGCGCTGAAGATCGACGCCCAGATCGAGCGGGCACGTACGCTTCCAGGCTGGGTCTACGGCGACCGCGATTGGTTTGCGCGCCTGCAGCAGCGAGTCTTCCCCCGCAGCTGGCACGTGCACCCTTTGGACGCGATTCCGTCGGCGAGCGGCGAGCAGGTTCCCTGGACCTTCCTACCAGGTGCGCTCGATGAGCCGCTGCTTCTCACCCACGACGGGACCGAGTTGCGATGCGTGTCCAATGTCTGCACCCACCGAGGCTTCGTCATGGTCGACCGGCCGTGCACCGCGACCGGTATCCGCTGCCGCTACCACGGGCGCCGCTTCGGTCTCGACGGTGCACTGCACTCTGCCCCCGGCTTCGAGAACAGCCCGAGCTTTCCGGAGCCACAAGATCACCTTCGTCCCGCGACCCTCCATCGCTGGCGAAGCCTCCTGTTCGCGAGCCTCGACCCGAATGTCCCGTTCGACACGTTCTTCGGCCCCGTTCGCGACCGGATCGAAGACATCGTCCCCGACACCATGACCCTCGACCCTGCGGGCAGCCCCCACTACGAGATGAACGCAAACTGGGCCCTGTACTGCGACAACTACCTCGAGGGCTTCCACATCCCGTACGTACACCCAGGGCTCAACGCGACACTGGATTGGAGCCTCTACCGGACCGACCTCTTCGCGCACGGCTCCGTGCAGGTCGCATCCGCCAAGCCGGACGAGCCGTCGTTCGACGTGCCCAAGTCGCATCCCGATCACGGGCTTCGCATCGCGGCGTATTACATCTGGCTGTTCCCCGGCACGATGCTCAACGTCTATCCGTGGGGCCTCTCGCTCAACGTCGTGCTTCCCCAAGGACCACACCGAACCAAGGTCGTGTATCGGCGGTACGTCTGGGACGAGAGCGCCGCCGGGACGGGGCTCGGTGCCGGGCTCGACGAAGTTGAGTACGAGGACGAAGCGGTCGTCGAGGCGTGTGCGCGTGGTGTGCGCAGCCGGGCGTATGGAGCCGGGCGATATGCGCCCGAGCATGAGCGCGGTGTGCACCACTTCCACCGGCTGCTGGTGGACGCCGCTCGATAGGCGGCCTGCTGCACCGCAGCATTCGAGTAGAAAAACGCGCAACGCGAGGTTGTTTCCGCCCAGACGTGGGCATCTCGCGACGAAACACCTTGCTGCAACGCAGCATATATGAAACATGAACCACTCGTCATGTTTGGACGCAACGCGCAGATTATCAGCAGTGGCCGGTACATCCCGGCTCGTCGTGTCGACAACGCCTACTTCGATGCCCGGTTCGACAAGCCGGTCAGCGAGTGGCTCGTTCAGAACGTCGGAATCGAGTCGCGTCACGTCATGGCCCACGACGAGGTCACCTCCGATCTCGTGGTGCACGCCGCGAAACAAGCCCTCGAGCGCGCATGCGTCTCGGCGGCCGAGCTCGATCTGGTCATCGTCGCCACGGACACGCCGGACTACATCAGCCCCTCCACCGCCTCGGTCGTCCAGCACAAGCTCGGCGCAACCCATGCTGGCGTCTTCGATGTGAATGCGGCCTGCGCGGGGTGGGTCAGCGCGCTCGACATCGCGGCCCGCTACGTCGCGACGGACGTCGACATCAACCGGGTGCTCGTGTGTGGTGGTTACGCGATGACGCGCTACCTCGACTGGGACGACAAGAAGACCGCGACGCTGTTTGCCGACGGTGCCGGCGCGGTCGTGGTCGGTGCCACGCAAGAGCCCGGCTACCTCGGCGGCAAACTCGAAGCTGACGGCCAGTTCCACGACGCCCTGGGTATCTACACTGGCGGTACGGTGCGCCCGGCGACCGCGGCCAACGTCGCCGAGTCCGGGCCTCCCACCGTTCGCTTCGTGCGGAAGTTCCCCTCGACGTTCAACTCGGATCGCTGGCCCACGCTGATCGCCGACACGCTCGCCAAGTCTGGGAACACCGTCGAAGACGTGTCGCTGTTCGTCTTCACGCAACTCAACGCGCGAACGATCGAAACCGTCATGGACCGAATGCATGTCCCGATGGAGCGCACCCACATGGTGATGAACAAGTGGGGGTACCTGGGCAGTGCTTGCATCCCCGCAGCATTCGACGACGCGATCGTGCAAAAGCCGCTGGAAGACAACGCGCTCGTGGTCTTCTGCGCCACCGGAGGCGGACTTTCGATGGCTTGCGCTGCATGGCGCTTCAACACCGCCCCGTCCCTCCTGCCCCCCACGAAGCGGCCCTGCTGACCTCAAAGGCCCTCGCCCATGCAATCGTTCCTGGACCTGCACTACCCCATCGACGTCGCCTGGGCCGACGTGCACGGCTTGCGCATCGCGTACGCCGACGAGGGGAGCGGCGAGCTGCCGCTGGTGCTCATCCATGGGCTCAGCGGCTACATCCCGATGTGGGGGAAAAACATCGACGCGCTGGCGCAGCGTCACCGTGTGATCGCCCTCGACCTGCCCGGCTACGGAAAGTCCGACAAGCCGCGCGCCAGCTACTCGATGCGCTTCTTTGCGGACTCGGTCCGCGGCCTTCTGGACAGGCTGGAGATCCCTCGGGCCATCCTCGTCGGGCACTCGATGGGCGCGCAGGTCAGCATGCACCTCGCCCTTGCCGCACCCGAGCGTGTGGCGGGGCTTGTTCTGTCCTCGCCGGCGGGCATCGAGACGTTCGGCGCGGCTGAGTCGGCCTTCATCGCCTCGCTCGTCACACCAGGCTTCACCCGCTACGCCACGAAGTCGACGATTCGAGCTCGACACCAGGCAAACTTCCACAACATGCCGGACGATGCCGGTTTTCTCGTGGCGGACCGGATCGCCATCCGAAGCGCCCGCAAGTTCCGTGCCTACTGCCACGTCATCAAGCACAGCGTCCGCGGCATGCTCAACGAGCCCGTTCATGCCGACCTCGGTCGGCTCGGCGCGCCCACGCTGATTGTGTTTGGGGATGACGACAAGCTGATCCCCAACCCCGTCCTGCATCGCGGCACCGCTGCCGAGATGGTCCGCGCGGAGCTTCCGCGGATGCCCCAGACCGAGCTGGCCGTGCTGCGAAATGCGGGCCACATCGCCCAGTTCGAGGCCGCCGAAGCCTGGAACGCGACCGTGCTGGAGTTTGTCGACCGAGTCCTGCCCAGCGCTGTCGCCTCGCCCATCGGAGCCTGATCATGAGCACCCTCGTCACCACCGTCCTCCTCTTGGCGTACCTCGGACTGCTGGCGTGGTTGGGTATCGCCGGCATGAAGAAGACGACCTCGCTGTCGAGCTTCGCGGTGGGGAACCGAGACATGAACCCGGTGCTGGTCGGCGTCGCGATGGCCTCGTCGATCGCCTCCACCGCAACCTTCGTCATCAACCCGGGGTTCGTCTACACCGATGGGCTCTCGGCGTTCCTGCACTACGGGGTCGCAGCTCAGGCCGGTGTGATCGTCGGCTTGATCGCAGTCAGCAAGGGATTCCGCCGCTTCGGAGATGAGATCGGCGCGCTGACGATTCCCGACTGGGTCCGACAACGTTACGGAAGCGATGCGCTCGGACTGTTCTTCGCGATCATCAACCTGCTGAGCATCGCGTTCATTGTGCTGATTCTGTTCGGCTGCGCGATCCTCCTGACGCAACTCACCGGTCTGCCGCACGTACCGGCGCTCATCACCGTGGTGGTGGTCGTCTTCGGCTACGTGTTGTTGGGCGGCACCTACGCGCACGCCTACACCAATGCGGCCCAGGCGTTCCTGATGATGGCGGTGGCCCTCGCCTTGTTTGCCAGCGGGTGGGAACACCTCGGTGACGGTGACTTCCTGGCCCGATTACGCGCCGTCGAGCCCAGCTATGCCGCCGTCGCCAACCCCGATAGCGTCCTGTACGGCGACCTGTTCGCGGTGTTCGTCAGCGGCTTCGTCGTCACGTTCGCGCTGATGCTCCAACCGCACGTGCTCACCAAGGTGCTGTATCTGCGCTCCGACAAAGACCTGCGCACGTTCTTGCTCACCACCTTCGGCGTCGGTGCGCTCTTCACCTTGTGCCTGTTCGTGGGGTTCTACGCTCGGCTCGATGGCGTCGCGCTACCCGAAGGCGGGCAAGACCACATCGTCACGGCCTACGTGAGCACGGCGTTCGGCAGCGGGATGCTGGCAGAAGCGCTGACCTCCGCCGTGTTCGTCGCGTTGCTCGCCGCCGGCATGTCCACGCTCGACGGCATTCTCGTCGCAGTGTCGGCCATGGTGACGCACGACCTGTACCTCCGTGGCTCCCGGCGCGATGCCTCACCGCAAAAAGCCCTCGCCGCCTCGCGGTGGGCTGTGATCATCATCGGCCTGATCGCATTCACCCTGGCGATCGACCCGCCCGCATTGATCGGCCTGTTCGCCCAGAAGGGTGTCTACGGGCTCGCCGCAGCCTCGTTCGTTCCGTTGGTGTTTGGCGTCCTTCGACGAGGCGCGCTCCCGGTTGCCCCCGTTGCGATCGCCTCCGCCTTCGCGCTTGGTCTCCACTTCAGTCTGCACCTCAGCGGGGTGCTGCCCAACCCCGCGGTCTCGGCTGCGTGGGCGATCTTGGGAAGCACCGGCCTGGGCCTGGTCCTGTTGTTCGTCGCGGGTCGCCGTCCCGCAGCTGGCTAGACTGGCCTTGGCCGGGCGCGCTCACGCGACCCCTTGGCACGACAGCGTCCACTCTCCGAAGGTGAGCGTGGCTCCGGGCCGAAGACGGGTTGGGCTCGTGATGGGCTTGCCATCGACCTGGACGAAGCCGTCGTTGCGGCGAGGTTCGAGCATCGGCATCGACTCCCCTCCATCCCAGCGCAGCGCCGCGAAGATCCAGCCGACGGCATCCGCATCCAGCTCGACGCCGCAGCACGAGCCGAGGCCAATGCGATGCAGCCCCGGCCCCAGAAGATGTCGTTTTGGGAACGCCGTCCCGGCGCGATGCTCCTCGAGCACGACTCCATGCGCCCCACGAACCCCTCCGAACTCGGGCGGAAGCGACCAAGCGAGCCGGTTGGCAAACTCCCCAGCTGTGGCCGGTCGTTTCAAGGGGTCCTTGTCGAGACACGCGGCCATCAACGTACGCAGCTCAGGCGTGAGCGCGCGTCCCTGGGGGTAGTGCGCGAGGTCGACCGGCGCGCGCTCGGTGTGTGCGCCCAGCCACAGCAGCGGCTCCCCTTCCAGTTCGCGCCGGATCGCCGTGACCGAGCGCCCCGCCCACAACGGAGTGCACCCGGTCAGCAGCTCGTAGAGCACGAACGCCAGGCTGTACACATCGCTGGCCGGAGACAGCTTGCCGTGCCGCACCTGCTCGGGCTGAGCGTAGTGCGGCGTCCCCACCAGCATGTGGGACTGCGTGGCGTTGGCGGCCATGATCGAGTCGCCTTCCCACGACCGCGCCAAACCGAAGTCCAACACCTTCACGTTGCCGTCCTCCTGCACCCAGATGTTTCCCGGCTTCACATCCCGGTGGACAACGCCGCTGCGATGCGCCTCGTCGAGACCGAGGCAAGCCTGGTGGATGATGCGCACCGCTTCGTCGGGCGGAAGAGGAGCGTCGAAATCGTGGTGGGCCCCGAGGTCTCGGCCCTGGAGCAGCTCCATGACGAGGAACCAGCGCTCGTCCTGGCCCAGCCCGTGATCGTAGACATGCACGACGTGCGCGTTGGACAGCGAGCTGAGGATCCGAATCTCTCGCAATGCCCGAAGCGCGGTGCCTTCGTCGGTCACCGGAGAGCGCGAGATCTTCAGCGCAACGGGGTCGCGGAATTTGCTCGAGGTCGCTTCATACACCCACGCAAAGGTGCCGACGCCGAGCAGCTTGCGCAGCTCGAAGTCTTCGTAGCGATCTCCTGGCTTGAGCGGGGGGGACACGAGTGGACGCAGGGTCAGCGAACGGGGACGGGAACGGAGAGTTCGGGGCGACCCAGGCTCGAGGCGACCGCCGTGACCACCATGGCGTCGTCATCCAGGCCGTCGACGTAGGCCAGGTCATCCTCGCCGTCGCGAGGAAGCAAGAAGTACTCGACGGCCGCAACGATCCTCCGGGCGTTCTGCGCCGATGCGCCCGACAGCTCGTCGATCAGTCCATGACAGCTAGCGGCGATCGCAGCAGCGAGCTTGGTGTCCAGGTGGGTCCGAGTTTGGGCGGCCTCGATGATGGTCTCCAAGTAGCGGTCGACCGACCGACGCAGCGCGTCCGCGTCCCGAGCCGCAACGCCGAGCAACCGCTCGAACGTGCTCGCTGCAGACGGCGGTATCCCCTCGAGCGTCCCTGCCTCCATGAGACGATCATGCCACGCGGCTCGTCGCGCGATCAATCGGACGTCGATTCCGATGCGGCCAAGCGCTCGGCCGCCGCCCGGCCGGCGTTGAGCCGCTCGACCATCTGCGAGACCTCTTGCTCGAAGCGGTTCGCCGCGGCCGACTCCTCGGCCTCCTTCTGAAACTCGACGTAGTCGCTGACTTCCTTGCGGACTGCGCCTGCATCGACCTTAACCGACAACTCGGTGAGAAGTCGCTGCCGAGTCTCGAAATCGGCGGCGAAGTAGTGGTCGGGGTACTCAAAGTCTTGAATGGCCGCCCGCACGTTCCCCGACACGGACTCCACTGCGCGTCCGGAGAGATCTGCTTGCACACACTGCGCCCCAATCTCCAGCCACTGCTCCCCGGTCGCGGTGATGTTGGTGGTCTCCTCGCGCAACAGCACATCCCGCAGCAGGCGGACGTAGTCTTCGGCCGTTGTGGGTCCACGAACGCGAAACGGGTTCTGGGCGATCCGCGAGGTGGTCGCTTCGTCCATCTGCATGAAGTTTGCGTCGCACATCATGAACCACTTCCCGTCCTTGGGAATCAGCGTGCCGTCGAAGATGCCAAACACCGCGCCGAGGTTGTTCTTCTCCTCCATCCGCAGGTCGCCGCTGCTGCGGCTCGCGAACGCGGTGTCGATGTCAGCCCAGTACACGCCGCAGACGCCGTCGAACCCGTAGACCTCCTCTTTGAAGATCTTGATCAGCGATGACGCGCTCGCATTTTGGTAGGAGCTCGCCCAGTCGGTGCGACGAATGACGCGGAACCGGGCGGGGATGTCACGCTGCCGGCAGTAGTCGAGGAAGTAGTTGCCGATGGCGTGTGCGGTGATGGTCTTTCCGCAGCCGGGGCGACCCAAGGCGAACAACACGGGGTTGATGCGTTTCGCGCTGCGGCCGGCCTGCAAGTCATACGCCGCCACATCCCGCGCCAGCTTGAGCGCCGCCTCGACGTAGTCGGTGTTGCCCACGATGTCCTCGACCGCGATCGGCTTGAGGTCCGTGACCGGGTCTCCCACCGGGCGAGCGCGAAAGCCCTCGTACCGACGCTTTCCGACCGTCACCTTTCGTTGCGCGAGAGCAACACCGAACGGACGCAGCCGGCCGCCGTGGGTCAGCCGCTCCACCGCGCCGCGCAACTGGACGACGAACGCATGCATCGTGGTGACCACCCACGCTTGGCGCTCGAGCAACTCGGCCCCTCCCGCACCTGCGTGGCGTTTTTGCTGCACCTCGACATAGCGCGCCGCCATCTTGAACACGCGTTCCAACAGCGCGCGAGGCGGGTGCTCGAGCAGCGTCTCCAGGCCCTCGGCTTCGAGGTCCGAGGAAGGCTCGGGCACCGGAGCGATCTCAGCGAGGCGCGGGCAAAGCTCATCGGCGAGCGCCGTCAGGCAGAACGCGCCGATGAACAACCGCTGGTCGCGCGTCGGTTCGGGGATCGCCAAGCTGCCGCTACGCGCGATGTCTTCGAGCAGCGCGGCATGCATGACCTCGCCCACGGCGAGGGCCAGGTCGCACGACTCGGCCGTCGCTTCGAGCGCTCCGAGCGTCGTGACCGTATGACCGAACGGCGCGCGCACGTACGCGTGCATCACCTTCGCCAGGCCGGAGTCTTTCACGAGCGTCCGCATGCCAGGTCGGTCGAACCCGCCTGCGGGAGGCTCGACGACGATCGGGGGCTTCGCTGCGGAGGACTCGGCGCCTTGCGTCACTGCGGCGACTCTACCGCGCCCGGTGTGCGCGATTCGACATCGAAGTCCACAACCGCGCCCACCGTGGCTCTGGCCTCCATCGCGCAGGCCGGCCAGGGGCTTTTGCAGGCCAAAAGCCGGGTAGCCTGCGTGCCGATGCCCGAAGCGCTCACCCACGAGCTGTCCGACCAGGTTCTCACCATCTCCTTCAACCGCCCGGAGAAGAAGAACGCCCTGACGATGGCGATGTACGACGCCCTGTTCAGTCGGCTGCAGCAGGGCGAGGAGGAGTCCGCCGTTCGGGCGATCGTCATCCGAGGCGAAGGCGGGAGCTTCACCGCCGGGAACGACCTCGGCGACTTCATGCGTGATCCGCCGAGCAGCATGGATTCCCCGGTCGGCAGGGTGCTCGGCCTGCTCCCGCAGCTCCGCACGCCGGTGATCGCCGCGGTGAACGGTGCGGCGGTCGGCATCGGCACGACGTTGCTGATGCATTGCGACCTTGTCTACTGCTCGGACCGCTCGAAGTTCAAGATGCCCTTCGTCCCGCTGGGCCTGTGTCCCGAAGCGGGGTCGAGCTACCTGCTGCCGCGACTCGCTGGCCGCGTCAAAGCGACCGAGCTGTTGTTGCTCGGGGAGTCCTTCGACGCCGCGACGGCGCTCGACATCGGACTGGTCAACGAGGTGCTCTCCGCCGAGGCACTCGATGAGCGCGTTCGAAACGTTGCGCTCAAGATCGCAGCCCTCCCACCGGCGTCGGTACGGCTGACCAAATCACTCATCAGCCAGGCCCAGCGCGACATGCTGCACGCGGCGATGGAACGCGAAGGCGACCTGTTCCTGGAGCGGCTGCGGTCGCCAGAGGCGGGGGAGGCCATGCAGGCGTTCTTCCAGAAGCGGGCCCCCGATTTCTCCAAGTTCGAGTAGGCAAACGGGCCTCCGTGGTATCGAAGCGCGATGCGTCGCGCCTCGCTGCTGCTCCTGTCTCTTATACACATCTCCGAGCCCACGAGACCTCTCTACATCTC
>CAJXVA010000073.1 GCA_913061055.1 uncultured Pseudomonadota bacterium
CGAAGGCGTGGGGGTCTCCGTCTCGGCCGAGCCGGCGGCGCTGGACCGTCCGCGAACAACGATTCCCTCTGGCGCCGGCTCTGCCAGGAGCGTCCAGTGATCGCCGCCCACATCCACGCCGAACGACACCACGTTGCCCAACGCCAACTCGGCCTGCTGGTCGGGACCGAGCACCAAGGACAGGGCGTCGAACAGCTCGGACTCCGAGAGCGGATCGCCGACGGTGACCGAGCCGGCATCTGTCCTCACCATCGGGTGCTGGTCGGACTCGAGCGTGACCTCGGTCGCACCGCGAAGACTCGCCTCGTGCAGCACCTGGGGGAGGGACGGCATCCGACCAGAATCTAACAGGGTCCTCAGCGTCGGGTTCAGGTTCCCTGTCCGCGCGCAGAGCGCTCATCCGGCAGATCCTGACACTGCTGATTCGGTGGGCGTCCTCAACTCGGGGGCCTCACATCCGATGTCCCGGGTGAAGCCCTCCGAGGAGCTCGACCACCATGACGCGTGCACTGACCCTGTGTTCCCTGCTCCTGCTACCCCTGAGCGCCTGCGACGACGCGGCGTTCGATCTGGTCGAATCGGCCGATCGGCCTTCCGCGATCCCTGATCCACCGGACGCTCCCCTACCCGACACCTGTGAGGTCTACTGCGGCGACTACCGCGTCGCCTGCGAAAGCCACTTCGGCTATGCCTCGGTTTCCGAATGCGAAGCCTTGTGCGGGTACTGGGAGGCCGATGAACACGCCGACTGCCGGTTCGATGTGCTCGATGACATCGCCGAGGACGCCGTCGAATCCCTCGCTGTGGGCTGCGCCGACGCGGGCCGAGACTCCGAAGTCTGCGGATCGGCGTACGTGGTCACCTGCGACCGCTACTGTGACGAACTCCGAACGGTGTGCAACGAAGAGGGCACGTTTGAAGCATCGTTTGAGTCGCGGGAGAAGTGCCAGGCCTGGTGTGACGGGGAGCCGTTGTACGGCGAAGCCCACTCGATTGAGTGCCGACTCGGCGCGATGGAGTCCGTCGCGGCCCCACCCGACTGCCAGGCCGCCGCGCCCGACACCAGCTGTAAGTCGGGCTGACCGAGCCCACGGAGCCGGTATAGTCCACCGACTCCGTGGAGTTCATCGAGCAGATCCCACGCTGGGTCCTCGAACTGGGATTCGTCATCTACGCGGTGACGGTCTCGGTCGTCGTGTTGCTCGAGCGTCGACGGCCCACGGCGACGCTGGCGCTGGTGTTGTCGATGCTGTTCCTGCCCGTCGTTGGGCTGCTGACCTACGCGTTCTTTTCGCAGCGAAAGGTCCGACGCAAGCGCAAGAATCGGCGGCGACGCGTGATCGATCCGGTCGCCGGGACCGAATCGATGGCGACCCTCGACGCACTCCCCGAGGGACTCTCGGTTCAACAGCGAGGCTTGGTGCGACTGGCGCTGCATGCGACCGCGGCTCCTCTACGGCGCGCCAGCGACGTCCGCCTGCTGGTCACCGCGGACGACGCGCGCGAGGCCGTTCTGGCGGCCATCGCGACCGCGACTCGGTGCGTACACGCCGAGTTCTACATCTGGCGGGACGACGAATCGGGCCGTGCCATCACCGCCGCGCTGGCACGTCGGGCGCGCGAGGGGATCCAGGTCCGAGTGTTGGTCGATCAGCTCGGTAGCTGGGGGCTCGAACGCGAACACTTTGGCGAGCTGCTCAAGGCCGGCGGCGAGGTGTCGATCTTCGGCCCCGTCCGCGTTCCGATCCGCTTGGGACGTTCGCGGGTCAACTTTCGCAACCACCGGAAGATTCTCACCATCGACGGGTCGACGGGCTTCGTCGGGGGCCTCAACGTGGGCGACAAGTATTTTGGCAGCGGCTCGGAAGCGGATGGATGGCGCGACCTGTTCGTGCAGCTCCAAGGCGACGCGGTGTTGGGTCTGGAGGCGACGTTCCTCGACGACTGGCTGGTCACGACCGGCCAGGTTGTCGATCTCGAGGGCAAGCGACCGGCGGGAACCCAGTCCCTCGACGCACGAGAGCTGGTCGGCCAACACGCCCCGACACCGGCCCTCGAACAGGCCAACCCGTTCAACGGGACCGCAGAGCGCCCGATTCGTTCCGACGGCCCGCTGACCCAAGTGATCCCCAGTGGTCCGGACCTGCCCGTCACCGGCGCGATTGCGGCGCAGTTCTCCGCTGCCATCGCCGCCGCCCACGAGCGGGCGTACATCGCCACCCCCTACTTCGTTCCCGATGAGCCGCTGATGCTCATCCTGCGGACGGCGGCGCTGCGGGGTGTCGACGTCCGCATCCTCGTGCCCAGCCCCGACAAGAACGACAGTCGCCTGGTGGCCTACGCCTCCCGCAGTTACTACGACGAGCTCTTGCAGGTCGGGTGCCGTATCTTCGAGTACGACGCCGGCATGTTGCACGCCAAGTACCTGATCGCCGACGACGTCTGCGCCATCGGGTCCGCAAACATGGACGTTCGCAGCTTCCACATCAACTACGAGATCACGGCCATGTTCTACGATGCGAAGGTCACCGCGGACCTCGCCTCTGTCTACGAAGCGGACCTCGGGGACGCGACCGAAGTCCACCGCCACGACCGGACGGAACCCAGCATCTGGGCCCGGCTCCGCGAAAACTCCGCCCGCGTGCTCTCCCCGCTTCTTTAACCGTGCCGCGTTTCCCCTACTACGCTCGACTGCGTCCCAAGCGACAGGCGATCTACCGGCGTTCGGACGCGATCACGGAGGTCCCCTTGGGGGAACTCATCGACGAGGACGACACCCAGTTGTCGCTGCGCAGCATCGAGGGGGGACTCGCCCAAGACGATCGTCGGCAGGTCCAGCGAGGAACCGCCGAGCTCGTTCGACGCCTTTGTGAGGCGCTCGAGGTCCCGCGCGTCACCCTGCGCGTGCTCGCCCGGCGTCCAAGCGATGCCACCGCGGAGCTCCACGGCTTGTACGAGCGCGAAGAGGGCAAGCGACCGATCATCCGAGTCTGGATGCGAACCGCGGCGCACGAGCGACCCGTCGCCTACCGCACCTTCGTTCGCGTGGCGATGCACGAGTTGTGTCACCACCTCGACTACGACAAGTACGCGCTCGACGACTCGATGCACACGCACGGTTTCTTCGCGCGGGAGTCCTCATTGGTACGACAGCTGCTGGGTCCGGGCGCGCCGGCAGAGGCCGAAGAAGACCCTCAGCTTGGGTTGTTCGACGCCTGATCCGGGCTGCCGCCAGATGGGCAGCGGAGGATTGCGACGGCCACCAGCGATGCGACCAGCATCAGGGCACCGGCAGGGACGAGCAGCACGAGCGGGCCCGGATCGGTGGGACCGTGCCACACGCCGCCGCCCACGAAGCCCAGGCCTACGATCAGCGCTCCGGACCACGCCGCCACCCGAACCCTGGCTGCCCATCCGCTCGGTGTCCCCAGCCGCTCGAGCGCCCACCCGAGGCCCACGTTGACCAACGCCAGCAGGCCCCCGTGCGCGTGCCCGAGGCGGAGGAACTCCCGCCGCAGCGCATCGTCGACGACGCTCGAGACCCGCAGCCCAAGCATCGCCTCCAGCCACATGCCCATCGCGAGGAACCCCGCCAGGCTCCACAGCGACGCCCGAAGGTGGGTCGAGGGCGACATGCCCGGGGAGTCTACCGCGTCACTCGCCGATCGCGATCGCGACGTCGTCCCGCTGGCCGAGCAGGCGTTGCCACAGCTCGGGTTGGGAGGACACCACGCTGTGCCCCAGCGTAGCCCGAAGCTCGTCGACCGCCTCGAGACGATCGGCAGCGTCTGCCATGAAGTCGTAACGAAGCAGCAGCGCCCGCGTGGCCTCATCGCGGGCGAGCACCAGCAGACCTCGGTGGCCAAACCACCGCACCGCGGGATAGTCATCCTCGAGCGCATCGACCAACGCCTGCATCCGCCGGGCTTGGGACCCCACGGCTTCTGGACGTGCAAGCGCGTGAGCAGCCAGGGCTCGCTGGACCGGGTCCCCACCCACGAGGTCTCGCTCGACCCGTGACCCCCCAGACTCGGGATACGGTTCCGCCGCGGTCCCCTGCAGCCCCAGCGACCCCATGGCAGCGGAAGCCCACGCACGCGTCTGGTCCACATGGCACTGCGTACAGGCGTCGGGCATGTCGTCACGGCCCGTCAGCGCGCCGGGATCGGGCGAGGTGATCCGGTGGCTGATCAAGCCTTGCAGCAGACCGTAGGTGACCCGCGGCATGTGGCAGTCCTGACACCCCACCGTGTCGTGACCACCGTGTCCGTCCATCGACGCCACAGCGTGGCACGAACCCACGCAGGCCGCGTCCGTGTCCGCGCCAGCGCGAAGCTGCATGGACGGTTCGGCACCGTGCATCGTATGGCAGCTGCCACACGACATCCCCTGCCCTTCGTCGTAACACGGCGAGAGCAACAACCCCTGGTACTCGTATGCCGAGAGTCGAGGCGTGCCGTCGGGCCAAAACCGGGGCGCGAACGGACGCGCGGTGGGAGGATCGGAAGCAAGACGACCCTCCGCGAGGATCGGACGAGAGACTTCCTCCAGCGGCGTCCCCGGGATGAATCCATCTCCGTGCGCCAGGACCTTCGCAAGGTCTTTGCCGATGCGCTGCCCATGGCATCGCCCACAGACCTCGCTGTGCCGGTCCGGTTCGAGACGCCCTGGGTGTGTGATCGCCGGATCCCCATGATCACTCAGGGGTGCGAGCAAGCGTCGAAGCGGGTTGGACTGACGCGCGAGGTGGGCCTCGGCGGGGCCATGGCAAGCCTCGCAACCGATCCCGACCTCTCCAAGCGCCGTGTCGAACGTGCCGTCCTCACGCAGTCCGGGTACGGGCTCGGTGTTGTGGCAGAACACGCAGTTGTCGTTCCACCGGCTGAAGTGACGGAGATAGGCCTGCGTATCCCCCTCGGCCAGGTCGGGGAACAGGAATGCGCCCCCGAGATGAATCCACCGCTGGGCTTGTGGATGCCAGGCGAACGGAAGCCGCCAACGCTCCAAGGATCCGCCCCCGCGATCGATGCGCGCAACGTATTGCTGGTAGCGGTGCGTGCCGACGGTCAGCTCCACATCGGCATCCAGAACATCCTGTGCGTCGGATTCACGGACCACGGACACATGGGGGCTGCCGCTCGTCGCGGTGCTGAACGTCGCAACGAAGCCCGCCACGCGAAGCGTCTCGCCGGAGAAAGGCGCGAGGATGATGGCGTCACCGGTGCCAACCGACTGCGTCATCGTGCGGTGGTAGCTCTCATGCCACGACGCGTGCTGCTCGGGGTGACAGCGCCGGCAGTCTGCGCTTCCAACCACGCCCCCTCGCGACGTGGCGGCCGACCAGGCGTCCTCGTCTGCGAGGGTCGCCGCCACCCCCACCACGGCCGCCACGGTCCAGACGAGCGCCGGGCCGAAGAGCAGCGCGGTGTCCCGTCTCATCCCGGCAGCGTCCGGAGGGCGATTTCTTGGTCGTACAGCTTGAGCGTCGCGGCTCCA
Source organism: uncultured Pseudomonadota bacterium (assembly GCA_913061055.1). Lineage (GTDB taxonomy): Bacteria > Myxococcota_A > Polyangia > Nannocystales > Nannocystaceae > CAJXVA01. The sequence goes on from CAJXVA010000073.1 coordinate 5,497, forward strand.
GCGTCGTTCCGCAACGGAACCGGAACGCCGGGGGTCAACTGTCGGCCCATGTACTGGCTGCCGTTTTGACTCTTGAGGTCTGCCACCCAGATCCGCCCGCGGTGCATGAAGATGCACGAGTGCAGCCGACTCATCCGCGGCGAAGGCACGAGGAACTGGCACGCCTCATGGCGACCGAGGACGACCGGTCCACGCCGAATATCGAACGTCTGCGGCGGATGCCCGGACAGGCAGAGTTCCACGCGGGGATGCATCAGCGGCTCGAAGAGCATCTTGGCTTCTGCCGGTGGCTCCCAGATCCCGTCACGGCCCGCCGCGGTGTGGAACGCCTCGGCCATCTCCACGCCCGAGCTGAAACGGTCGGATGGATTCTTGGCCATCGCTCGGCGCATGAACGCGTCGAGCGATGCGGCGCCATGAAACCCGCGCTCGGTACCGCCGCCGGAACTCTCGATCGTGGACCCGCGCCGGGGGGCTCGCACCGGAACCTGCAGCGCCGGGATTTCGGCTTCCATGTGCTGCTGCAACAGCTCGGGCAAGCTCCGCCCGTCGTAGGGCAGCCGCCCGGTCAACAGCTCGAAGGCGATGACGGCCAAGGCGTACCGATCGGTCGCGGGACCCACGTGCTTGGTGTCCCGAAACTGTTCGGGGCTCATGTAGTGCGGCGTGCCGAAGACCGATCCGGTCGCAGTCGCAGCTTCGTGCGCCAGCCACTTCGCGATCCCAAGGTCGATGATGACCGGTTCCCAGCTCCCGGACCCCGGTCGAAGCAGCACGTTGTCGGGCTTGAGGTCACGGTGAACGACGCCCAACCCGTGCAGTTCGTCGAGTGCTTTCCCGACGCCCTCGATGAGCCGGTGTACGCCCCATCCGTCGCCTTCGGAGATCGCGGTGGCCGGATTGACGCCATCGACGAACTCCATCGTCATCCACGTCCGGCCAAAGTCGTCGCTGCCAAAGTCCTCGACCTTGATCACCCCATCGAACTCCGCCCCCGCCATGCGCTTGGCTTCGAGCTGGAACCGGGCGCTCGCCTCGCTACCGGTGTGGACCTCGGCGCGGAGCCACTTGACGACCACGAGTCTCCTCGCGAAGACGTCGACGCACAGGTGCACATCCCCAACCGCCCCCTCACCGAGGGGACGGACCTTGCGGTGGGGGCAGCCCGGCACGGCGTCAGACTACCAAGACCTCCGCCGCAGCGGAGACTCCCGTTGGCATCCGATCGCGCAGCGGGCCTTGCGCTGAATTTGGACCCCACGGCACGGCCCGTGTCGCCGTCCCACTCCGGGGCGGCCGGCATCGGCCTTAGAGGCCCAAGGTCACTTCTGTGTACGGTTCGGCCACGAAAGTGGCCGTCTTGTCGCCGTACGTCATCTCAAAGAAGCCGGGATTCTTCAGCGTGACCTTCTTGGTGTCGCCTGGGGCCACCTTCGCGCGCTTCTTCCAGGAGCGCCCGACCATCTCGACCTCGAGTTCGGCACCGCCCTGGTTGGAGATGACGATGATCGTCTTGGGCTCGCCGAAGAACTTGACCGGGTAGGTGTAGAAGGTCTTGATCTTCTTCTCCAGCGCTCCGAGCTTGTCCTCGATGCCCGGCGCCCGGTAGGGGTATCCCGCACCCAGGCCTTCCAGCTGCTGGCGGGACCAATCGAGCTCGGACAAGGCCTCAGCGGCGCGGACCACGGTGGTGCCCGGGTACTTGATCAGCCCGGACTTCTTCAGGGCCGACTTTTCCTTCTTGTACAGCGACGGCTCTTTGGCAGCGAGGTACGCAGCGATGGCGACGTGAACCTCGGGAAGGTCCTTGCCGTTGCGCTTGGCGAGATCGAGCTCGGTCTTCGCGGCGTCGAGTTTGCCGCCGTCGACGTAGTCGATGGCCCGCAGCGCGGCGAGGATCGCGGTGACCTCCTTGTGTCCTTTGGCGGACGTCTCGACCTTGGCCAGCTTGGTCCGCGCATCCGACAGCTTGTTCTTCCCCGCGAGCAAGAGCACTTCTTGAAGCTGCAGCGAGGACTTGCCAGGCCGCATCCCGAGCGCCTCCTTGATGTCGGCGTCCGCACCGGCGGTGTCGCCCTTGGCGAGGCGGAGCTTGGCCCGCGTTGCGTAGATCGTGGCGACTTGGTCGCGGATCTGGTCGAGCCGTTCGGGCGTCAGCTTGAGCTTCCCTCCCGCCGCCGCGTCGACGATCGCCATCAGGCGCGCGAGGGCCTGGTCAGGCTTGCCCAGCCGGTTGAACTCCATCGCCACTTCCATCGCGAGTCCGACCTGCTCCTCGGGCTCGACGCCCACCGGGGCGAGGTCGAGGAGCTCGTCCGCCAAGGGCACATCGCCCTGCTCGAGCGCCAACAGCACGACCGCACGACGCATCTCGAGGTACTGGCGACGGTTCTCCAGGTCATTCTGCATGACCAGCTCCGTCACCGACTTGAGGCCTTTGGCGGATCCGGCGAGGTCCTTCTGGGCGTAGCGGGCTCGCACCACCGCGAGCCAGATCGCCGCGTCGGGAATGATCTCCAAGGCCTTGCCGTAGTCGACCTCGGCCTCTGCCCACCGGCTCTCTTGCATGAACGCGTCGCCACGACCGATCAAGAGAACGGCCGTTTGTCGGTGACAGTTCCGGCAGTCGGCCTCTTTGTAGCCCTTCTCGGCCACCTCGAGCGCTTCGGGATACTTGAACAGATCCTGCAACGCACCGACGAGGCCGGAGTACGCATCCGCGCTCTTCGGGTCGAGTTCGACCGCCTTGCGGAAGTACTTCTCGGCGTTGATCGCCTTGCCCTCTTTGTCCGCCGCTTTACCCAGCTCGAGGTAGATGTCGCGGAGTTCCTCGGTCGCGAGGTCTCCGAGGTCGGCATCGTTCATCGCCTCGCGGTACTTCGCGTCGGCGTTGTCGAGGTCGCCCTCGCCATCGGCCCACGCGAGTCGTGCCTCGTCCAGCGGCGTCGAGCAGCCGGCGGCGCCTCCCAAAGCGGTGATCAGAGCAGCGCCAGCGACCCAGCGGGTCAGGCGTCCAACAGTGCGTAGCGGTGTCCGTTCCATTCGTACAGTTCGCGGGTGAAGCCGGAAGAGGAGACGTCGTATACCGAGAAAGCGGCCGTACGTCCCGGTTTTTGGACGACGGACGTGCCCGAAGCGATCCCGTGCACGGGCACCGCGCCGGTTGGACCGGGCAGCGCGGTGTCGGTGCGCACATGCTCATGGCCGTGCAGGATCAACTCGGCCCCGGAGGCCGCGATCACCTCGGCAAATGCGGAGCGGTCGGTGAGCGCGTGCTTGGGCTTTGAGAGGCCGTCGACGGGCGGATGGTGCACCAGGACGACCCGAGCGAGGCCTTCCTCACCCAGCTCCTGCAGCACCCGCCGCAGCCGGGCCAGCTGCTTGGCACCGCACTGACCGGTCGCATCGAACGGTGGGGTCGCGACCGCGCTCGAGACCCCGATCAGCGCCACATCCTCAAACCGCTGAACGAAGGGATAATCGCCGGATTCGCGCTCTCCCTGCATATAGGGCTGCATGTAGCGCTCAAACCGCTGCTCCCGCTCGCTGCCCCGAGTGTAGGTGTCGTGGTTGCCCGGGATGACCGTCACCGGCACCGGGATCGTCTCAAACTTCTCGACACACAGCTCGAACTCCGTCTCGAGGGCGAGGTTGGTGAGATCGCCGGTGACCACGAAGCGGTCGAGGCCCAGTTCCCCGGCCTGCGCCACCATGTGGTCGAACAGCGCTTGGTCGTGCTTCTTCGCCCGGTGAAGGGCGAGGTTGAGCCGTCCGGTGAGACGCTTGCCGACGTAGCGCCAGGGCATCACCCCATCAAGGCGCAGAAGGTGGATGTCGGAGGTGTGAAGGAACCGCAGCATGGATCGGCCGGGCTCGTTCATAGCAGACCCAGCCGAGCCCCTCCTCCTTGAGTTGCATCACACCCGCGGGCGATGGCTCGGAAACGACGTACCGGGGTGCTGCGCCCAGCGAGCGGGTGGCTTACGCTCCGCGTCATGTCCTTGCTCGAAGTCGGCCGCACACACACGTGCGGTGAGCTGCGCCGCGAACACGCTGGCGCTTCCGTCGTTCTCTTCGGATGGGTGCATCGCCGTCGCGATCTTGGCGCCCGCATCTTCGTCCAGCTCCGCGATCGTGATGGCATCACCCAGCTCGACTTCGCGGCCGAGCTCGGCGAGGAGGCCTACAAGCTCGGCGACTCTCTGCGCAGCGAAGACTGCATCGCGATTCGCGGCAAGGTGGCCGACCGGGGCACCAACGCCAACACCGACATGGTGACCGGAGAGATCGAGATCAAAGTCAGCGAGGTCGAGGTGTTCTCGAAGTCCCAGACCCCGCCGTTCGTGATCGCCGACGACGACCGCACGGGCGCGACCGAGAACCTGCGCCTGCAGTACCGCTATCTCGACCTGCGCCGTCCGGTGATGCAGCGCAACTTCCGGGTCCGCTCGCAGATCGGCTACTACACCCGCAAGTTGCTGACCGAAGGGGGCTTCTACGAGCTCGAGACCCCGGCCATGGTCAAGTACACCCCCGGCGGTGCACGCAACTTCCTGGTGCCCAGCCGCATCCACCCCGGTCAGTTCTACGCGCTCGCCGAGTCCCCGCAGATCTACAAGCAGCTGTTCATGGTCTCGGGGTTCGACAAGTACTTCCAGATCACCCGCTGCTTCCGCGACGAAGACCTTCGCAACGACCGCCAGCCGGAGTTCACCCAGATCGACGTGGAGATGAGCTTCGCGACGCCGGAGCGGATCTTCGAGCCCATGACCGCGCTGATGCGGACCCTGTGGAAAGAGATTCTGGACGTCGAGCTCGCCGAGACCTTCCCTCGCATGAGCTGGGACGAGGCGATGGCCCGGTACGGGTCCGACAAGCCGGACGTACGCTTCGGCCTGGAGTTGCAAGCTGTGACCGAGCACGTCCGCGACAGCGGGTTCAAGGTGTTCGACGGTGCAGAGTGTGTCAGCGGTCTGTGCGTGCCCGCCGACAAGGCCGGCAGCCTGTCCCGCGGGGCCATCGACAAGCTCACCGAGTTCGTCAAGCAGCGCGAGAGCGGCGGCGCCAAGGGGCTCGCCTGGACGCGTATCGGTGAGGACGGCAGCTGGAGCGGCGCCGTCGGTAAGAACGTGAAACCCGAGGCACAAAAGGCCGTCGCCGAAGCGATGGGCGCCGGTCCCGGCTGCGTGCTGTTGTTCATCGCGGACGCGTGGGAAACCACCCACACCGTGCTGTGCAACCTCCGCCTCAAGCTGCGCGACCAGCTGGACCTGCTCGCCGGCAACGACAAGCCCTGGCAGTTCCTTTGGATCACCGACTTCCCGATGTTCGAGAAGAACGAAGCGGGGCAGTTCGTCGCGGCCCACCACCCCTTCACCTCGCCCCATGACGAGCACGTCGACCTCCTGGTGAGCGACCCGGGTGCGGTGCGGGCCAAGGCCTACGACCTCGTCCTCAACGGCAACGAGATCGGTGGCGGCTCGATCCGGATCCACAACAGCGATGTGCAGGCCAAGGTCTTCACGGCGCTGGGGCTCTCGGATGAAGAGGCCCAGTTCAAGTTTGGGTTCCTCCTCGAAGCGTTCAAGTACGGTCCCCCACCCCACGGTGGCATCGCGCTCGGGCTCGACCGGGTCGCCATGCTGATGACCGGAGCGGAGAGTCTCCGGGACGTGATCGCGTTCCCGAAGACCCAGCGAGGCCAGGACCTCATGACGGGCGCGCCGACGATCGCCGACGAGCCGCAGCTCGCCGACCTGTACCTCACGCACCGCGACATCCCGGTCAAAGACAACAGCTAGTGGACGAGCCCAAGCCCGGTCTCACGCGCCTGCACCGTGTGGTGCTGGCGGCCTTGTCCGTCGTGCCGATGGTGCTGTGCGTCGCAGACTGGGACATCTGGGTGTTGGGATACGTCGCGTGGATCCCCCTGCTCGCCGCCGTCGATGGGACCCGGCCACGCCAGGCCCTCTTTTGGGGGTGGCTGGTCGGCACCTTCACGGTGTTTTGGGGGTTCTTCTGGATCACGGAGCTGTTGGTGAAGTTCGCCGGCTTCCCACTGGCCATGGGGGCTCCAATCACGCTGCTGTTCGCGAGCTATCACGGTTTGCTGTGGGGCTTCGCGATGATGCTCACCGTCTGGCTCACCACGCGCACGCGCCTGCCCCTTTGGGTCACCGCGCCGCTGTGCTGGGTGGCGGTTGAAGCCACGCTGCCCAACATCTTCCCGATCTACATGGCGCAGGGCTGGGCAGCCGAGCCGCTCATGATTCAGACCGCCGAGTTGGGCGGGGTGACCACGGTCAGCTTCCTCATGGTCGCGACCAACGCCGCGCTGTACACCCTCGGGGTCCGCTTCTTGCGAACCCGGGCCCTGGACAAGCACGCCGCGATCGCAGCCGGCGTGCTGGTGGTCGGTGTTCCGGCCTACGGTGCCCTGCGAATCTCCCAGGTCGAGTCGACGATGCAGGCCGCCGAGCACCTCAAGGTCGGTGTCGTCCAAGGCAACATGAGCATCGCCGAGATGACGCGTCCCCGGCTTCGCGACCGCGCCTTCGAGGGCGAGCTTCGCAAGAGCCGAGAGCTTGTGCGAGACGGCGCCGAGGTCATCCTGTGGGGAGAGACCGCCTACCCCAACAGCCGGATTTTTCACCGAGACAGCGAGCAGGAGCCGCCGCAAGGGCACCCGTGGCGTCTGCACCAAGGATTCGATGTCCCGATCATCTTTGGCACCGTCACCCGCGAGGACCCTCGTGGGCAGAACTGCGGCTCGATCCACAAGTGCTGGAACACTGCGCTGCTGATCGGCAGCGACGGCAAGATCGCCGACCGCTACGACAAGGTCTACCGCTTGGTGTTCGGGGAGTACGCACCGCTGGTCGACCCCGAGTGGTATCTGGAGCAGATTCCCACCGCGTCGCACCTGCAAAAGGGCGATGGACCCAAGGCGCTGCAGATGGGTGAGCATCGCCTCGGCGCGTTCATTTGCTACGAAGACATCCTGCCCCGCTACGTCCGGGAGACCGCGAACCAGGGCGTGCACGCCTTCGTGAACCTCACCAACGATGCGTGGTTCGGCAAGACCCACGAGCCGGCGCAACACTTGGGCCTCGCCGTGTTCCGGGCCGTCGAGCACCGCAAGGGCATGCTGCGTTCGGTCAACACCGGCATCAGCACCTACGTCGACCCCACCGGGCGGAAGGTGCATCGCACCAAGGTCACGGACCCCGACATCGACGGGCCGCAGGATCCGGATGGATTTGTCGCCGACGTTCCGATGATGGACCCCGACGCCAAGACGCCGTACATGCTCACCGGCGAGCTGTTCAACGGGCTGTGCATGCTCTGTATCGTGGGCCTGGGCTGGCGGTACCGGCGAGAAGACCCTCCGGAAGTCACGGGCAAGGATTCGCAGGCAGCGTGATCCGGCGGGCGGCCCTGCTTCTGTTTGGGCTGACGGCCTGCGGCGATGCTCCGAGCACGCCGGCGATGGGCGGCACCACCGGGGGCATCGCCACGAGCTCATGCTCGGCGTGAACGTCGAGGGCAGCTGGGCACCGGATGGGATCGATACGCGCGATGCGGTGGTGCTCCAGACCAGCGCCCACTGCGTTGTGGGCGGCAACTGTCCGTAGACGATCCGGGTCTTCGCGACGCCCCGACACCGGGGGCCGTCTACTCGAACGGCGCGCCCGCCTCGATCCACGCGAGCCAACGCGCGCGAACGTCGTCTGGAATCGGGACTTCGTTGAGCATCTGAGCCGAGTCGTCCAGGGGCGTCACCCAGGGGGTCCCCGGCGCGTCCAAGATGTTCTGGTAGTTCCGCATCAGCTGCTCGGGCGTGGGGTCGGCCACGAGCGCGACGTTGCGGTCGGGATTGTTGTGGCAAGGGACGCCGTCAATGCAGCTGGGATACGACCCCTGGGCACCGCGCGCGTTCTGCAGATCGACCTGAATCTCGGCGAAACCCACGACGCCATCGAGGTCCCCGGTGCTGCTGCTTCCCGGATCGCCGGTCGTTCCACCCGTGCTGCTACCGCCCGTACTTGACGAGCTCTCGTTGGCGGTCGTCGAGACAGGCGCGTCGGTCGTGCTCACGCCGACCGACGTCTCATCCTGCCCTCCGGTCGTCGTGGTCCCCCCGGTGCTGCCGACGGTGCCCGAGGCATCACCACCACCATCATCATCGCACCCGACCAGCCCCAAAACCGCCAACAACAGGACACCTCGCATGCCGGGAGTGTACGCGGATGCCCGCGCGGAGCACAGCCGGCGTTGTCCGCCGCCGCCGAGGTCGGCGCCGTCCCCACGCGGTACGCTCCGCGCCGATCCATGAAGCCCACGGACGAAGACGAGCGCCCGGCCGACTCGCAGAACCATTGGCAGACGCTCAAGACGCTGTCACGCCACCTGTGGCCCACGGACCGTCGTGGTCTGCAACTGCGCGTTGTCATCGCGCTGGCGTGCCTGTTTGGAGCGCGGGTGGTCAGTGTCTACGTGCCGGTCATCTACAAGGATGCGGTCGATGCCCTCACGCCGACCGACATCGCCCTCGTGCTCCCGTTGGCGGTCATCGTTTCGTACGGGCTGGCGAGACTGTCCAGCACGCTCTTGGGCGAGCTACGGGACTTCGTGTTCGTGCGGGTGTCTCAACACGCGCAGCGTACCGTCGCGCTCGATACGTTCAAGCATCTGCACCGCCTGTCGCTGCGCTTCCACTTGGACCGCCAGACCGGCGGGCTGTCGCGGGTGATCGAACGCGCCCTGCGGGGCATGCAGTTCGTCCTGTCGTTCATGCTGTTCAACATCTTGCCGACGCTCGTCGAGCTGCTGCTGGTGATGGGCATCATGGCGCTGTACTTCGACTACCGGTATCCGCTCGTCACCGGCGCCACGGTCGTCCTGTACATCGCGTTCACGCTGGTCGTGACCGAGTGGCGACTGAAATTCCGCAAGGAGATGAACGAGAAGGACTCGGCCGCCAACACCAAGGCGATCGACAGCCTGCTGAACTTCGAGACCGTCAAATACTTCAGCAACGAGAACCACGAATACGGGCGTTACGACGTTTCACTGGCGGGATATGAGTCCGCGGCGGTCAAGAGCCAGAGTTCACTCTCGCTGCTCAACGTCGGTCAGGCCACGATCATCAGCATCGGCGTGGTCTCGCTGATGTACATGGCCGCCGCTGGAGTGGTCGACCGAGACCTGTCCCTCGGAGACTTCGTCCTCGCCAACACCTACATGATGCAGCTGTTCCTGCCACTGAACTTCTTGGGTTTTGTCTATCGAGAGATGAAGCAGGGATTCATCGACATGGACAAGATGTTCGAACTGCTGAGCGTCCAAGCCGAGGTCGAAGATGGTCCCGAGGCCAAGTCCCTGGTGGTCGAGGGCGGAACGATCGTCTTCGACCACGTGACGTTCGCGTACAACGAAGACCGGGTCATTCTCGACGACATCTCGTTCACCGCGAATGCCGGCGAGACGGTGGCGATCGTGGGTCCGTCGGGCAGCGGAAAGTCGACCGTCGCGAGGCTGTTGTTCCGGTTCTACGACCCCCAATCGGGCACCATCTCCATCGACGGGCAAGACGTTCGCTCGGTAACGCAGGCCTCCCTGCGCGAGAGCATTGGTGTCGTGCCGCAGGACACGGTGCTGTTCAACGACTCGGTCGGCTACAACATCGAGTACGGCCGGCCGGGCGCCTCGCAGGCCGACATAGAGAGTGCCGCCCGCCTGGCCCAGGTCTACGACTTCGTGGCGAACCTCGAAAAGGGGTTCGATACGCCCGTCGGTGAGCGCGGGCTCAAGCTGTCCGGCGGTGAAAAGCAGCGGGTCGCGATCGCTCGGACGATCCTCAAGGACCCGCCGATCTTGATCCTGGACGAAGCGACGTCTGCCCTCGATACGCACACCGAGCAGGACATCCAGACGTCTCTGGAGCAGGTTTCCGAGGGCCGGACGACGGTGACCGTGGCGCACCGACTCTCGACGATCAAGGACGCTCATCTCATCGTCGTGCTCGACCACGGCAAGATCGTCGAGCAGGGGACGCACGACGCGTTGCTGGCGGCGAACGGTGAATACGCGTCGATGTGGAACCTTCAGCAGCAGGCTCGTGAATACGAGGACAAGCTGCGCCAGGTCGTCAAGCGTTGAGTCCCCGGTCGGCGGACGTCACTCGGCACACAGGCTCAAGGACTCCAGACCGATCGAGGCAGCCTCGCCGGTCGCGGCGTAGCGGTCGAAGAACAACCCGACGTCGACATCGGTCAGCTCGAAGCTCCCTTCGATGGTCGTCAGAATCTCGAGCGCATCTCCCTGGCCAGCCTTGACGACGATGGAGCCCCCCTGCGTTCCGATCTGCACGGCCTCGCGCCCCTGCACCGGATACAGAGTGATGGCGGTTTGCTCGTCTTCGGGCAGCATCGGGTCGTAGTAGGAGACAGCATACGAGCTTCCTTCCAGCACGGCGGCGACGATCCGATTGGAGGCGTCCGTCCAGCGCAGCGAAGCGGTCGTTCCCTCCGGCGCCTCGGCGATGTTCGCGAATGAGACGTCGAGGGTCCCCTGGCTCAGGTCGACGCCATCGGCGACTTCAAACAACGCAGAGCCTGACTCGTCCGCTGGCCACGATGCCAACAGCTGCCCACCGAGGACGTCGACGGAGATCGAGACGCTTTGCGCGTCGAACGGAACGGGGCCGCCCTCGAAGTCGAAGTCCGCGCAGCCGTAGCTCTGCGCTCCGGTGCTGGACTCCTCCGAAGCGCCGCTCGACCCCCCATCACGGGTCGAGGATGACCCGCTGTCCCCGCTTTCCCCGGAGCTTCCCCAGGGCTCCTCAATCTCGGGGTCCCCGCTCGTCGAGTCGTGTCCGCTCTCGCCAGGGCCGGTGCCCTCCTTCGGGTCCGCCTCCCCGGTGGTGCCGCCGGCAACCGGTTGTCCGGCGACACACTCATCGGCCATACCATCACCGGCCAAGGCGCCGAACCGGCGTCCGGAGGGGCAGGCGAGGTCTTCGAAGCTGCAGAATCCGGACGCCTCGCACCGACCCGCCGCGCCCGCAGCCCCGCAGCTCGCGTCGTCCGAGCACGAGAACACGTCGGCGCGGTCGCAGCCCAGCAGCGTCGTCAGTGCCACGCACAGGAGGCCATATCGCAATCTCCATCGGACCACGCCGCAGGTACGAGGGGGGCGCCGCTTGGGATCGACGTCGCGTCCCTCACCGCTGCAACCAGCGAAGAAGGTCAGCCCGCATACATTCGTAGCTCGGTGCCACGTACAGGTGCGTCTGGTAGTTCGTCGGGTCAAAGTCGTCCGCCGCCATGACGTCGAGCTCCCAAGGGCGGTGCTCCACGTCCTCGAACCGCCGCATTTCGCCGAACGACGACAGAATGCCGGCTCCATAGACCTTCAGGCGATCGTCCTCTTCGAGAATCCCGAACTCGATCGTGTACCAGTACACCCGGATGAGCGCCTCCAGGCGCGCGGAGTCGTTGGCGCGCAACGCCGCGAGTCCGAAGGCGTGGTTGAGTTCGGCCAGCTCGGGGTCGGCCAGCCACGGAACGTGTCCGATGTACTCATGCACGACATCCGGCTCTGGCGTGTACAGGGGCTCGCTGTGGTGCCTCATGTACTGCGTCGCCAAGAAGCGCCGACTCCCAAGCGCTTCGAGGAACACGCGCGGCTGCACCAACCCTGCGACGGGAAGCAACGAGAATCCCTGCAAGGGCTCGAGTTTCGCGTTCACCGACGCGAAACTCGGGATGACATCGTGATCGAAGCCGTAGGCCTCGCACGCGCGTTGGTAGCGACCGCATCCGACCCGCGAATGCTCGGCTCCGAGTTCGTCCCACACGCTGCGCCAGACGCCCTGCTCGACCGGGTTGTAGGGAACATCGGGGAACGGGTCGCCCTCGGAGAACGCCTGCGCGAGCGCTGCGATCGCATTGCGCCGCTGTCGGTAGACGGGGTCGTTGAAGCCGGGGTGGTCGCGGTCGAGCTCGACCAGCTCGATACGAGCGCCACAGAAGCCTCCGGGCGAGGCGGCTGAGGCGGCGGTGTCGTCCGAGGGCTCCACATCTCAGAGCGTAGAGCCTGTCGGGCCCAATCGCCACGCCATGTCGCGCAACCCATCACCTTGCTACCCTCCGCACCATGCGACGCGCATCGCTCCTGTCCCTCGCCGTCCTGCTCCTCGCTTGCGACAAGTCCAGCGATGCCCCCGCCGCGGACACCAAGGCTCCCGAAGCCAGCGCGGACGCCAAGCCGGCTGCCAAGCCCGACACCAAGGCGGACAAGCCTGCCGAGACGCCGGCCGAAGGTGAGCAGGCCGCGGTTGGGAAACCCGCTCCGGACTTCACCCTCCCGGACCTCGCCGGACAAGACGTCAAACTCTCCAGCTTCCGCGGCAAGACCGTCGTCCTGGAGTGGTTCAACCCGAACTGCCCATTCGTGAACAACGCGCATGCAGAGGGCTCGCTCAAGACGATGGCGAAAGACGAGACCGCCCAGGGCGTTGTCTGGTTGGCGATCAACTCCGGCGCCCCGGGCAAGCAAGGGCACGGGGTGGAAGCGAACACCGTGGGCGCCAAGACCTTCGCGCTCGAGCACCCCATCTTGCTCGACGAGTCCGGCACGGTCGGCCGCTCCTATGGGGCCCAGAAGACACCGCACGTCTACTTGATCGACGGCGCCGGCACGCTTGTGTACCGCGGGGCGATCGACAATGCGCCGTTCGGAGAGGTCGATGGCGGTGGGGCCCTGGTCAACTACCTCGCAGGCGCCCTCGCGGAGCTCCGCGGGGGCAAGCCCATCACGACCGCCGAGACCCCGCCGTATGGATGCACGGTGAAGTACGGGTCGTAGGCGCACGATTCATCCGCATTCAGACCGGAGTTTCCCGTGGCGCGTTGAGGTTCTTGCCACCTGATAGGGTGAGACTCCAATGGCCAACCTGCTCGCCTGCCCCCACTGCCAGTTGCACGCCCTCTCCAGCGAATCGCGCTGTCCCCACTGCGCGGGACACCTTCGCCCGGTGGGCGGTCGCCTGGCGCTGACCGCCGCCGCAGTCCTCCTGGGCCTGTCCCCGATGGCGTGCGAGAAGGCGGGCCCCGAGCCCTCGCCCCCATCCGACAGTGGTGGCGTGGCCGAGCCCGAATACGGCGTCCCCGACACCAGCGGGCAGAACCCCGATGCTCCTGCGGAGCCCGATGGCCAGGACCCCGACGCGCCCGCGGGTCCGCATGACGACCCCGACTTCGCCGCGGAGTACGGCGTGCCCGTCACCGACGACACCCCGATGGCCCCGATGTACGGCGTCCCACAGAGCGACGACCCGCAGCACTGAGACCGGTGATGGCTCGCCTCATCGCTTGCCCTGCCTGCCGCGCCCACGTGCGCTCCACCGAGCCTCGGTGCCCGCACTGCGAGCGACCTCGAGTCCGTAGGATTCATCGACGAGTACGTCAGTTCTGAAGTTCGTTCCGGGTTCTCCGTTCGGAGCAAGAGAGCGAAGCATCCCGGAGGGATGCGTCGCGGAAAAGACGGAGAGTACCGAACGCAGGCCTGACCAACCGAGGGTTTCGGAGGCGCCCCACACCCGAAGGGGGGGCCGCAGAAACCCGGCGCGGATTTCAGGCATGAGGCACTAGTTCGCGGCGGCCTGTTCGTCGAGCGCGGCAGCGAAGCGGCGCACGATGTCCCCGGCGGACTCGACCTTGTGCACACCCGACACGCTGCGCCCGGCTTGAAAGTAGTTCTTGTAGCCGCTGCCATGAAGGTTGGCCTTCTTGAGCTGCCAGACCGAGCGCAACGAGTAGTACGTGCGGATGTAGTGTTTGAGCTTGGGGTGCCGCAGCATCCGCTTGGCGATGAAGCCTGCCTCGGTCCCGACCGCTTCGACGTACGGGGTCTTGATCACGGCAACCGGCACGCCAGAGATGCGCTCGCTGAGCACGATGTCGTCTTCCTTCGCGTCGACGATGGCCGTCTTGTAGTCGGCATGCGCGGTGCACTCGGAGGTGGCGATGAAGCGCGTCCCCATCTGCACCGCGCCGTACCCGATCGAAAGGGCATCGACAAAGCCCGACGCCTCCCCCACCCCACCGGCGCACACCAGCGGAAGCCCCAGGTCTTGCATCGAGTCAAACAGCGCCTGCGGGGTCTGACTTCCGGCGTGTCCTCCGGCGCGACCGTTGACGCAGATCAGGCCGTCGACTCCGGCGTCCTTCGCCTTGAGCGCGAACTTTCGCTCGGTGACGTCATGGTAGACGAAGCCGCCAGCCGCGTGGACCTTGTCCACGACCTGACGCGGATCGCCGAGCGCGGTGATGAAGAAGCGAACCCCTTCCTCCAGCGCGATGTCGATCCAGCGCATCATGCGATCCAGGTAGACCTTCGAGCTCTTCTCGACGATGGCGTTGAAGCCGATGGGCTTGTCCGTAAGGGCTCGGATCTTCCGCAGACCTTCGCGGAAGTCGTTGCCGTGCACGTACGTCAGCGAGATCGGTTGAACGATTCCGATGCCACCGGCCTCCGAGACAGCCGCGACCAGCTCGGGGTTGGAGCACGGATACATCGCCCCGCAGATCAACGGGATGGAGGCTCCAGAGTGCTCCTCGAAGGCACTGCGCGCGTTCATAGGGCTGACGCTAGCCGCCAAGCACCCCACGCGACCACCCACAATCCGGCGGGCCCGGCCTGCAAAGCCGCCGCACCCCTGATAGCGTGCCCTGGTGTCACAACAGCGGCGTTTGGGTGGATGGATGAGGGGTGCGACCGCGGGCGCGGTCTTGAGCACTTTGGCCTGTGGACCCGCCGTCGGCAACGGAGACACCGAGGGCGAAACGGGATCGGGCAGCGTCGGCACGAGCACAACCCAGCCGGACCCCACCACAACCCCCTCGACAAGCACCACGACAACGTCGCCTCCGAGCACGGTCACCACCGCACCACCCACGACCGCCGACACCAGCGGAGACTCCGGGTCGAGTGAGACCGGCAGCACCACCGGCGAGGTTCCCGGCTGCGAAGAAGGCAACTGCCGGATCGACATCGTCGTCGTCGTCGACAACTCGGCCCAGACCGCGGGGGCTCAGGAGGCGCTCGCGTTGGGGATGATCGAGCTCGAGGCACAGCTTCGGGGGATGGGCGCGGACTTCCAGGTCATGTTCACGACCACCGACTACGGCAACCCCCTTTGCACCCCCTTTGAGCCGGACGGATACGACCCCGCCCGAGGCTCGCCCGTCGCCACGGCCTGCACGACCCGGCTGCAGGATTTCGTCGGCCTCGGCGGTGTGCCGGACAACGCCGAGACCGCATGCACCAACGTCTGTCCCGACTCGATCGGGCCGATCGACGACCCCTTCATCGCCTTCGATGGCATCAACCAGAACGTCCCCGAGTTGACCCGGCCGGTCGACATCGACGGCGACGGTGTGCCAGAGAACGAGGTTGCGCGCGCCATGGCCTGCCTCGCGCCGATGGGCATCAACGGGTGCTCGTACGAGTCGCCGCTAGAGAACATGCTTCAGGCACTGAACCCAGGCGCCGAGTGGAACCAGGGGTCAAGGCCGTTCCTGCGCCCCGACGCAGCGCTGGGTATCGTCCTGCTCACTGACGAGCTGGACTGTTCGGTCGCGGACTACTCGATGATGACCGACCCCGCACTCATGGAGATTTTCCCCGCGACCGGCCAACCCCTCGGGAGCAGCGCCCTGTGTTGGAACGCGGGCACCGACTGCGACGGCCCGGAACCCGACGGCACGTACGAGTGCGTACCGGTGGCCGACGATAACCTCCAGCCACTGGCGCGCTACACGAACTATCTCGAAGACACCCTCGCGGACGATATGAAGAAGCCGGTCTACATGCTCGGATTGCTGGGCGTTCCGGCGGTCACAGATCGGCTCGACCGCTCACCGTTCACCCCGACCGCCGGCGGGATCCTGGACCTCGAGATTCGGGACTGGACCGACGCCGATGTGCTCCCCGAAGACGCTGGAATGGGCGTCACGGCCGCAGACCAGCAGTTCAGATTCGGCATCGGCCCCTCGTGTTCGCGACCCGAGAGCACCAGCCGAGCACAGGGCATTGCGCCGGTGCGTATCGCCGAGGTCTGCGACGGCCTCTCCGAAGCCAACAGCCAGCGGTGCTGCATCGAATCGATCTGCGACGACGACTACACGGCCGGCATGCGCTGCCTGGCGGGCATGTTCCAGGCGGGCTGATGCGAGCTACGCAGGCCGGGCCTGGGGTCCGCGGATCAACGCCCCCGGCAGCGCCCCGGTATGCTCGCCGTCGACGTAGACGACCTCGCCGCCGATGATCGTGAACCGGTAGCCCGTCGCGTCCTGCAACAGGCGCCGCCCGCCGGCGGGAAGGTCCCACGCCATGCGAGCCGGACCGAGCTTGAGGTTCTCGTAGTCGATGACGTTGACGTCAGCCCTCATCCCGGGTGCCAAGACCCCGCGGTCCAGCAGGCCGTAGACGTCGGCGGTGTCCTTGGTCTGCCGCTTCACGACGTACTCGAGACCGAGCCTGGGGCCGCGCCGACGGTCTCGTGCCCAGTGCGTCAGCATGAACGTGGGCATGCCTGCGTCACAGATCGCGCCGCAGTGGGCCCCGCCATCGGCCAAGCCAAACCTGGTGTTCGGGTGGCTGTGCAGGGTGTGCAGCGGGTCGAGGCTCCCGGACGCGTAGTTGAACAACGGGAAGTAGATCATCCCTTCGCCATCGCGCTCCATCAGCGCGTCGTAGACGAGCTCGAGCACCGCGACGCCGGTGCGCGCCGAGATGGCCGCCAGGCTCTCCTCGGGCTCCGGCTCGTAGTCGAATCCCGCGTGCATCGGGAACATCCGCGCGAACGTCTGCGTGATGAACGACTCGAAGGGCCCGACGCTCGGCGCTGTTTCTGCCAGGAGCTTGGCGCGAAAGCTGGGGTCTCGGAGCGTCGACAGCTGCTCCGACCACGGACGGGTCGCCAGCGCTTGCCAGGACGGATGCAGGGCAAACGGATGGGCCGTCCCTCGCCAGCACATGCACAGACCGATGCTTCGTCCGGCGACCTGCCCCGTCAATGAAACGCCGTCCGCGGCGGCCTTCTCGAGGACCGCGAGCGCCTGCGTCCAGCCCTGCGGGTTGGGGTCGGTCTGGCTGAGATTGAACAGCACCGAGGTCCCCTGCTCGCGCGCCATCGTGTCGAGCCATTTCACCTCCTCCTGAATCCGGTCGTTGTCGCAGGCGATTTCGAACAGCGCCCCTTTGCTCGCCAACACGGCTGCAATCGCAGTCAGCTCGTCCATGCCCGCGCTCGTCCCCGCCACGAGCACGCCCTGCGCCGTCTTGTGCAGTGGGGTTCGAGAGCTGGAGAACCCCAGCGCCCCCGCATCGACAGCCTCGCCCACGAGCGACGCCATCGCAGCGATCTCTTCGGGCGTCGCATCGTGCTGCTCGGAGCGCTCCGCCCCCATCACGTAGCCACGAATCGCGCTGTGCGGCACTTGGGTCGCGTAGTCGAGCGCATGCGGCCGCCGCTGCAGCGCGTCCAGGTACTCCGGAAACGACTCCCAGTCCCACTGAATCCCCTCATGCAGCGCGGCACCGGGGATGTCCTCGACGCCTTCCATCACGTTGATCAGCCAATCGCGGTGTTCGGGACGACAGGGTGCGAACCCCACCCCACAGTTGCCCATCACGACGGTCGTCACGCCATGCCCACTGCTGGGCGAGAAGTGCGGGTCCCACGTTGCCTGACCGTCGTAGTGGGTGTGCATGTCGACGAACCCCGGCGTGACGAGCATGCCCTCGGCGTCGATCTCACGGCGGGCACCTCCCGAGACGTCTCCAACCTCCGTGACCACCGATCCGCGCAGCGCCACATCGGCGACCCGGGCCGGTGCGCCCGTCCCATCCACCACCAGACCACCTCGAATGACGACGTCGTGCTCGCTCATCAGAAGTGAACCATATTCACTTTTTGAATCACATTCAACCACGATGTAGACTGCGGCTGTGAGTTCGCCCGCCGTGTCACGCTCCCCCCGTCGGGCGCGGAAATTCGCCGCAAAGCACGAGGCAATCCTCGATGCGGCCATGACCATCGTCATCACAGACGGCCTGGTGGGGCTCACGCTGGGTAAAGTCGCGAAGCACCTCGATGTGGCCGTCGGGGGCCTGTACCGCTACTTCCCCTGCAAGGAGGACCTTCTCGTGGCGCTGCAGCGACGCGCCGTGGAACGGTTCGGAGCGCGACTGCGCAGCCACGTCCCCGCCAAGCCCCGGACCCGCGGGCCCGTCGCAGTCTTGGGGCATGCGCTGGCCCCGTTCGCGTTCTATGCCGCAAACGCGGGCGCGGACCCGCTCGAGCACCGCCTCATGGACATCATGTTGTCGAACCTCGCCCCCTCGCTCGACGACCAGCAGGCGCGGATTGTCGAGGGCGCACTCGGCCCCATCCTCGACCAAGCCCAGGGGGGTCTCGAGCTCGCTCAAGAGATGGGTGCGCTCGCTGAGGGCGACGGCCGCCAGCGTACGCTCCTGCTGTGGAGCGCGACCCACGGGCTCGGACACTTGCAAAGCCGCGACCGGTTGGAGCACGCGTCCCACCACGTCGAAGCGCTGCGCTGCGCGATGTTTGAAGCGCTGCTGGTCGGCTTCGGGGCGGACCCCAAACACGCCCGGGCCGCGGCGCGTCGAGCCGGTTGAGCACGGGCGCAAAGAAGCGGGCCCTCGCGAGCATGCAGGCCTCCACGCCCCGCACGCCCACGTGGGCCTCGCGCGGCCACGGCCGCACCCACCAAACGCAAACGAGGCGCCGAGGTTACGAAGAACCTGGCGCCCCGAAGGCAACAAACGACACAAGGACTAGAGCGGCTCGCCGCCCTGCGTCGTGCAGTCGTCTGCCGTGAGCAGGATCCAGCCCTTGCCCTTGCATTCGTTCAAGCCACCGCAGGCGTGGCCTTTGGAGCCCGCCTCCACGCGCCCATCGGGAACGTCGCAGCCGGACTGGCCCGAGCAGTCGTTGGCGCCAAAGCACTTGATCTTGGCGGCCGCCTTGGCGTCGCCGCCCGGAGCGGCTTCGTCAGGGACGGCCGAGGCCTTGTCTTTGTCGCAGCCGCCCAGGAAGAGGGCGGCCGCAGCGAGTGCCAACGTGGTGGGAATGCTCTTGGACATGGGTCAGATGCTCCTTGGAATTACTCTGTGGGGTGGCAGCCAAAGCAGCCGAAGCCTTGGCCCGTCTCAGGGTTGAACGGCTCCATGTCGAGCAGCTTGGCCGACTCCGGCACGACCTGCTCAACCATGAACTTGGTGATCGCCTCGTCGTACTCCATCGCGGCCCCCACGGGGTCCTTCGCGTTGAGCGGGAAGAGCGAATCGGTCGGCATCGCGAAGTTGGTCTCCTTCATGTCGTCGCCGTGGCAGGTCTGGCACTTGAAGCCGGAGAACTGCGCTTCGTCGTGCGCCTTGAAGGACTTCTTCTGCGCCTTGAGGAACGTGATCCCCATGTACTCCTGGCGCTGCTTGAACGACTTGTCGGCCCACTTGACGCCGGGAGCACCGGGGTCGGTGTCGGCGCCGTCTTCGGCGGGGGTCGCTGCGACACTGTCTGCGGCGGCGGGCGTCGCAGGGGTGGCATCGGCAGGCGCGGCCGGTTGGGCGCCCTTGTCACAGGCGGAGAGGCCCAGCGTGAGGGACGAAGTCAGAAGGATTGTCGCGAGCGAAAGCTTGGCGTGCATCGAGAACTCTCAGAGGGTGCGTAGGGTTCGGTCTCGCCAGGCGTCAACGCCTAGCCGAGGTCGTTGTTACGCGGGCCGAAGCCGAGATTCAACCCACCGGACGACGCCGCGTCCGCAACAGGCTGTTACGCTGTTTGCAATGAAGCACGACCGGCCCAGCCTCGGTCATGGCGTGGGCCTGAGGGTCCCCCACTACGAAAAAGCCCTCGATGGCTCCCTGGATGTGGATTGGGTCGAGGTGATCACCGAGAACTTCCTCGGAGACGGAGGCCGTCCGCGTGCCGTCCTGGACGGGGCCCGGGCACAGGTCCCGGTGGTGCTGCACGGAGTCTCCCTCGGAATCGGCTCCGTGGAGCCGCTCGATATGGACTATTTGGGTCGCGTCCGCGCCCTCAGCGACCGGGTCGAGCCCGCGTGGATTTCGGACCACCTGTGCTGGGGACGCATCGACGGCCATCACGCCCACGACCTGCTCCCCCTGCCCTACTCCCAGGAGGCTCTGGACTTGGTCGTCGAACGCGTCGGGCAAGTTCAAGACGTCCTGGCGCGACCGCTCGTGTTGGAGAACGTCTCGAGCTACGTGGCGTACGCACACAGCGTCATGCCCGAGTGGGAGTTCCTGGCCGAGATCGCCTCACGCAGTGGCGCCCGGGTGCTCCTCGACGTCAACAACATCGTCGTCAGCGCCAAGAACTTCGAGTTCGAGCCGGAACACTACCTGCGCGGGATTCCGACGGATCTGGTGTGGCAGTTTCACCTCGCCAACCACACCGACCGCGGCCACTACAAGTTCGACAGCCACAAGGGGGCCGTCTCGCAGGAGGTTTGGGCCCTGTACCGCCTCGCCGTCCAGCGGTTCGGCGACGTGTCGAGCCTGATCGAGTGGGACGAAGACGTGCCCGCATGGGACATCCTCCGGGGTGAAGCCCGCAAGGCCGCCCAGATCGCAGCACAGGAGCTCAGCCGGTGACGCTCGAGCAGATGCAGGCGCTGTTTTGGACCGCGATTCGTTGGCCCACGGGAGTTGAGGACTTCCTCGATCAGGCCAGCGTCGAAACGCGTCGCGCGTTCGCTGAGACGTTTGCGCAGACCCCCGCGTTTCCCCGTGCCGCTCGAGTGCAGGTCTACGCAGAGGCGTACTTCTGGCGTCTGTACGAAGTCGCCGTCGACCAACACCCGGTGACCGCTTGGCTCGCCACAGGACCACCGTTCCACGACTTCATCACCGATTTTGTGCTCGCGTCCCCTTCGAGGACCCCCGACATTCGCGGGTTCGCGGCGGGCCTGGCCGAGGCGCTGCGCTCCCACGCGCTGGGGCGAGCACACCCGGGCCTGGCGGACGTCGCCGCGGTCGACTGGGCGATCAGCGACGCGGTCGATAGGCCCGATGAGGTCCGGCTGAGCGCCGCTGACCTGCAGTCCTTGCCTCCGCAGTCCTGGCCGGGGGCGCGCTTTGGACTCACCACCACCGCATCGCTGATCCCCTGCGCCCTGCCCTACTCGGAGCTGCGCCGGGCGTGGGCGCAGGAGCAACCCGTACCCGCGCTCGACCCGGTGGCGCGCACCGTTGTGGTGTGGCGACAGGCGGACCACGACGTCTACCAGCGCACGCTTGGCGATCCGGAGGCCCGCGCCCTGGGATGCCTTCACCGCCGCGGAACCTTCGCTGACGCGTGCGATGCCGCGGCGGGTCCCCACGCCAACGAAGCATCGCCGGCCGACGTCGCTGGGTGGCTGCGGCGTTGGCTCGGCGACGACCTGGTCGTCTCGCTCGACTACTCGTAGGCGCAGCTGGAACGGACTTGGCCCGCCAAAGCGGAGGCTTTGTGCCGAGAGAGGAACCGATCCGCGGCTTTGCGCGCCGCCGCGGTCCGACCGAGCTGACACAGCACCCGGACCTCGAGGGCGCGACGCACCTCCGCCAGCTCGCCGTTGGGATGTTGCTTGGCATGTTTCCGCAGCGCCGCGAGGGCGTCACGGTTGCGACCGCTGGAGCTTGCGACACGCGCCTTCCCCAGGAGGGCCGATTCGGCCGCGAGTGCCGACGGTTTGGCGGCCTCAGGTTGCGGGCGAGGGTGTTTGCGCGGGCGAGCCTTCGGTTGGGGCTGTCTC
>CAJXVA010000074.1 GCA_913061055.1 uncultured Pseudomonadota bacterium
ACGAGATGTAGAGAGGTCTCGTGGGCTCGGAGATGTGTATAAGAGACAGCGGCAGGTCGGCCGGCACGCGACTGCGGGTCAATGCAGCGGTTGCGGTACCCGCGGTGGGAGGAGGCGACCCCGGCGCCGGCTTCTGAACGCCGGTGGGCATCGCCCACGCACGACCAGGCAGCAGCAGGGATGCGGTCGCCAATCCCGAGAGCGTCAGGAAATCACGCCGAAAGGACGACATGGGCCGGACGATACAGCACCCGGGCTGGTCTGTGGGCGCTGCGCGGGTCATCCTGCCGCCCATGAGCAGGATCTCGCTGATGTTGGCCGCTGCCCTTCTACTGCCGGCTTGTGACGGCAACGACGCCGACGCGAAGAAAGACGACGCCACTGCCAAGGCCAAGGGCGCCGAAGGCAAGAAAGACGCCGAGCCCAAAGCTGCCCCGGAAAAGGAGGCTCCCAAAAAGGAGGTCGACAACCGCGTGCTCGCCGACAGCGGCCTGGGCGTGGGCGGCAAGCTCAGCGCGTTTCAGATCCTCAACTGCGACGACGGCGAGGAGTACTGCCAAGTCTGCCGCTACGGCAGCAACCCCAAGCTGATGGCCGTGGGTACCGTCGATGACGAAGCGTTCCGCAAGGACCTCAAGGACCTCGATGCGATCGTCAAGAAGTACGGGGCGGACAAGGTCAAAGCCTTCGCCGTGATCACCGAGATCGAAGGCGGCAAGGCCGTGACGCCCAAGGACCCCGAGGCCGCCAAAGCCAAAGCCAAGGCGCTCAAGGCCGAGCTCGGCATCGACTTCCCGATCGTCGTCCCCGCACCTGAAGAGGGCGGCGCCAACGAGATCTGGGAGGACTACTACAACATCACCAAGAGCCGCACCGTGATGTTCTCCGACAGCCGCAACAAGGTGCAGTACTCGGCAGTCGAGCCCGCGGACTTCGCCGAGCTGGGCAAGGCGATCGAAGCCGTTCTCGGCGCCTGAGTTCACCGCGATGGAACCTGCGCGGCCCGACGTTGTCTGTCTGGGTATGCGCAGGTTCTTTGCGTTCGCGGTGCTGACCGGGTGCCACCCACCGAGCGTCCCCGGTCCCGTTGCGGAGCCCGTCCCCCGCAGCGTCCCGCCGGTCTCCGAGCCAGACTTGAACGATGTGTGGCTCAAGCCACCGCCCAAAGCTCCGGATCCTTGCGAGGGTCTGGACCGCGTCGTCGTCACCGCCCCGGACTTCGAGCTGCGATGCAAGGACGGGCATCGGCGCTGCGAAGGGACGACCACGTTCAGCCTTCGCAACTGCACGGGTTCATCCGTGGAGTTCGTGGAGATGCAGATTCGCGAGGGCGAAGGCGTGTTGGTCTTCACGCCCGCGGAGTCGACGTTGGCCCCGGGCGCGTCGTGGACCAAGGAGTCCACGTTCTTCCGCGAGGGCGATCACAGTGTCGTTGCCACGCTGCGGGAAGGCGAAGCGCTCGTCGACACCGACCCCGTCCAGCTTCGCATCGAGAACCCCGCCCGCGACACCGCACTCCTGCAATGCGAGGCCTGCAATGGCACGTGGGGCGTATATGGCATCAGCAGCACCGAGGGTTGCAACTGTTCCACCACCGACGGGGGCAAGGTCTGCCGCGATGGCGATGACTGCGAAGCCAGCTGCATGTTCGACCGATTCGAGGTGGTCCGGGTCGGGTCTCGAACCTGCGCGGCCGACGGCAGCTGCGCCGTCGAACCCGAGCTCGCGCGTCCGGTCGGACGATGCAACGGGACCGTCATGAGCTTCGGATGCAAGGCACGAATCAAGGCCGGCGCGTCGAAGGATCCGGCGGTGACGCTGCCGTCTCGGGCTCCGGTGCAGTGCGTGGACTGAGCCCGCGCGACCCGGCGCAGAGCCTCATACGTCGAACGGGGGTCTCGCGCAGGTACGAGCGTGCGCGGCCAGCCGCGCGCAGGACTCCTCGGTACACGCGTGCTCGACCCCCAACAACATCCCATCGAACACAAGCGCGACACAGGGGAACGTCCGGATCCCAAACCAGTCGACGAGCGCGTCGCGGGTGGCAGCATCTGGAACCATCGACTCGATGCCGCGGGGCCACTGGGCAGCATGAAAACACCGCGCGAGATCGGAGGCCTCGTCCTGGTCGGTCAACAACACCGCGACCGTCTTGTGACGTGCCAGCGGGGGCCCGAACGCGTTGGAAACCGGAGTCATCGGAATCAGTCCTCGCTCGATTCGTCCTTGCGTCGCGCCGCCTCCGCGAGGGTACCGATCACCTCCAGACCGGTGTCCAGCCGTTGCACCCACGGGGCCACGATGCCCATGTGCACGTGGGTCTTGGAGAGCTCGAGCAGTGCGCCGCGGCGACGCTTCAGCACGGCCGCGATGCCATCGGTCGCGGCACTCAGGGCTCCGTAGTCCACCGCAGATCGCAGCAAGGTTTCGATCCGTTGCGGACGTGACCCGAAGCCCCGCGGGAGTTCGAGGACTCGGCCGATGGCGACGACGTCTCGGTCCGAGATGAACGTGCCCACCGCCGCTGGGGTCGCGAGCCACTGCGCAATGTCGGCCAAGCCGGACGTCTCGCCCAGCGGCTTGGCAACCTCCGCGGGCTGCAGCGGTGCGCTCCACTGACCGGGCGCGGTTGCACCAGCATGGTCCGAAGCCAAGTCGAGAGCCTGGCGCACGACGGCTCGCCAAAACGGCACCGCCTGCTCCTGCAGAGCAACCGAGAATGCGGGCAGCCAGGCCAGGATGACATCGTGCACGAAGAGCGCCGCGGCCTCCGATTGCTCGGAGACGAGCAGACCGGCGACATGCCGAAGCTGCGCCGAGATGTGGCACGCGGCGAGTTCGGTCCCTGCCCCGTTGCCCATGCGGTCGCCGATTGCGGCCGTGACGGCACTGCCCACGCACCGGTCCGCTTCCAAGAACGCGCTCGCATACGGAGGGATGCCCAGATCAAACGCCGCGACATACTGGCTGCGCAGCTCGCCGGGGTCGGCCGACGGGTCGAACAGACGGGCGAGGTCAGGCTCGACCCCGCGGGCCCCGTGCTCGAGAAGCGAGGCGAGGGCGTCGTATCCGGGCGCCCGCGCGGCGTCCGTGGGCGCGGTGGGTCTTGCGGCGCCCATCGCTACTGTGCCGCCTTTTCGTCGGGCCCGTCGGGTTCGGGCAGGTTGTAGGCCTCGCGCACCGGCTTGAGCGGACGCTTGAGCCAGTACGGACGGCGGGTCCCGTCGGGGCTGTGCTTGTCCGCGGGACGCGTCATCGCGACCCACTCCCGGTACACCTTCATCGACTTCTTGGTGTCGACAACGACGTCGCCGTGCTTCTCGCCCGGCTTGGCCTTGCGGACGCTCACGGCCCGCTGAAGCCAACAATGCGCTCCCGAGATCGGGTCGGGGTGAACACCATGGGTGAGGTTTTGATGGACACCGACGTCCTTCCACCAGATCCGCGAGGTGTCGGGGTCGAAGGTCTCCCACGCGCTGCCCTGCTTGACGATATGCAGCGCCTGCTCACCCTCCCCCCGGTCCTCGAGTTCGGCGAGCGCCGTCATGCCCGGGCTTCCGCCCATGTTGTCCTTGAGCCGCCAGCGGCCCAGGTGGTGGCTCATCGCGATGACCCCGGGTTTGATGCCCTCGGTGACCCACACCTTGTCGATGAAGTAGCCGATCTCGGTCTCCACCCGAAGCAGGTCTCCGGTCTCCACCCCCAAACGCGTGGCGTCGGAGGTATGCATCCACACCGGGTTCGCGTGGCTGATCTCGTAGAGCCACTTGGCGTTGGCCGAGCGGGTATGAATGAGTGTCGGCAGCCGGAAGTTCGGCAGCAGCAGCATCTCGCCCTTGTCGCGGGCGATGCGGCCGGGCGACACGTGGCTCTCGATCGTCCACGGGAGCACGTACTCGACCTCGGGCCACCCCCAGTCGCGCAGCGTCGGGCTGAACAGCTCGAGCTTGCCACTGGGCGTCTTGAACCCCTCCCGCCGGACGCCCTCGATCTCGACGCCGCCGCTGTCGACTTCCTTCTCGTACGGCGTGTAGTTCGTCGCCTTGACCTCGAAGCAGCCGTACTTGCGCATGTACTGCAGCGTGTCGAGGCCCTCGTTCTCGGCCGCTTTCGGCAGGCCGGGTACCGAGTGGTCGAAAATCCATTTCCAGTACTCGTCCTGGCTGACG
Source organism: uncultured Pseudomonadota bacterium (assembly GCA_913061055.1). GTDB lineage: Bacteria > Myxococcota_A > Polyangia > Nannocystales > Nannocystaceae > CAJXVA01. The sequence goes on from CAJXVA010000074.1 coordinate 4,170, forward strand.
AGCTCGCCCGGACGCTCGGGGCTCTCGAACCACTGTCGGACGCCGAGCGAGCCGTCGGGGTCCATACGCCCGGACACCTCCACCCAGAACTCGGCCTCTTCCCAGACCTCGCCGGGGTTCGCCTCGTAGGTGAAGTTCACCTTCTTGCCCGCCCGCTCCATCGCCACCCGGCGCACCGGCTGCCGGAAACCGATCCACTGACCGGCGTGGGTCTCCTGGCTCATCACATCGTGCCGCTCGCCCGAGTGCCCCATCGGAAGCACGTAGTCGGCAAACCAAGCGGACTCGTTCCAGGTCGGCGTGAGCGCCACGTGAAACTTCATCTTCTGCTCGTCCTGCAGCGCGCCCAGCCACATGAACCCGTCGGGGTTGATCCACATCGGGTTGTAGACCCGGGTGAAATAGACGTCGATCTCCCCGCGATCCTCCTCGAGGAAGTGCGGGAGCAGGAAGCTCATCTCAAAGAACGCGAACGGCCACTCGTGCGGCAGGTGCAGCATGTTCCAAGCGTTGAACGCCGGGGGCTGCTTGAATGGCTTGGGCACGAACTTGTTCCACGAGTTCATCGACGTGCCGCCCTTGGTCCCGACGGATCCCGTGAGCACGTTGAGGAAGAACAACGTGCGCGAGACCTGCCACCCGCCGAGGTTGCCGATCGATGCTGCCCGCCAGGTGTGCGCTGCGATCTTGTCGCCCGCAGCCTCGATGTAACGAGCGCTCTCCTCGATGCGCTCGATCGGAACCTGCGCCTCTTGTGCCGCCCGCTCGAAGGTGAACGGTGCGTAGACAGCCTCGAGGCACTTCTCGAAGTAGTCGAACGTGCCCTCCTCGCCAGGCTCGGGCTCCGGAAGCTCGGGCATGCCGGGCGTTCCCGGTGCCATCTTCAGGAACTCATCCCAGTTGACCCAACGTTTGACGAACTCGCGGTTGTAGGTGCGGCGCCGGATCAGGTAGCTGCAGATCGACAGCAACAGTGTGGACTCCGACCCTGGCCAGGTCGGCAGCCAGACGTCCGAGCGCGACGCCGTGTTCGACAGCCGCGGGTCCATCGTGATGATTTTCGCACCGTCGAGTTTCGCTTCGATGATGCGCTGCGCGTGGGGGTTGAAGTAGTGCCCCGTCTCCAGGTGAGAGGAGATCAGCAGGATGACGCGGGCGTTGGCATGGTCGGGACTGGGCCGGTCCATGCCGGTCCAGAACGCGTAGCCGGCACGTGCCCCCGCCGAGCAAATGTTGGTGTGGCTATTGTGCCCGTCCACGCCCCACGCGGTGATGCAGCGGTTGGTGTAGTGGTCTTCGCCGGGGCGGCCGACGTGGTACATGATGCCGTCGCGCCGCTTGTTTCGGCTCTCCCGCATCCGGGTGCCGATGTCCTCGAGCGCATCGTCCCAGCTCACCCGCTCCCACTTCCCCTCGCCGCGTTTGCCCACCCGCTTGAGCGGGTACAGGATGCGCTCGGGGTCGTAGATCTGGTTGTGGGTTGCGGGGCCCTTGGCGCAGTTGCGACCCCGGCTTCCGGGGTGCACCGGGTTCCCCTCGAACTTGCGAATCTCGAATGTCTTCTTGTCGACATACGCCAGCAGTCCGCACGCTGACTCGCAGTTGAAGCAGATCGTGGGCACCAGCGAGTAGTGCCTGGCTTTGCGCTGGGGCCACGCCTTCGAGTCCCACTCCACCCAGTCGTTCCACGCGGACGACGGCGGATACGTGCTCATGCGACCGTCGGGATGCTCGACGGTGGTGAGGTCCTTGGGGTCGACCGGCGCGGTGGAGAAGCCGGGCAGCGCTTGGCCGCCCGCGTTGGTGGGCTCTTCGGAGTCTGTGTTGTGCTCGGGCTTGCGGCCGAACAGGGAGCCGAGGAAGTTGGCGACGGAGGAAGCGAGATCGGTCACGAGTTCGGAATCTCCTGGGGTGCCATGACGAAGGCGTATTCGTAGAGGTACAGGCCGACCGTGGCCGCCGCGATACCGAGCAGGGCCGTCGGCAGCGAAGCTCCGAGCGCCAGCAACGCCAGCGGGACGGCGTGCCCCAGTGCGATGACGCCCCACCAGAAGCTGGTCTTGTAGCGACCGCCCGAGATCTCATGCGCAGCGCGAGCGGCGATTTCGCTGGCGTGCGGGATGCCGAACTCGCCGAGCAGAAGCATCAGCAGGTCGATGACCACAGTCGCGGCGAAGGTGTGCGTGCTGACCTCGATCAGGGCGGTCGGCAGGTCCAGCGCCAGACCCAACACGAGCATGAAGCCCGAGCCCATCATCAGCGCCTGCACGAGGAGGTGAACCGGGAGCAACGGGCTCTGCCACAAGTCGCGACCCTCGGCCTGGCCAAAGAGGAACGCGGTGTAGACGGCCGCGCCGAAGGCCAGCGGGAGCGTCACCCAACTGATCGCCATCGTCGCAGCATCGGGGATCGTGAACATCCCCATCATCTGGCCGGCTGCCCCCGCAACCCACAACCCCGACACGGTCGAGAAGGCGATCAGCAGGAACGCCCCGCGGGTCAGCCAACTCTTCCATTGTGGGCGCAGGATGATCGAGAGGAACCGCTCCGGACGCTCGAGGTCGTAGACCAGCAGCGCGGTGGTCAGGAGTGTCATCAGCACGCTGAGCGCTCCGCCAAACACGATCGCCTCGTTGGTGACCGGGAAGAGCCCCAGGCCGAAGCCCAACGTGAGCAGCAAGAAGATCCCGGTGGCGATGCCTTTGGTCACCAAGTAGGCCGGGACCGGCCAGTGCCACGGGATCTTGTGCTGGGCGTTGTAGGCCACCTGCACCATGTGCTCGGCCATCGTGCCGGGCCCGCGAATGGGACCCCCGGCAGGTTCGCCCTGCGGCTGCGGCGTGCGGATCGTGCGGGCCTTGATCCGTGCAGACTCGGCCTGTCCCGCCGCGGGGCCCTGGCCGAGCACCGGCAGGCGCTTGGCGGGCTTGCTGGCATGATCCCCAACAACATCGGACCACATCATGGCGCTCGGTGTTGCCGCGGCGGTCGGGTGCATCGCCACGTCGTCGCCCTCGATGTAGAGCACCTTGGGCCGGGTGCCCTGCTCCGGCTTGCGGACCGTCGTCTTGGAGCCCGCCGCGATGCGGGCGATCTCCGACGTGGGGTCGTCGAGGTCTCCCGCAATGATCGCGTGGGTCGGGCAGACGACCGCGCACGCCGGCTCCATGCCAACGTCGACCCGGTGGGCGCAGTAGTGGCACTTGGCCACCGTGCCGCGGTCGGGGTCGATGTGGATCGCATCGTACGGACAGGCCTGCATGCAAGCTTTGCAGCCAATGCAGACGTCCGGGTCGAACTCCACGATGCCGTCGTCCCGCTGGTACATCGCGGTGACGGGGCAGATCCGGACGCAGGGAGGGTTTTCGCAGTGGTTGCAACGCGTGACCTGGAAGCTCCGGCGAACATCCGGGTAGGCCCCGCGCTCCACGTACTTCACCCAGGTCCGGCTCACCCCCAGCGGCACCTCGTTCTCGCTCTTACAGGCCGTCGAGCACGCATGGCACCCGATGCACTTCCGATTGTCGATGACGAAGCCGTAGTTCACGAAGGTCCGGTCGCAACCAGTGCAAGGATTGGGCCGCACGAAACCGACGCTGTCTTGGTCCTCAGGTCCAGGTTTGGGGGGTTCGGTTGCGGCGGTGTTCCGGCTGCGTTGCAACACTTGAAACATCCCCCGCATCACGAGCGAACAGGACGGTGCCCCCGTGCGCGTGCAAATGCGGCGTCGTTCTTGCACAGTGCCGTAGCCGCTCGATGCCGCGTTGGCTTCCCCTCCCCCCGATCTCGTCGTACCCCAAGGGCGCCCTGGGGCCGGACGTCGTCGCGGCCATCACCGTCTTGTTCCTCGGGGTCCCGCAGGGCTTGGCCTACGCAACGATCGCGGGCCTCCCTCCGGTGGTTGGCTTGTACGCCTCCGCCATCCCCACGCTGATCGGCTCCCTCTTCCGAAGCTCGCCCTATGTCTTGGCGGGCCCCACCAATGCGCTCAGCCTCCTCGTGGGTGGGGCCATCGGCGAGGCGACCGGACACGACCCCGTCCCCATCGCGTTGACGCTCGCCTTGATGGTCGGTGTCTTTCAGATCCTCGCCGGCGCGCTGAGGCTGGGTGCACTGGTCGACTTCATCTCGACGGCGGTCGTGCTGGGCTACATCAGCGGCGCCGGCATCTTGATCGGCGTTGGCCAGCTGCACAACGCGACCGGTACGGCCGGACCCACGGGCAGGATCTGGGTGACGATGGGCGGCTGGTTCACGACCCTGAGTGAGGCCCAGCCCCTCGCGGTCGGGGTCACCATCGCCACGGTCTTGACGGTGATCGTGGTTCGGCAGCTCAATCGTCGCACCAAGAGACGCGTTCCCTCGGCCATCATCGCGATGGGCTTGGGTCTCGCCGCCAACCTCGTGTTCGACCTCGAATCGCGGGGCCTGCGGGTGGTCTCGGACCTTGCACCGATCCCCCCGGGCTTCCCGTCCTTGACGATGCCCGAGCTGGGACGCATCCCTGAGCTCGTCCCGTTGGCGATCGCGGTGGCGGTCCTCTCGCTCGTGGAGTCGAGCAGCGTCGCCCGCTCGCTATCGTCAAAGCGTGGCGAGTCGCTCGAGGCATCGACCGAGTTCGTCGGGCAAGGCATGGCCAACCTCGCGGCCGCGTTCACCGGCGGCTATCCGATCAGTGGCAGCCTGTCTCGTTCCGCGCTCAACGAGCGCGCGGGGGCGCAGACCCGGCTCGCGGGAATGCTCGGCGGCGTCATGATGCTGCTCGCCCTGGCAACGCTGGGGCAGTGGCTCAACCACACGCCCGTCGCCAGCCTCGCCGGCCTGATGGTGGTCGTCGCCGTCGACCTCGTCGACGTGCGTCGGATCCGGCTCGTCTGCCGAAGCACCCGAGAGGACCTCGTCGCGTTCTCCGCCACGATGCTCGGGACCTGGGCGTTCTCGCTCGACGTCGCGATCTACATCGGCGTGGGAATCACCATCGTGCTGTTCCTTCGCCGCGCCCGACTGGTGCGGGTCGTCGAGTTCGTACCCCGCGGCGCGCGCCTCGTAGAAACGTCGGGCGACGATCCTCCGAGCGGTCGCCCGGTCCGGGTCCTGCACGTCGAGGGCTCGCTGTTCTTTGGTGCCGCGGGGGAGCTCCGCGATGCGCTCAGTGCCGTCCTCTCCGAGGAGACGACGCGGGTCTTGGTGGTCCGGCTCAAGCGAGCAACCGGGCTCGATGCGACCACCGCCACGATGCTCGGCGAAGTTGCCCAGCAGGCCCGCGCCCACGGCCGTCATCTGGTGCTGGTGGGCGTGACCTCGCGAACCCACGAGGTGCTCGAGCGGTCCGGGGCGCTCGCCCGCTTCGAGGATGGCAACGTGTTCGAGACCCGCACGCGGTGGTTCTCGGCCATGGCCGCCGGCTTGTCGCGTGCGGCCGAGCTTTGCCCAGGCTGCACCGACGCGTTCGGTCCGTTCCTGGCCGCCACGGATCATCGCAGCGACGACTCGGAGGGTGACTCCGAAGGCGACGACTCCCCAAGTGCGAGCCCAGGCTCGAGCTAGAAGAGCAGCTGGGCCTGCAAGGTGCCCACGTGCGCACTGCAGCCCGCGGAAGCGTCCGCGGCAAGCGAGACATCGCATCGATACGACACCTGGACTTTCGCGTGGTTGCCGACGATGTACGCGTTGATGCCCGGCTCGATCGGGACCCGCTCCCCTTGGTCTGACAGCACGCCGGTCCGGAACGTGACGTCGAGCCATGGCCCCCACACCAGCACTCCAGCCTGGCCATAGACCCCGTACGCGTCGTCGGCCGGGATCGACATCTCGGAGATGGCCGCGCGGTGCTCATAGAAGCCCTCGCTCATGGCGAAGACCCGGCGGCGCGAGACCACGATGTCCCCGGACGCGCCCACCCGGCGGCGGGGCGAAGTCCGTACGACGTCCCCGGTGCTCAGCGTCGAGTCCTCGCGCAACGAGACGGTGTAGCCGCTCGCACCGATCGCCACGGCAAGCGGTGCAGCAGCGGGCGCGTTCCGGTCGTCCGAGCGGGGGCCGACGTTGCGTGCGTACGGCGTCTGCGTGTACGGGGCTTCGCCCACCGGTGCCACCACGACTCGCGCGGTGAGCAGGGGTGATGGAGCCCATTCCCGCGCGTTGATGCCCGAGCCGTTGAGGAGGCCGAAGTAGTACTCGAACTTGCCCCCCCACGGCTTGCCGCGGACCGTCACGCCCACGTCCCGATCCACCCGATATCGGTCCACGATCGCACCCCGACCGGGAAGCCCCGTGACCGGAAGCCCGGTCCGGAAGCCGCGACTGAGCCAGGGCCGGAACTGACCGACCTGCACCGCGAACGCGTCGTTGGCCTTCACGGCGGCCGTGGCGTCGAGCAGGGTCACGTTGGCCCCGGCGAACTCGGGCATGAAGCTCATCGCAACCCGCCCCTCCCACAGTTGCGCGACCAGGGTTGGGCGGGCGAGCCGGACTGCGAAGCCCCCCTGCGGCCCCTGGTCGGGCCCATCCGTGAGCGTCGTACGCAGCTGGCCCAAGAACCCCACTTTGAGACTGTGCCGTTCGTCCTTCGAAGAGACCTTGAAGCCACCCCACAGCGCGGGCGGTTCCTCGTCGCAAGTGGGCTGGTCCCGCACAGGCAGCGGGGCGGCCGCAACCTCGATCGGCTCCACGGCCACTGGCGCGGGCTGTTCTGCGGGGTCCTCGGCGGCCCCACTGACGACCACCGGCTCCGGTAACGGAGCGGCGGGAACCGCCGTGGGGGCGGATGCATCGAGGCTCCGGGTTCCGAGCGCCGCATCGGGGGGTTGAGGGCTCGCTGGCCCCAGGGCAACCCCAAGGCCAAGGCCGACGATGATTCCTGCAGAAGACACGGAAGATTCCTGGTGAGGCCCCGCTCAGTCGCGCTCGACAGGGTAGCCGACATCCGCCCACGCCAGCATGCCACCTCGCATGGAGACGACGGAGGTGAACCCCTCCCGCAGGAGGGTAAGCGCAGCTTGGCCCGAACGGACACCCGAGCGACACACCGCGACGATCCGGGTGTTGGGGTCCCACCCTGCGACGCTCTGCAGCAGGTCTGCCAAGGGGGCGTGCGTCGATCCGGGGACACGGCCCAAGGGGTCCTCCCATTCCTCGCGCTCCCGAACATCGATGACGCGGACGTCCGCCTCGTCGGATTCCTCCTTGACCCAGCGAATGGTCACCTCCGGCACGCCGCCATGGGTGTTCTCGACCGGGGCCCAAGGGGCAACTCCGCAGTTGCTGTTCGCGGGGAGCGATTCATCGATCCGCTTGGGGTACGGCAAGTTGAGCGCATCCATGATCTCCACGAACTCTTCGACCGTACGGCCCCCGCCCAGCCGGGGGTTGTGCACCAACTCCTCGCCGACGGTCGTGGAGGTCCGCCCCTTGTAGTCATGGGCGGGGTACAGCTGCGTGGACTCCGGGAGCGTGAAGATTTTCTCGTGTACCGAGGCGAACAGCGTACGCGCATCGCCTTGCTGGAAGTCGGTTCTTCCGCAGCCGCGGATCAGCAGCGTGTCCCCGGTAAACGCCTTGCCCTCTGCAAGGATCACGTACGTCGCGTCCCCCGACGTGTGCCCCGGCGTGAGCCGGACCTCGATCTCGTGCTGGCCGAACTGCACCGTCTGTCCGTCCTCCGCAGCCACATCCGCACAGTTCACCCCCGCGTGCTTCGACATCACCGTGCGCGCGCCAAACCGCTGCCGCAGGGTTCCGGCGGAGGTGACGTGATCGGCATGCACATGGGTCTCGAGCACCCACACCAGCTTCAGCGAGAGCTCTTCGAGCAGCTGTGTATCCCGCAGGAGTTGTTCACGGACCGGATCGATGAGCACGGCCTCACGCGACTCCTCGTCCGCGATCAGATAGGTGTAGGTGGCAGTATCCTTGTCGAACAGTTGGCGGAACAACATGATGGTCTCCTGGTGTGTGGGGGGTCAGCTGGCGTTGCGGATGAGGGATTCGTGCTGCTCGCCGCCCCCGTCGGGCGGCGAAGTCATGATGCCTTCAACCGCATCATGCACCGAGAGGTGCGGGTGTTCGCCGGCGACGTCGTCGTAGATGCCGGCCTTCTTCAGCGCATCCATGACCGGGCCTTTCACGCCCGCGAGCAACAGCTGCACGCCCGTTTCCTTCAGGGAGCGAGCCATCTCGCCGACCGCCCCGTTGGCCGATGAATCCAAGCGGTTGATGCTGCTGGCATCGAGGATCACCGTGTGGACCGGCTGCGCTTGCTTGAGCAGCGAGTCGCGGACGAGGTCCTTGAGGAACGTGACGTTGCCAAAGTAGAAGCCGGCATCGATGCGCAAAATGAGGATCCCGGCGAACTGCTCCGCCTCCGGATGGCGCTCGATGTTGCGGTAGGCCACGGTCCCAGGTAGGCGGCCCAATACCGCCGCGTGAGGGCGGGTCGTCTGCACGATGAACCAGAGCAGCGAAGCCCCCACACCCAGGCCGATACCGGCCTCGATACCCAAGGAAAGGGTCCCGGCCAGGGTGAGCAGCAGCAGGCTCATGTCGGCACGGTCGACCTTCCACAGGTGCTTGACCTCGGCGACGTCGATGAGCCCGAACACCGCCGTCATGATGACCGAGGCGAGAACCGCCTTGGGCAGGTAGTAGAACAGGTCGGTGAGGAACAACAGGGTGCCCATCACGACGACCGCCGTGACGATGCCCGCCATGGGGGTCCGCGCGCCGGCCTGAGCGTTGACCGCGGTTCTCGAGAAGCCGCCCGTCACGGGGTAGCCGCTGAAGACGGCCGCGCCGAGGTTGGCGAGACCCAGCCCCACGAGCTCTTGGTTGGGCTCGATCTCGTAGCGCTTCTTGCTCGCGAACGCTTTCGCGACGGAGACCGACTCCATGAAACCGACCAGCGAGATGATGACCGCCGTCGGCAGCAGCGCGGTGAGCGTGCCGGATTCGAACGAGGGCAGCGAGGGCGTGGGCAACCCCGCAGGGACCTCGCCCACGATGGCCACACCTTTGTCCGCCAGGCCAAATGCCCAGACGGCGATCGTCGTGCCCGCGACGACGATGAGCGCGCGGGGAAGCTTGGGCGCGCGTTTCTTGAGGATGACGAGCGCCGCGATGCTCACCGCTCCGATCAGGATCGTATAGGGCTGGACGTCGCCGAGCTTCTCGAAGGCGGCAATGACGATCGTGTGGATGTGGTGGCTGCGCGGAATCTCCACCCCGAGCAGGTGCTTGAGCTGGCTCAACCCGATGATCAGGGCGGCCGCCGACGTGAAGCCACTGACGACCGGGTGAGACAAGAAGTTGACCAAGAACCCGGCCCGCACCATCCCCATGGCGAGCTGGATCGCCCCGACGAGCAGGGCCAAGACGACCGCAAACCCGACGTACTCCGCGCTACCCGCTGCGGCCAGGGGCGTGAGCGCGGTCGCGACGAGGAGCGAGACCATCGCAACGGGCCCCACTGCGAGTTCCCGCGAGCTCCCGAACAGCGCGTAGAGGATGATCGGGACGGTCGAAGCGTACAGACCGATGATCGGGGGCAGACCGGCCAGCATGGCGTAGGCCATCCCCTGCGGGATCAACATCACGGCCGTGGTGAGACCCGCGGACACATCCGCGCGCAGGTTTCCGCGCTCGTAGGTCCGCATCCAGGCGGTGGCAGGGAGGACTCGTTGCAGAAGGGACATGACGTTGGCCTTTCTCGGCTCGACTACGGAGCCGTGGTTCTGAATCGATCGTAGAGGTACACGGCGAACATGCCGGCAAACATGGATCCTGCGAACGTCAGCACATCACCGCGAAGGCTCGCCGTGCTGACGATGGCTGGACCCGGACAGAAGCCGCCCAGGCCCCACCCCACCCCGAACAACATGCCGCCGACGATGAGGCGCGCGTCGATGTCCTTGCGGGTGGGCAGGTGGAAGGTGTGATGCAACAGCGGCCGCGTCTTCTTGATGATGTAGTGGTAGACGGGCGCGTAGAGCAGGATCGCTCCGCCCATCACGAACGCCAAGGAGGGATCCCAGCCGCCGAAGATGTCGAGGAACGACACCACTTTGTTGGGGTCGGTCATGCCGCCAATGGCGAGACCGACGGCGAACACGAGGCCTGCGATGAATGCTGCGAGGATTTGCATGGTCTTGGCGCTCCGATGGCTCACAGGACGTGACGGGTGATGTAGACGGTCATCGCCGCGAAGCTCATGAAGAGCGCGGTGGCGACCATGGACCGAGGGGACAGGCGCGAGAGGCCGCAGACACCGTGACCACTGGTGCAGCCACTGCCGATGCGCGTCCCGACACCCACGAACAAGCCTGCGACCACCAGGGCCACCGTGCCCACCGGCGATTGGACCCCGAACTGAGCAGGCATCAGGATGAACATCAGAAGGCCACCTCCAAGCAGACCTCCCATGAACGCGACCCGCCAGGGCCGCTCTTCCGCGGGCGCAGTGGGTAGGCCCCCGATGATGCCGCTGATCCCGGCGATCCGGCCCTTGAGGACCAGCATCATGGCGGCAGAGAGCCCGATAAGTAGGCCTCCGATGCTGGAAGCGATGGGCGTGAACTCGGTCATGTGTTTCTCCTACTGTCCTGACTCGGTTTGGGTTTCGTGGGACTGCGGCGGTTGTGCATCTGCGACCGTGATCGTCTCCCCGCTGACGGATACGACGAACACGGGGAGGTCCGGGCCCAGATGCCGAACGGACTCTCGGAGCTGCTGTTGGGCGAGCCTCTGCTGAGCCTGGACGAACTCCTGCTCGGTCGTGCCCGATGCCGTGATCGAGGGGACTTCCTCGAGCAAGAAGGCGGAGTTCTGCTCCCGGATGAACGCCGAGGCCTGGGGATGCACGACGAACACCTCCGTGTCGCGCACCCGAGGCGAGACGAGTGGGATCTTCGTGTAGGCGTGGACCTTGCGCTGCATCTCAATCGACACGATGCCCGACTCCGCGTGCTCGCCCTCCAGCACCACGAACTCCAGCCTTGCATCGGCCTGCCACAAGCGCCGGAAGTAGGCGCGAAGGACATCGCGAACGAGTCCGGCGCGCACACCATAGTCTTCAGCATGCTGCAGACTGAGTCTCAGGTGGCCGCAGCCGACATGTGAAGGCTCGGCGACGGCATCCAAGAGCCGAGCGCGATACGACTCCGGCGGCGCCTGCAGCAGCGACTCGACCTCCTCCTGGTCTTCGAAGTTCAGCCCCACGTCACCGAGCCATCGCTGTGCTGCGTGTCGATCGGTGTGCAGATAGAAGTGACCGAATGCGTCCAAGTAGTGCCCGAACACGCGCTCGACCGCCTCTTCCGAGAACGGCTCGTGTCCGAGTTGCTCGGCCGTCGCCAGCGCCAGGACCAACTCGCCCGCATCCCCACCGGGGGTGCCGATGATCGCATGCGCATCTCGACCGTCGACGCAGGCTTGCGTGCCGTGGAGCAGGAGCGTCGCGGCCTTGGCGAAGCGAACGTGGTCGCGGTCCGCGACGTGTTCGCGGATGTCTTCGGCACTCAGCGCGTGTCGGTGCGCGGCGGGGACCGGTGCCTTGGGATGCTCGTCATACGCGGAGAGTCGGCGCCCACTGTCCTGCCATGCGAGTACGCCACCGGTCAGCGACGAGACGTGTTCGAACCCCATCTCGGCGAGTTCGCGGGCGGCAACCCCCGAACGCCGACCCGAACGGCACACGAACACCACCGGCTCGGTCCGGTCCCATCCCAGCGCGTGGTTTGCAACGTGCTCCAGCGGGATGTGTTCGCTGCCGGCGATGATGCCGCTGTCCGCGACCTCGCTCTTGGCCCGCACATCGATAATTCTCACCTTACAATGCGCTGCCGCCAACGCGGCCGGTGAAACCTCCGGGGTCCCGCCCGGGGAGCGCGTGACAGCCGGGAGGGCGGTCTGCTCGTCGCACTGCGGCGGAGCGAGAGCGCGAGGAGGATCTTGGACCACCGGGACCGGGTCGGCCGGATTCGCGCACCCAGACACGAGAGCGACGAGGCCGAGGCGGCTCCATGCACATGCGGTCATGCACCCGACTGCTGCACGATGGGCTCCGAGACCGAGCGCCCCCTCAACCGTCATGTTTTCAAATACTTACGTGAGCACGCCTCCTGCGTTGACCTCTGGAGCGTCGCACTGTCTCAACATGTGTTCCGAAACCCTGACGCGGCAGCCTGAGGAATGCCCGGCCGCCGAGAGTCCGATCGCGGTGGGGCAGTTTGGGTCCGTAGACGCGGGGTAAAGCGCCGGAAAACCGACCGGCGCGCAACGCCAGAACCCGGCATGGTGATCCTGTGGTCTCTCGCGCACTTGCATCTGCACTCCTCGCCGCGGCCCTGACCCTCCCCGCGTGTGCCAGGCGCGACGGCGCGGTCCCGCCCCAAGCCAGCGCGGGTGCGGACGGAGGCAGCGGCACACGCCCGGCGTCGAGCCAAGACGCCGAGCTCGACCGACTCCTCCGCGAGGGCTGGAGCACCGCGGGGATCGAGCCCGCACCGTATGTCGACGACGCGACCTACTTGCGACGCGTCTCCTTGGACCTGACCGGACGGATCCCAACCGCCACCTCCGTCGCCGCGTTCGAAGCGGACCGGCGCCCCGACAAGCGTGTCGCATGGGTCGACGATCTGTTGAACTCCCAGAGCTTCGCCGAGCATTGGGCCGACCTGTACACCGACCTGTTGCTGGCCGGCCGCACGCGGGAGCGCAACAGCGTCACCGAGGATACCCGGGCGTGGCTCGAGGGCGCCTTCGCCGACAAGATGAGCTACGACGCGATCGCCACCGAGTTGATCACCGCGCAAGGTCGGTTTGAAGGCCCGGGCCCCTACGGCTTCCTGATCAGCCACGGGGAGAAGAACAACGTCGAGGCGCTGGCTGGCAAGACCGCCAAGGTGTTCCTCGGCATCACGCTAGAGTGCGCGCAGTGCCACGACCACCCTTCGGACCCTCGCTACTCGCAGGAGGATTTCTACGCGCTCGCGGCGTACTTCGGCCGCTCGAAGTTTCGGTTTCAGAAGTCCGGTGGCGCCCGCATTCCGACCCTGATCGACCGAAAGCGCGGAGAGATGCACTTGCCCACCGCGCAGGACGGACCGGGCGACCGCTCGGGCGCGAAGATCGACCCCGGCTTCCTCTCGAACGACGCGAGCGAGCATCCCGCGGGCCGGCGCGCCGCGCTTGCTCGAGACATCACCGGCTCGGACCTCTTCGCCAAGACGGTGGTGGCCCGCACGTGGCAGCAGTTGTTCGGCGTCGGCCTGGTCCCGCGGTGGGACGACCTGGGCGGCGAACACGACGAGAGTCACCCCCCTGCCCTGGACCACCTCGCCTCGCAGTTCGTGCACAGCGGCCACGACCTTCAGGAGCTGCTGCGCACGATCGTGCTGAGCGACGCGTACCAACGAAGCTCTGCCGCGCCCGGCCGAGACCCCGCCCAGACCCGGGCCGCCGAGGCCGTCTTCGCGCAACACCCCGTGCGTTCGATGAACGCCGAGCAGCTCTTCCGCAGCCTGATGATCGCAACGTCGGCCGACGGCAAAGGCGGACCCCGCTTCCGCAAGAACTTCGAGAAGCGACGCGACCGAGCCCTCAAGGAATACCGGTTCGTCTTCTCGGACGACGAGATGGACAGCGCCGATTCGTTCTCCGGCAGCGTCCCGCAGGCCCTGCTGCTGCTCAACGGAGAGCTCGTGCGCTCGGGCACCTCCGACGTCAAAGGCACTGCGGTGTACGAAGTCCTGGGCCGCTACGAGACCCCCGAGGCCCGGGTCGATGCGTTGTATCTGCGCGTCTACGGCCGCCGCCCGACGCCGGCCCAGCAGTCACGCATCCTCGCAACGCTCGAGGAACGAGAGCACGGCAGCTCCGCCTACGAAGACCTCATGCACGCCATGCTGCTGAGCAGCGAGTTCCTCACCATCCACTAAGCCCGACCGAAGGAGACGACATGTCCATCATCACGCGACGCAATGCCCTGAAGCTGGGCCTCGGAGCCCTGAGCGCCGGAGTCACCACGGCTGCCTATGCCGGGCCGGGACCTGCCACCTCGGGCCAGGGTACGGCCAAGGCCTGCATCTTGCTGTACATGGTCGGGGGTGCCAGCCAGATCGACACCTGGGACCCCAAGCCCGGGCGCCCCACCGGCGGCGAGTTCAGCTCGATCCGGACCACCCTGCCCGGCGTCCATGTCAGTGAGCATCTGCCGGGCCTCGCCCGCCGGGCCAACGACCTGGCCATCGTTCGATCGCTGTCGTATCGCGAGGGCAACCACGCCCGAGCCCGATACCTGATGCACACCGGCTTCGTGCCGGCCGGCGGTGCACGCCACCCCGGGCTGGGCTCCTTCGTGCACGCGGCCCAGGCTCCCGGGGCCCCGCTTCCGGGCAACATCGCCGTCGGCGGACCGGGCCACAAAGCCGGCCTTCTGGGCCCCGCACACGACCCCTTCGTGGTCAGCAATCCCACCCGTACCGTACGAAACGTCGAGAGCGACATGTCCGCCGCGCGACTCGATGCGCGGTTGGACATGTGGTCGGCACTGCAGGGCGACTTCGCCACGGGGCGCTCCCCCACCGCCGTTGAAGGTCACCAAGCCGTAGTCGACCAGGCCATTCGCATGATGCGAGCGGAGGAGCTCGAAGCCTTCGACCTGGCCCGAGAACCCCGCAATGTCAGCGAGCGGTACGGCCTCGGGAAGTTCGGTCAAGGCTGCCTCATGGCCCGACGACTCGTCGAGCGGGGTGTCCCGTTCGTCGAGGTGCAAATGGGCGGTTGGGACACCCACGAGAGCAACTTTGAACGGGTCGCAGCGCTCAGCGCCGAGCTCGACACCGGCATGTCCGCGCTGCTCGACGACCTGAAGTCCAGTGGTCTGCTGGACGAGACCCTCGTCCTGTGGATGGGGGACTTTGGCCGGACACCGCGAATCAACGCCCGCGGTGGCCGTGACCACTACCCCCACGTCGCGTCTGCCGTGCTCGCCGGCGGCGGCGTGACCGGAGGCCAGGTCATCGGCGCGACCGATGCGGACGGTGTGGCGGTCACGCGGCGTCCGGTCTCCGTCGCAGACTTGCATCGCACCGTGCACACCAAGCTCGGCCTCGACCCGGAAGACGTCCGGCTGTCGAGCGGCGGGCGCCCGATCTCGGCCGTCGATGGTGGGACGGTGATCGAAGGTCTCTAGAAGCCCTACGGGACCACGTACGGCGAGGCCGGCTCCGGGAGGAACGGCAGGTCTTCGAGCTGCAGGGCAGCCCGGCCGGCAAACGCCGCAAACAAGATGACCGTCGGAAGCAAGGCAACGAGGACCGCGCGAAGCAGATGGATCTGGTGCGTGCGGGCCAGCCCAACCGATGCGGACCACAGGAACGCGAGCACCAACCCGGTCGCGATCAGGAAGAACAACTGGCCGTCCACCCCGACCGTGAAGATCAGAACGTCGAGAATCGCGACGCCGAGCAGCGCCGGACCCATCGCGTAGCCCACCGCACGCATACTGGCACCGACCGACCGCGATGCCCCTCCGGTGAGGCCGACCGCGACGTGTGAAACGAGCCCGCACACGAAGTACAGCAGCGGCATTCCAACCGGGACCATGACCAACAGCCAGACCGACAGCGCCTCGAGCATCGCCGGATCGAGCAGGACGTGGATCGAACGGCTGGTGACACCCCCTCGTTCGGGCGACAACACGAACGCGACTCCGAGCCAAGCGACGAGCCCAAGCCACGGCAGCAGGCGGAGTGTCGCGAGAAATCGAAGCGCCGTTCCGTGGTCGATAGGCTCCGGACAGCGGAGAAAGACCCGTTGCGGCGACGCCACAACCCCGAGCAGCGTGCGAGCACAGCGCCGGAGCCACGTGCCTTGCATCCGAAGCTCGGTCGGGACCCGACTCTGCATGGAGTCCGGGTCAAAGGGGGGAGGTGCGCTCGAGGGCGCTGCGGCAGGGGCCGACATGGGCCGCGGGAGCTTACCAAGACCCCGGTGGAGATCGGAGTCGCATGGGCGTGTGTCCACCCTTTACGGCGATGCAAGTGGCGGCATACCCTTCTGCCATGGCCTGTAAGCTGCCCCGGATCGCGGCACCGCTGCTCCTCGTCGCGTTCGCTGCGGGCTGCCCCGGGAAGAATAGCGGGCCGCCGCAGCACTACGACGATCCGCGAGCGATGATCGAGGTCTTCGAAGACCCCGAGCGCGACGCCTGGCAGCAGCCCGATCGGGTCGTCGACGCCCTGCCTGCGCCGTCCAAAGGAGCCACCGTCGCCGACATTGGCGCGGGCTCAGGCTATTTCACCCGCCGTCTCGCCCTCCTGGTCCCTGAGGGTCGAGTCTATGCCGTCGACGTCGACGGAGAGTTCGAGGACTACCTGCTCGAGCAACGCGAGGAGTGGGGCACGCCCAACATCGAGCCTCACCTCGCGCACTACGACGATCCGATGCTGCCCCAGGCCGGGCTCGACCTCGTGTTCTCGGCCAATACCTACGCGTACATTCGGAGCCGTGTGCCCTACTTCACACGCGTGCGGTCCGCCCTCAAGACCGATGGGCGCCTGGTGCTCCTCGACTTCCGACCCGACGCAACGCCCCCAGAGGGGATTGCGCCCGCTCCGCAGCACCGGATCAGTGTCGAAGCGGCGAAGCGGGAGCTCGCAGAGGCCGGGTTCGTCGTCGAGTCGGAGGAAACCTTCCTTCCCCACCAGTGGTTCCTCGTGCTACGTCCGAGCGACTGACCGGGTGGTCCGGGGTGCTCCGGAAGTGCTCCACGGGTGCTGCGGTTGGCGACGGGACCGAGGCCGACCCGACCATGAGCCAGAGCCACAACCACAGCCACGCGACCGCCTCACAGACGGCAACGACTCCGCCGCTCGAGCTCTCCTGCGACCCGAACGGCTCGGCCTATGCCAAGGCTTTGGACGCACTCGCTGGTCGGCAGCAGAGCAACGGCGCCTTCGCCGGAGAGGTCGTCTGGAACCCGATGTTGGTTTGCCAGTACGTCTTCGTCTGCCACATCATCGGCCACGAGATCCCACAGACGCGCCGGGCTCTGATCCGTCGCAGCCTCGAGGTCCAGGAGTTCCCTGGAGGCGGCTGGGGCATGCTTCCGGTCGTTCATACCGACGACCCTGATGAGCCGCGGGCGTTCCGAGGCAATGCGTGGTTGTTCCACACCACCCTTGGCTACGTCGCCCTGCGATTGCTCGGCGTTCCCGCGGACGACCCGATGTGCGCGAGAGCCCGTCGCGTCATCTCGGACGCAGGGGGCGTCTACAAGATCCCAACGTGGGGCCGAATCTGGCTGGCACTGCTGGGCCTGTACCCGTGGACCGGAGCACAGCCGATCATGCCCGAGCTGTGGCTCTTGCCCGAGTCGGCACCCATGCACCCGCGACGGCTGTACTGCCACATGCGGCTGATCTACCTGGGGTTGTCGTACCTGTACGGCGCCAAGGTGGTCGCGCCGGGCGGTCCCCTGCTCGACGCAGTGCGCTCCGAGCTGTATCCGCGCGGCTACAACACGGCCGACTTCGAGCAGTACACCGAGTCGATCGCCGCCACCGACCTCTACGAAGACCCCGCGCCCGCGCTCAAGAAGATCTTCGCCGCGCTGCGCCACGTCGACCGGGTCGTCCCCGGTGTGTTGCGTAAGCGGGCCCTGAGCAAAGCGATGGAGCACATCCTGTTCGAGTTCCGCTCGACCAACTACGTGTGCTTGAGCCCGGTCAACGGGTTCCTCTTCTGCCTCGCACTCCACGCCCAAGACCCCAAGCATCCCGAGCTCGCCCAGGGCATCGCGGGCATGGAGTACTGGGTCTGGGAAGATGAAACCCTTGGGACCCGATTCGCGGGCGCCCGCTCCGACATCTGGGACACCTCCTTCATCCTGCAAGCGCTGAGCGAAGGTCCGGCGTCCCAGCAGGCGCGCTCCATCGCGCAGGCGGCCTCCCGCTGGCTTCCGACCGCGCAGATGCAAGCCGACGTCCTCGGCGGCGCCCGGCACTTCCGAGAGCCCGCCTACGGGGGCTGGGGTTTCGCCAACGAAGACCACCCGTGGCCGGTCAGTGACTGCACCGCCGAAGCCCTCGAGGCGCTCATGCGGATCCAGGACGCGGGCATGAGCGACGAGGTTGGACAGCTTCAGCTCGGCCGCAAGCTCTGCGCCGTCGAGTTCATCTTGCAGCGCCAAAATGACGACGGCGGGTTCGGGTCCTACGAACCTCGGCGCGGGCCGATGGTGCTCAAGCACTACAACCCGGCGGAGATCTACGGCAACTGCATGCTGGAGTACTCGTACACGGAGTGCACGGGGAGCTGCGTGCGCGGGCTGGCCTACGCAGAGCGCGAGCTTGGCGAAGCCATGCCCAGCGAGCTCCGCAGCAGTGTGCGCCAGGCCGTGGCGGCGGGCCGAACCTTCCTCCTCGAGCAGCAGCACGAAGACGGCGGCTGGCTCGGTTTCTGGGGCGTCAACGTCACCTACGGCACGTTTTTCGCCTGTTCTGGCCTCCTCGCCGCGGGTCTCCCCCCCTCGCACCCCGCGTTCGCCAGAGCCAGCCGGTGGCTCGTCGAGCATCAACGGCCGGACGGCGGTTGGGGAGAAAGCTACTTGGGACTGCTCACCGACACGCCCCACGGACTCGAGGCCGACGAACCCAGCACCGTCACCCAGACCGCGTGGGCTGTCCTGACCCTGCAGGACATCGCCCCCCACGAAACCGAGGCGATCGAGACCGGGCTCGCGTTCCTGCGGGAGCGTCAGCGCGACGACGGTCATTGGCCGCCGGAGACCCCCTGTGGCGTATTCTTCAACACCTCGGTGTTGGACTACGAGCTGTATCGGCAAGTGTTCCCCACATGGGCGCTCGCCCGGGCGCTCGGGCACGCCAGCTGAGGCGCCCGCACCTCTCGGTTCAGTCGTCACTGGAGTGTTCGTCCAGCTCGACCGCTTCGACGCTGACTCGAATGACCCGGCGATCGTTGGCCGCGAGGATCTTGAACCGAAGGTTCTCGAACACCACCACCGAGCCCGCGATCGGGATCTGGCCGGCAAGCTGGGTCAGCAGGTCGCCCACGGAGTCGACACCGTCGAACTCTTCGAACTCCATGTCGAACGTCTCCTCGACGTTGCGCAGGCTGGCGGTCCCATCGAGGTAACAGACGCCGAGGTGGTCCAGCGCGGCCGAAGGAGCCTGGTCACTCTCATCGAAGATCTTGCCGACGATCTGCTCCAGCACGTCCTCGAGCGTGACCACGCCGACCGTGTGACCACCGTCGTCGACGACAATCGCCAGGTGCTTGCGCTCCTCTTTGAACCGCTGCAGCAGGTCGGAGATCAGCAGACTCTCAGCGACGAACAGCGGCGGGCGCATCGCCTGCTCCACCTCTTCGCGCCCGGCCTCGTGCTGGCCGATCAGCGACTTGATGTGCAACACGCCCTTGATCGAGTCGAGGTCGCCCTCGAACACCGGCATGCGTGAGTGCCCGGAGTGACGGGCAACCTCGACAACGCGATCCACATCCCAATCGAAGTCGATCGCGGTCACATCGCGCTGAGGGACCATGATGTCGCGAACGATCTTGTCATCGAAGCGGAAGATGCCTCGGAGCAGCTCGGCCTGATCGGCCGCGATCGTGCCCTCGCGTTGACCGACCTTGACCAGGAAGTCGAGGTCATCCGAGGTGACCTTGCTGTGTCCGTGCTCTCCGGTCACGGTCCGCGCAAGCATCCAGTTGGTCAGCTTCGTCAGCGTCCACACCACCGGGGACAGGACCCGGCCCAGGACGTTGAGGACCGAGAGCAGCGGGAGCGCGAGCTTGTGCGAGTAGGCGCGACCCACCGCCTTCGGGAAGATCTCACCGAAGATGAGCAACAAGACCGTGGTGACGAACACCGCCACCGGAACCGCCCAATCTCCCCACGCGCCGCCCTGCAGATGCTCGATCGCCAGCGCCGTCGCCATCGCACCCATGAGGGTGTTGGTGATGTTGTTGCCGACGAGAATCGTCGAGAGCACCTTCACCGGCTGGTTGACCCAGCTGGAGACCGTCTTTGCGTCACGGCCTCCGTCTTCGAGAATCTTGGCCGCCTGGTGCTCCCCCAAAGAGGTCACCGCGGTCTCGGATCCGGAGAAGAACATGCTGCCGCCCAGGCACAGCACGATCGTCAGCAGCGCGAGGATGTCGCCTTCGCTCATCGAACGCCCTCCGAGGCGATGGCCGTGCCGACGCTGCCGGGTTCGTTGGCGGCGGCGCGCAACGAGGTGGTGCCCAGGATGTGCACGACGCCGATCCCCTGCTCGAGTTGGTCGAGAGCATCGGCGACCTTTGGAATCATGCCGCCCACGATGACGCCGGAGGCGATGGCGTCTCGAGCTTCGTTCGGCGTGAGCGTGGGAATGCGAGAGTCGGGCTCCGCGATGTTCTTGAGGACGCCGCCCGCAGCGGTCATCAGGAAGAGGTGGTCGGCACGGACGGCCGCCGCAAGCGCGGATGCGACGGTGTCGGCGTTGATGTTGTAGGCCTGCCCGGAGGAGTCAGCCGCAAGCGGTGCGAGCACGGGCACACGTCCGACAGCCCACAAGGCCTCCAACAGTTCGGTGTCGATCTCAGACACCTCGCCGACGAACCCCCAGTCGACGGACTGCCCGTCCACGACCTCGGCAGGGCGCCGCGTCGCGGTGAGCAGACTGACCCCGGCGATCCCCACGGCGCGAACGCCTCGGGCCTTCGCTGCAGCGACGACGTCGACGTTCACCGCACCGGCCAGGATCTGCTTGGCCACTTCAAGGGTTGCTCGGTCGGTCACCCGCCGGCCTGCCACTTTACGGACGTCGAGCCCGAGTGCGGTGGCCTGGGTGTTCGATTGCGGCCCGCCACCGTGGACGATGACGAAACGCCAGCCGTCTGCGACGAGCGCACGCACTTCATCAAGCACGCGGGCCAATGCAGCGGCGTCTGCGACAACCTCCCCGCCAAACTTGAGGACGGCACGGGGAGGGTTCGGATTCGGAGGTTCGTCGTCGTTCATCGACCGGAACGGGCCGACGGATTAGCACGAACCCGACCCGTCCGGTGGCCTCCAAGACTGCTCCCCCTCCACATGGCGCAAAAAAGGGGGCCCAGACGGTTTGTCGGCAGGAGCTGATCTCCGCGCCGATTCGTCATCCGGGGTCACGCACGACATCGATGTCATGGCGACAACCGCGGTTGCCTGGCCGACCCGGACTATTTTGTCATAGCCAGGCGTGCCGATCCAGGTTTTCCCCGATGCTCAAATTGGCCATTTTCAGCAATTTCAACATGTTGCCATTTTGGCCCAGCCCGTGCACAAGGGGGAGGTGAAGCTTGAGTCTGACTTACTCTTTTGGCTTTCCTCTCCGGCTTCGCTCTTCTCTTAGCTTCCTCGTCCTTAGCTTCCTCGTCCTTAGCTTCCTGCTTATCTTGACCTTGGCTTCTCACTGAACTGACCGCTTGATCGCTAGCTGGCTTGTTTTTGCTGACTATTTCCTAGCTTGGTCACTTCTACTGACTTGAAACCTTCTTTTCCTGACTTTTTTATCTCTTCTGAGCCCTTTGTTAGTTTAGGCTCTTGAATTGACGGAAGGCGGTACGCGAGCCTTCCACGGTATCTAGCTTTCTTCGCGTAGCTTGAGTCTGATCGAAGCGACTCGGTCGTTTCTGAAGGACGCACTTGAGCGCGGTGCTGGGGGGCCAGACCGCGCGGGCAGCCCAAACGAGGCTGCCGCGACGAACATACAGCTTTGGATGCCGTGGCCTGCTCCGACGGGGCGCCACGTCAGGGAAAGCCCGAGGTCACCTTGGTCCGTGACTTCGGGTTTTTCGCATCCGTGCTCCGACGGCGGGTCCGGCTCGGCGGACCTCAGGCGCCGTGGAGATGGTCGGCCGGCTCCGCGACGCGGTTGGTGAGCCGGTCGAGTTCATCGGCAGGGAGGCGCGACTCAATGCCGGCGCATATGGCCTGGGCGTCGAAAGCATCCGACGCAGCAACCGTGCGCACATCGACGACCGCGTGCGCCCGCGCGAGGCACGGACCGTCAGCCGGCATTCCATGGCGGGCCGGCGCGAAGCCGTCGCTGCGCACGGCCTTGGGATCGAACGCGATGGGACCCCCGCACCGTGGGCACCCCACCACATCGCACGAACCGTCGACCAACGTCAGCCACGGGTCACGGCCATGGCGGTTTCGGGCCGCACTCCACCAGGTGGAGTCGAACGGTTGGATCGCCGGGACGGGCTGCGGAAGCAAGCCCTCGGTCTCGAACCACCGCGCCGAGAGGTAGTAGGCCGGCGCCGACTTCCCGGCATGCTCGCGGGCTTCGACGAACAACATCGGATGCTCGAAGTGAGGGTCCTGGTCCCAAGCGGTCGCGAGGCGCGTCCTCAGCTCGCCGGCAAGCGTCGTCTGCACGGCGCCAACCACGGTGCGGGTGACCCGGTCCGCGAACACCCACATCACGTTGCCGAGCTTGTGCCAGGGGTCCACCCCCACGTCGCAGACCTTGAGCTTGTCGCACCCGACTCGGGCATCCGCGCCCTTTCCCCGGCGCCACACCGAGACCAGCTTGATCTCGATCCGGTCCTCCCAGTCGAGCTGGGCCTCACCATCGTGAGCATCGAGGCCGAGGTGCCATTGCAGTGCATTTCCGTGGCGTCCCCGCGAGCGTCGAGACGAGAGCGCGGCTGCAGCCGGACCCAACGGCAAGCCGATCGCGGCCTCCACGAGCGTCTCGAGATGCGCGCAGCGACGCAGTTGGGTGTCGATGCCCGGAGGCGCGTGGCGAAGTGGAAGCCGCATCTGTGGCACCCCCGAACGTCAGGACGGTTTCTTGTCGTCCTTCTTGTCGTCCTTCTTGTCGTCCTTCTTGTCCTTCTTCCTGTCTCTTATACACATCTGACGCTGCCGACGAGCGATCTAGTGTAGA
>CAJXVA010000075.1 GCA_913061055.1 uncultured Pseudomonadota bacterium
CTCGGGGCCCGCCGGCAAAGAAGACCGCTGCCAAGAAGACCGCTGCCAAGAAGACGCCGGCGGGCCCCGAGTTCTCGAAGTTCGGACCGGAGATGCTCGGCTTCCTCGTCGAGTTGGGGATGAACAACGACAAGGTCTGGTTCGACGAGCACAAGGCTCGTTACGAGGCTCAGGTCCGAGAACCCGCGCGGGCATTCGTCCGCGCGGTCGCACCGCGGCTCGAGAGCATCTCCAAGCACTTCGTCGCGAGCGACAAGAAAGTCGGCGGCTCGATCATGCGGGTCTACCGAGACGTCCGGTTCGCGAAGGACAAGACTCCCTACAAGACGAACGTCGGGATCCACTTCCGACACGAGGTCGGAAAAGACGCGCACGCGCCGGGCTTCTATGCGCACATCTCCCCGGAGGGACACTTCGTCGGTGTGGGAATGTGGCGGCCCGAGTCGTCAGCGCTGGCCTCCATCCGCTCTCGTATCGTCGAGCATCCCGACGCCTGGACCGCGGCGACCCGCGGCGACGAGTTCACGAAGCGGTTTTCGCTCGGAGGCGAGAGTCTCAAGCGTCCCCCCAAGGGCTTCGACGCGGACCATCCGCATATCGTGGACCTCAAGCGAAAGGACCACATCGCGGTGGCCAACCTGACGGACGAGGAGATGCTTGGAGACGGCGTCGTGGACCGGATCGTTGGCCTGTTTGAGTGCGCGCTTCCGTACATGGCGTTCGAGTGCGCTGCACTCGGCGTGCCGCTGTAGCGGTTGGCCCAGCTCTGGGTCCGGGCGGTTCCCGCTCGCGGCCTTTGCCAACGAGAAAAGGACGACGCCCGGAGGCGCCGTCCTTTCTTTTCGGAGCGATGACCCTCGGCTACTCGAGGGTGATGAACAGGCACCACTCGTCGAGCGTGCCAGTGTCTCCACCCACTTGGTCGTCGACGGTGAGCGTCCATTCACCGGCAGAGGCTCCGCCGTCGTACACGCTCAGCGACGCATCCGGGATGATGTTGCCTTCGATGCCCACAGGCGCGATGCAGGCGCTCCCGACCAGGAAGTCACCTTCGTCGTTGAAGGTCGTCAGGACGTCATCGATGCCGCCGCAGTTGTTGTCGCTCAGGGTGTTCTGCAGCGCGAGGTCGTCGGCGCTCAAGGAGATCTCGAGGTCGCCGGTGAACGTGTGGGTCACGTCCAAGTAGACGTCGACGTCGGCGATGACTCCGATGTCTGGGATGGTGATGGTGTCGGTGGCAGGCGGGAGCAGGCTGTCGAGAGCAGCTCCGGGGCTCGAGCAAACGACGACGATGTCGTCTGAGCACTCGCTCTCGTCGAACGAGGTGCAGTCTGCGCCACAACCCAGCGGGCCGCCGGCGAAGCCCTGCGACTGACAGGTCGTTCCGCCGTACTCGGAGAGGTCGCAGACCTCGCCCGCATCGAGCGTTCCGTTGCCACAGTCATCTCCGCAAGCAGCGGTGTCGTACTGACAGGTGACGGGGTCGCACGCGAGCGTGCCGCCACCCATGCCCAAGGAGAAGCAGGTGTCAGGGAGAACCGTGCCGTCGCACTCTTCGCCGAGCTCGACGAAGTCGTTGCCACACTCGGGAAGCGTCACGTTGAGGACGTAGTCGCCGAAGCCACCGAAGCGACCGTCGACGATGAGGGTGACCTCTTGGTCCTCGACCATGTTGATGGTCAGCAGCGAGTCCAGTCCATCGCCATCGTCATCGTCACACTCAATCTCGGTCCCCACGCAGGTCGCGCCATCGTAGTAGTACAGGACGGTGTCGAACGTGGAACCGTTGGTGTCGAAGACGTAGTTTCCGGCCTGCGGCGCGGTGAACGTGTATGCCACGTCGTTGGAGTTGCCCGGTCCGCATGAACCGGAGCTCGCGTCGGTCTCGAACTCGGTGTTGCCCGTGACCGTGATCGGCAGGTCTTGGCCAAGGTCGAAGTCGGGGCACTCGTCAAACGCGATGTTGACGTCGTAGTTGCCCGAGGCTCCGTTGATACCGTCGACCACAAAGAGCAGCTCGTCGTCGGCCGCCAGGGTGACGTTGAGACGCGAGGTCGTGTCCATCGCGTCGTTGTTGCAAGCCAGCTCGTTGCCGCCACACGCGTCGAGCGTGTAGAGCACGGTGTCGAACTCGGAACCGGCGGTGTCGATGGTGTAGACGCCGGCCTGGGGGGCGGTGAAGGAGAACGAGGTCCCCGAGGCACCGGCGCCGCCACAGCTGCCTGCGCTGGCGTCGGGCTCTCCGACGGTCGAGCCTTCGAAGAAGACGGGCAGGGTGTTGTCGAGGACGAAGTCCGGGCACTCGTCGCGGTCGACGGTGACGGTGTAGTTGCCCTCTTCCAGGTTCGCGCCGTCGACAGCCACGATGACTTCCTGGTCGGCGGTCATCAGCAGGTTGAGGTGCGAGGTCTCGTCGCTGAGGACGTTGTCGTTGCAACCGAGCTCGTCTCCGCCACATCCATCGAGGAGGAACAGGACGGTGTCGAAGTCCGAACCGGCGGTGTCGAACGTGTACACGCCGTCGGTGGGCGCGGTGAACGTGAGCTGATCGTCGTTCGCCGTGTTGCCGCCACAGGCGCCGAAGACGGTGTTGTCGGTGCCAACCGTGGTTCCGGTCAGCATCGTCGGGACGGTGTTCCCAAGGTCGCCGTCTGGGCAGCCCCCGGCGAAGAACGTGACCTCGAGGTCGATGGCGCCGCCACCGAGCGCGAAGCCGTCGAGCACGACGGTGACGTCTTGGCCGGCCGTCAGTGCAACGTTGACCTCGGCGTCAGTGGTTCCGGCGTTGATGTCCTCGTTGCAGTCGAGCTCGGGCCCGCCGCAGGTGCCGTCATAGACCGCGACCAGAGGATCGACCGCGCCGTCGGGGCTGCTCGCCGTGAAGAAGTAGGTGCCATCCGCAGGGGCCGTCAGTGTGTAGGACACATCCGGCGCCCCGCCGCCACCACAGGAGTTGGTGAACTCGGAGTCCTCACCAAGCGTGGTGGTGCTGAGAACGTCCGGGGCCATGAGCTCCCCGTACGGGCACTCCTGCATGGCCTCTCCGGTGGTCGTCGCATCGGAGGTGGATTCGTCCCCGGTCGAGGCGTCGGTCTCGCCCTTGGTCGGGTCGACCATCGTCGTGCTTCCATCGCTCGGATCGGTCGTCGAGTCGGTGGTTTCCGTCCCAGGGTCCGTTGTGGAGGAATCGGCCCCCATCGTCGAGGTCGACGCATCCGTGGTCGGCGCATCCGTCGTCGACGTGCCGGTGGTCGAGGTCGTGGTGGTCGCCGGGGTCCCCGTGGTGGCCGAGTCTTCGCCGGTGGAGCCGCCCGTGGTCGCCGCTGTGACGTCATCGCCACATGCAGTCCCCAGCAGTGTCAGGGCGGAGAGCAGGCACAGCCGTGCCGTACGGTCTTTGAGGATGGTGTTCATGTCGTAGGGCATGGGAGATATCCGATGGGGTGGGCCCGAACCGGCGCCAAGGCCGAGATCGTGGCCGAGACGCTGAACGGTTTTGCGGACGATACGCGAAGTGTGCGCGCGGCCCAATGCCCGGAAGCGTGAGCTATCCGGCCGCTCTCGAGCGCGGGATCGGACCGCGCCTGCCGCCGTGCGCGAACCGGCGACCGAGAGTTGCGCGCACGGCTGGTCCAGGCTGGGACGGCGTCACGGATTCGCGCGTTCCGGCCGCGGATTTCGCTCTCAAGGTTTCGAGACGCCAAAACAGGCGTTCCCTTGGCACCCGAGGCAGAACTCGGACCCAGCACCGGGTCGCCGCGAATGTCGTGAGCTTCCACCGCTGTTCTTTCGTTGTCTTCCGCGATCGGCGCGGCGTACCATGGGCTGCACCGTGGGGGACGCGGCGGACACTTCGGTGTTCCGAAACGGGTTCCTGAAAATCGGGCTCACCGGGTACGCCAGGGGCCCCGGCCCGAAACCGACAGAACCTCTTAAAGAGAATCAAGGGAACGCAACGATGAACAACTTTCAACTCGGCCGGGTGGCCACCATTTCGCTCGCTTCGCTCCTGTTTATTGCTTGTGACGACGGCTCGACCGGCGGCAGCGATGGGAACAGCGACTCCGCGACCGAAGGCGCTGGCACGGAGAGCGGCTCGGGGACGACCACCGGAAACACGACCGTCAACACCGACAGCAACAGCGGCAGCTCGAGCACGGGCGACGTTGTCGAGACCGACAGCGCCGGAGGCTCGAGCACGGGCATTGGCGAAACCGAGTCGGGCGGGAGTTCCTCGACGGGGACCAGCGTCGACACCGACGGCGGCGAGTCTGGCAGTTCGACCACTGGCGGCGAAGGAGAGTCTTCGACCGGTGAGAGCGACAGCGAGAGTGAGTCGGACTCGGACAGCGGAGTGGTCGAGATCTGCGAGGCGCCCGGCGATCTGACGCCGTGCGACTCCGGCACCGACAACCCGTTCAACGCCATCGGTCTGGGATGCGAGGGCGGACCCAACACGGCCATTCCGATTTTCAACCCTATCTTCGCGGCCAACGACGCGAACACCTGGCGGATCGCTCAGCAGTTCGGCGACTTCATCGACCCCGGCGACGGCTTGCCGCTGTGGCGTCCCCGTGAGGGCGAGTCGATGCTCGTCATCGGTACCGGTCCCCTCCCTGCACTTGATGCGAACGGCGCCCTGATCGAGTTCGGCGACCCGCTCGGCGATGGCACGACCAACCCCTCCAACACGCCTCTTCCCGCGCCGCTGAGCCCACTGCCGGGCAGCGCTGGCGGTGCTGGTGGCACTCCGTTCGTAAACTGCGACCTGACCAACGACTGCTCCGACAGTCTCATCGATCAGTGGAACCTCGGCGGCGGCAATGCCAACGACCTCATCTGGTTCCAGTTCGAGACTCCGGTCCCCGGCGGGACCTATGGCTTCTCGTTCGACTTCGCCTACTTCTCGGAGGAGTTCCCGGAGTACGTCGACACCCAGTTCAACGACATGTTCGTCGCCTGGTCCAACTCGGAGAGCTACACGGGCAACCTGTGCTTCGTGAACGACGAGCCCTGCACCGTCACCGCGCTGTGGCCCGCCGACTACCAGGGCGGAGCTGAGGAGCTCTCTGGCACGCAGTTCACCAACGATGGTGCGACCGGCTGGTACGAGGCCAAAGGCACCGTCGTCCCGAACGAGCTGCTCCAGCTGACCTTTGCGCTCTTCGACATGAGTGACTCCGCGTTCGACACGACCTTGCTCGTCGACAACTTCCGGTGGGACTGCGAGGGCTGCACGCCTTCCGAAGTCGACCCTTGCATTGGTATCGACCCCGTCTAGAGCTTCTTGAGCGTGCGGCTGCGGCCGCACCGCGGGCGCGCTCCGCTGTCCTCACCACGGGACAACGGGCGCGCCCGTTCTCTTTGGTTCGCGGTGCTTGTGGGCCCCCGTCTCAGCCCTCGGGGACGAAGCTGACGCAAGCCTGCACGAGGTCGCCGAGCGCGTCGTCGAGCGACTGCGCGAGGTCCCCGGCGCAGATGTCCGAGGTGGTGCCCGCGACCCCGAACGAAGCCACGACGGCGCCGAGCCGGCGGCCCGGAGACGCGGTTCCGTAGGGGCCAACGCATGTGGTCTTGGGGGCCTCGAACACACCAGGGTCCCCCGCAATCGCGAGCATCACGATGCGGTCGCGGTCGCCTCCCACGGCGGAGAGCAGGAGTTCGTGTTCCTGCACGCGCGTCGCCCCGAGCCCGAGCGTGTCCTCGTCGGTTAGCATGACCACGAAGACCACGGAGTCGTCTCGTAGGAAGCCAGCGTTGTCCGCCACGGTCAGTGCCTCCGCGGCGTTCCTGGACGTCGTCTCGAGCGTGCTCGAAGCGGTGGTGGCCGCCAGGCAGGCGAAGTCCTCTTGCAGGGTCGGGGAGGGGGCGACAATCCACGGTTGTGTCAGTCCGCAGTCGGTCTCAGGTCCCGGCGGAACGGCTGGTTGATCTCGGTGGGTGTGCAGCACCGTGTCGTCGGGTTCTGCCGAGATCACGCCGATGTGAATGTCCTGCAGCGTGTCGAGGTTGAGCGCGAGGGCGTCGGTGAAGTCTGCGAAGACCGGAGGCCCATCGATGCCGCGCAGCGCCGCCTGTTCCTCGGCCATCGACAACGACCCGTCTACGACGAACAGGATGTCGATGTGCTCGCAGCCGCCGGGGGGCTCGGGGACTTCGGGTTCATCGGCCGTCGCGCAGGCCTGGACCACCGCCGGCAGAAAGTCATCGAAGGATGCCTCGAAGTCCTCGTCGTCCCACTCGGTGTGCAGCGCGTTGGGGTGAAGCGCCAGCGCGAAGGTGTGGAGCTCGTCGGCGTCTTGGCCAACGGTGAGGCTCAGAGCGCGGTCCCGGTCGCCGTCGGCCGCCAGACGGAGAAACGCATCGCTGGCCAAGCCGGGCCTGGCGTACATGTTGCTCTCGTCATCGTCGGTGTTCGCGAGCATGACACTCACCGAGATCGTCCGGTCTTCCGATGGCCAGTCGTCGTGCTCGAGGAACGGGAACAGCAGTCCGGTGAACATCCAATCGCCGTCGGCACTGGTGTCGCTGGGGTAGTTGCGTACTCCGTCGTAGACGCACTCGAGCTTGGTGCGGGCGCTGTTGCGGGCCGCTCCCCCCTCTCCCCAGATGAACGTGAGGCCACCTGCCGGACCCTCGGCATCGAGCGTGCAGTCCCATGGCGGGGGCTCGGGCGCGCCGGCGTTGGGAAACACCCGAACCCGGGCACCGGTCTGTTCGGTCACCTCGTCCAGAAACTCCGCGACCGCGAGTCGTTGCTCGAAGCCGTAGATCGGCGCTTGTCGGTCAAACACCAGCGAGATGTCGATCGCTTCGCAGAGCCGGTCGGGGCCGCCCGTGGTCGTGCTCCCGTCGCTGCCGCCCGTGGTCGTGGTCGTGTCAGCGCTCCCCGAGGTGCTGCCGGAGGATGTGCTGGCGACGGTTCCCGTTTCGGTCGAGCCTTGAGCTGAGGTCTCGGTCCCGGCGTCGATGCTCACGCCCTCGGCAGAGGCGTTGCAGCCCGTCGCCGCGACAGCGATGGCCGCGGTTACGAAACGGGCGCGCACCCGATCAGCCTGCCACAGGTGGCGTGGTGCTGTCGGCGCGAGCCCGCTTGGCAATCGTGATGCCCAGGAAGCCGAACAGGATCGACAGCAACGGATTGACGTAGTTGAGCACTGCGTAGGGGAGGTACGCCGAGGTAGGCACCATCAGCGTCGCCGCCATGAAGGCACCGCAGGTGTTCCAGGGGATCAGCGCCGAGGTGATGGTGCCGCCGTCTTCGATCGCGCGGGAGAGGTTTTTGGGGTGCAGGCCCTGCTCGGCGAACGCCGAACCGTACATCCGGCCGGGCACCACGATCGAGATGTACTGGTCGCCGGCGACGATGTTGATGCCCGCGGCGGTCAGCACGGTCACGGCGATGAGCGAGCCGGCGCTCTTGGCGAGCGAGAGCAGCTTGCTCGCCAGCGTCTGCAGCATGCCGGTCCGCTCCATGACGCCACCAAAGCTCATGGCGCACAGAATCAGGATGACCGTGCCCGCCATGTCGAGCATGCCACCGCGGCTGAGGAGGTCGTTGACGCCATCATTGCCGGTGTCTGCGACGTGCCCGGACATCGCGGAGTTGATCACCGAGTCCGCTCCGGTACCTTGAGCGAGCGCCAACGCTGCGCCCAGCCCCGCGCCGAGCAGAAGCGTGGGCAGGGCCGGTTGTCGACGGAGCACGAACACCAGCACCACCGCGGGCGGCAACACATGGATGATGCTGGGGTCGTAGTGGGTGCGAATGGCGGATTGGATCGCGTCGATGCCCGCCGCATCGACGCTGACGTCGGTCCCCAGGCTGAGCACGGTGTAGACCGCCATCGCGATCAGCCACGACGGCCCGGTCGTCAGCATCTGATGCCGAATGTGCTCAAACAGCTCCACGCCAGCCATCGCGGGGGCGAGGTTGGTCGTGTCCGACATCGGTGAGAGCTTGTCACCGAAGTACGATCCGCTGATGACCGCGCCGGCAGTCATGGCGGGGTTGATGCCGAGCGCGCCGCCGATGCCGATCATCGCAATCCCGACCGTGCCGGCCGTGGACCATGAGCTGCCGCTGACCAAGCTCACCACCGAGCACACAGCGCAGGCGGTCGGGAGGAAGAACGAGGGGGAGAGCAGAGAGAGCCCCCAGTCGATCAGCGCGGGAACGACACCGGAGACCAGCCATGTCCCCATCAGCAGGCCGATGACCAGAAGGATCAGCATGGCGCCCATGGCCATGGAGATCGCCTTGTTCACCCCGGCCTGCAGCGACTCCCACGACCAGCCGTGGGCGCGGGCGACAAGGCCTCCGGCGACCGCGGCCAGCAGAAGGGGCAGGTGACCGGTGCCTTCGAAGCCCGGGTACCGCTCGGGCAAGACCAGGATGAACAGGCTCAGAAAAGCAACGAGTGCCAGCACCGGCAGGAGCGCCGCCCAGCCGGGAATTGGCCGGCCATCAGGGGTGCTCGCCTGGTCCGTCACCGCGGGACCCTACCACGCGTTACGCTGCCCTTCGTGAGTCGCACGGCGTTCCTGACTGCGCTCCCCAAGGTCGAGTTGCATGTCCATCTCGAGGGGTCGATCGCCCCGGACGTTGCGTTGAAACTCGCCCGCCGCAACGGTGTTCGTTTGCCGGGTGCTGACGGGGGTCCGCAGGGCCTGCGTGCCGCGTACGTGTTTCGCTCGTTCCGAGATTTTTTGCGGCTGTACATCGGCGTGTCCCGGTGCCTGGTGACCGTGCAGGACATTCGAGATGTGGTCGTGGACCTCGCCCGGCGACATGCCGCGGCGGGAGTTCGCTACGCCGAAGTCACCTTCACGCCGCTGACCCACCGCGCGCGCGGGATCACGGCAGACGTGCTGTGGGCCGGGCTCGCGACGGGACGGGCCGAGGCGTTGCGTCAATACGGTGTCGTCCATCGCTGGGTGTTCGATGTTGTGCGTTCGATGCCGCACCAAGCCGAAGCGACCGTCGACTTCGCGTTGGGGATGGACGCTCGCGACGAGGGCAGTGTGGCGGGGTTGGGCGTGGGCGGCCCCGAAGCGGACCACTACCCGATGGAGGCGATCGCTCGGGCCTTCGAGCGAGGACGGGCGGCCGGCTTTGCAAGCCTTCCCCACGCCGGAGAGGGGGCCGGCGCGGCATCGATATGGACCGCAGTTCGCAGCCTTGGGGCGTCACGCTTGGGCCACGGCGTGCGGTGCCTGGAGGACCCCACGTTGGTCGACACCCTGCGCGAGCGGGCCATCACACTCGAGGTGTGCCCGAGCAGCAACGTCGTGCTGGGCCTTTTTCCCACGATTGCGGCCCATCCACTCCCGGACCTCCTCGCAGCGGGCCTGCGGGTCACGCTTGGCAGTGACGACCCTCCGATGTTCGGGACCGACCTCCTCACCGAGTATGAGCGGTGCATCGACGCGTTTGGCTGGAGTGACGACGTCGTACGCAGCATTGTCCGCACCGGGATCGAGGACAGCTTTGCCCCGCAGCCGCTCAAGGCGGAGATGCTGCGAGACCTCGACGCCCCAGGTTGAGGTTCAGCGGACCTTGGTCTTGGCGCCGGCGACCGCGAGCACGTGTTTGAAGTGCTCTTTTCCGACGGGCTGTACGGAGAGCCGGGATTTCTGGGTGACCACCATGTCCGTCAGCGCGGGGTCAGCCTTGAGGTCGGCGAGGGACACGATGTTTGGTGTCTTCTCCACGAACTCGAGGTCGACCATCTCCCAGCGTGGGTTGTCCTGTGGAGACTTGGGATCGAAGTACTTGCTCTTCGTGTCCCACGCGGTGTGGTCGGGGTAGGTGGTCTTGCACACCTTCGCGACACCTACGACCCCTGGAGGCTTGGCGTTGGAGTGGTAGAACAACACCAGGTCGCCGATGTTCATGGCGCGCATGTTGTTGCGAGCCTGGTAGTTGCGAATGCCGTCCCAGGGTTCGGACCCGTCCCGCTCGAGATCATCGATCGAGTACGCGTCGGGCTCGGACTTCATCAACCAAAACTGTCTCTTGGCGGCCATGCGAACGCCATAACCCTAGCAGGCTCGCTCCGCAGCGTAGGGGCCACTCAAATCGACATTGGCATGGGGGCCGGGAATACGCAGCGGAACCCGATGAACGCGTCCGAGAGGTCGAGCGGTGTGGCGTGGCGGCGGGAGGCGGTAAACTCGCCCGCGGCGTCCTGGTACCACCCGCCACCTCGCAGGACCCGCTGATCTCCTCCGGGTGGGCCGGTTGGGTTCCGCAGCGCAGCACCATCGTAGGTGCCTGCGTAGTAGTCGGAGACCCATTCCCAGACGTTGCCCGCCATGTCTTCGGCGCCGTAGGGCGAGGCTCCGGCGGGATAGGTACCTCCGGCAGCCGTCGAGTCCATGCCACACCCCGGGTTTCCCACACCGTTGTGGGCGTGCAGGCACGGACTCGTCGGCGCGGGTCCGTCTCCCCAGGGATACCGGATGCCTTCGATCCCGCGCGCGGCCTTCTCCCACTCCGCTTCGGTGGGCAGTCGCTTTTCGGCCCAGATGCAGTAGGCAGCGGCGGCGTCGAATCCTACACAGTTGGCGGGGTGGTCCTCTCGCCCGTCGAGTCCCACATTGCACTGGTCATCGAACTGCATGTTTGCGGTGGAGGCTGGGGCCTGACATCCCGAGGCGTCCATGCACGCCTGATACTCGGCGGCGCTGACCTCATGGACGTCGATGAAGAAGGGGCTGAGAACCACTTCGCGGATTGGAAGTTCGTCGGGGTGGTCCTCGGAACCCATCGTAAACGGGCCCGGCGGTACGAAGACCATCCCCGCGGGGGCCTCACAACCCATGAAGTCGAAGCGGCAGTCGGGGTTGCATCCAAGGTTTCCCGAGACGAAACCGAAGGAGTCGCAGGTGTGTCCGCCCAGGTCGGCCATGTCGCAAGCGTCGTTCCCGTCGGCCACCCCGTTCCCACAGAAGGCAGCGGGTCCCGTCGAGCCTCCAGCGGATGTCGTCGACGTCGGACTCCCGGTCAATGTGCCATCGGTCGTCCCTGAGGTTGAGGTGCCCTCCAGCGTGGGATCCAGCGTTGAGCTTGCGGTCTCGGACTCCGTCGTCGAGGTCGCCGACGCCGAACTCATGCTCGTGCCTTCCGACGTGCTCCCGGCCGAGTCGCCGTCGTCGTTGGCCGGGGGGTCGGTGAAGCACGCCGAACTCGAAAGGGTCACGGCAGCGAGGATCGCGATGCGACAACCGGCGGCAGGCTCCATGTGGACAGCCTAGACTGTCCTGCTGGGTCCCGGCGGTCCCGGCGGTCTCACTTCGATGACAAGCTACAGCGCGCGCGTCAGCCGAGATACGGGCCGCGGAAGGCCATGGACTTCGACGTGTCCGTCGACGTCGACTCGCACCTCGACGCGCTGGGGGCCGTGCCAAAGCGCCGGATCGGCGTAGCGCTGGGTCCGGTGGTGAAGGCGTTGGTTGGCGGAGCCGATGAACCGCCGACGAAGTTCGGGTTGGCGAGCATCGAACCGGCCGTCGACGAGGGTGTCGAGATTGGCCCAGATTCGATTGAAACTCGGATGACGCTCGGCCTCCTCCAGCTCATACCCGGTGAAGACGATGACTCCGAGCTCGAGTCGTTTCGCCTGCTCCAACAGCCACGCCAGGCCCTCGGGCTGCTGTAGCGGTTCCCCGCCGAGCACCGTGAGTCCCTCAACCCCCGCACCATGGACGCGGTCAAGAAGCTCGAGCAAAGCTCCCGGCTCGAACGGATCGACGGAATCCGGATCGAACAAAGCCGGGTTGCAGCAGCCGGGGCAGGCCAGGTCGCAGCCCGCGACCCACAGGGCGCACCGCTCGAACGGACCCTCGGCCGTGGTCTGCGGGATCACCTTGGCGACGCGAAGCACTGCAGCATGCTGGCCCGGCGGCGCGCTGGACTCAAGCCTCGGCGTCACGGCGCCGGACGAACCACCCGACCACGGCAGCGAGCCCCAGGAGGGCGGCGGCCCCGCCCAAGTGCAACGGAACGACGTGGAGCATCCCCGAGGCCGGGCAGTGCCACGTCACGACGTTGAGCGCGACGAGGGAGAGACCCGCGGCGACCCAGAACACGGCAGAGACCCGGCGTCGTTGTACGAATGCGCCGCTGATCACCCCGATACCCAGCATCGCGACGCCGGTGATCAACGTGACCGACAGACAGCCCAGGGGCGCCATGGCGTGATCGTGGGCGGCGGCGGGGGAGGAGGAGGAGAAGGGCCACCCGGTGGAAGCGACGACCGTTAGCGCCACTGCGGCCAGTGCGAGGGCGTACCGCATGCGCCGGCCGACGAAGAAAATCCCGACGCCGAGCGCCGGGAATACGACGAGGCACAGGACCCACAGCAGGATCTGGACGGCGAGCCGCTCGGGTGGGAGCTCCAGCAAGTCGGGACGAACGCCGAACACGACCAGAGGCGCGATCACCACCACGAGGGACAACAACAGCGCGGGCTGGAAATGAGCCCGCCGTTCCTGTTGTTCATGCCCTAGTTCGGCGCTGATCGCCTCTAGGGCGCTCGGGGGACGGCGCGTACTCATGGCTGCGACCCAACAACGGTCGCGCGCGGACGAATGTTTCGTCTGCGGGGCTGGCGGCGGCCGGGCTGCATCATTTGCCGGTGTGGGTGCGCATCCAGTCGAACACGACTTCGTGCCACTGGAGGCTGTTGTTGGGTTTGAGGACCCAGTGGTTTTCGTCCGGGAAGAACAGCAACTTGGACTCGACCCCGCGACGTTGCAGCGCCGTGAAGGTGCCCAATCCCTGGTCTTCGGGGACCCTGTAGTCGAGCGCGCCTTGGACGACCAGCATCGGGGTCTTCCATTTGTCGACGAACAGGGCCGGGTTGTGCTTCTCGTGGGCCTTGGGCTTCGCGTAGTAGGGGCCGCGGTGCTCCCACTCGGGGAACCAGAGTTCCTCGGTCGCGTAGTACATGATGCGTGCGTCGAAGACCCCGTCGTGGTTGACCAGGCACTTGAACCGGTCCGGCCACTGGCTCGAGATCCAGTTGATCATGAACCCGCCGTAGCTCGCACCGAGGGCACAGGCGTTGTCGGCTTGCATCCACGGGTAGGCTTTGGTGGCGTGGGCCAGGCCCTTCTTCAGGTCGGTCAGCGGCTTGCCGCCCCAGTCGTTGCCGATCGCATCTGTGAAGGCTTGGCCGTAGCCGGTCGAGCCGTGAAAATCGATCATCACGACCGCGTACCCGGCACCCGCGTAGGTCTGGGCGTTCCATCGGTAGTGGAACATATTGCCGAACGACCCCTGCGGCCCTCCGTGGATCAGAAACGCGATCGGGTAGGTCTGCTCGGGGTCGAAGTCGACGGGCTTGACGACGTAGCCGTGGACCGTGTCGCCAGCCGCTCCGCGAAACGAGAACTGCTCCGGCTCGCCCATGCGCGCCGCCGCGACCTTGGCGTCGTTGATATGCGTCAGGGCCTTCAGCTCACCGCCCGCTTTGGGCACCGTGTACAGCTCGGTGGGGTGCTTGAGGTCGTGCTTGGCCAGCAGGATGCTGTCCCCGATGGGCACGGGCCCGCCCAGCGAACCATCGTGGACGAGTTCGGTGACTTCGGCGTCGGGCTGCAGGGGGACCCGGAACAGAGACCGCTGACCGAAGTTCTGGGCGATGACCAGCAGAGACGCCCCGTCCGCATCGAACGTGAACGAACCGGCGGAGCGGTCCCAATGCTGGGTGATCGCTTGGGGCGCGCCATCGGGCCAGGCCATCGTGCGCAGGGTGAACTTGTCCGCTTCGTAGCCGGCACGCTTCATGGACGCGAAGGCCAGCGTCTTTCCGTCGGGAGAGAAGACGGGGTGCGCATCCCAGGCTGGGTTGTCGCCGGTCAGCAACCGCGGTGTCCCGCCGGCCGCAGGGACGGCATAGAGATCGAAGTTGGTCGACCAGGGCTCGCTCTTGCCCGCGAGGCGCACCGTGTACACGAGCGTCGTCCCGTCGGGGGAATACGCGAAGTCTTCGGCGCCGCCGAAGGGCTTGGTGGGGACATCGCCCTGCACGCCCTGGGTCACGTCGAGCGGCGCTCCGCCGGCCAGCGGCTGCACGAACAGGTGCGAGCGCCTCCCGTCTTTGTAGGTGTCCCAGTGGCGGACGAACAACTGGTCGTACACGCGACCCGTCCGAGGGTCGGCAGCCTCGTCCTCCAGCCGCTTGGCGGTGCAGGCGAGGTCGGGGCAATCGACGAACACATCGGCGGAGAAGGCGAATGTGTCTCCGGCCGGTGAAAGCGTCAGGTTGCCGATCGACAGCGGGTGTTGGGTCAGCTGTGTCGCGGCACCGCCGGCTGTCGGCATGGACCACACCTGGACGGTGCCGCTTCGACTCGACAGGAAGTAGACGGTGTTGCCGTCCTTCGAGATCCGCGGGTTGAAGTCGCTGGCGGGGTCCTTCGTGAGCCGAGCCGGCTCACCGCCGGCGGTTGGGATCGACCACAGGTCGGTACGGCCGCGGTCTTCGGCAAGGTCGGTCACCCGGCGTACGAACACGACGGTCTTTCCGTCGGGCGAGACCTGGTGGTCGCTGATCCGGTCCATCCCGAGCAGGTCACGGACGTCGAACGGATGCGGCTCGGTGGACGCGATGGCGACCGGGTCCGCGACCGGGGCGTCCGCCGGTGGTTCGGCCGCGTCGGGTGTTGCGGGTGGGGACACCGGTGGCGTCGGCTTCGAGGCACAAGCGCCGAGCGATGCGAGAACGAGGAGCGCGAGCGGGGTCCGCATGGGCGAGGACTCTAGCAGGACGCAGGAAGACCCGGCCCAGGGTCTGACGCGTCTTTCTCTGCCTTGGGCCGTGTCGCCGCGACGGGGGCTGCACCGGCCTACGAAGACGTGCTTGTCGGGTCAGGGGCAGGAACGCAGCGGGATGTCGCCGCACTCGACCGAGCCCAGGCCGGTGTACCAACCGTCGTCT
This sequence comes from uncultured Pseudomonadota bacterium, assembly GCA_913061055.1. Taxonomy (GTDB): domain Bacteria; phylum Myxococcota_A; class Polyangia; order Nannocystales; family Nannocystaceae; genus CAJXVA01. The sequence goes on from CAJXVA010000075.1 coordinate 14,949, forward strand.
GGCTCCGCATCGTAGTAGCCGGTACTTCCGTAGTAGCCGGTGCTGCCGTAGTAGCCCGTAGACGAGCCTGCCGAGCCGGTCGCCATGCCGGTGCCGCTGGATCCGGATGCACCGGTGCTGCCGGGCCCCGCCGAGCTTCCGGGCCCGCTGCTCGGTGCGTCGGTCGTCTCGGCCGTGTCTGAACTTGGGTCGGAGTTCCCCGAGGCCGGACCCGGCATCCCGGACGCTGTGCCGGTCCCCGTGCTCCCAGAGGTACTGGCTCCAGATTCGTGGGGATCGAAGACGCCGGAGTCGGGCTCGCCGACGGAACCCACGCTCGAAGTCGGCTGCGCGCCGTCCTCGTCGCCGAAGCAGCCCATCTCGCCGAGCGAGGTGGCACCGAGCAGGGCCAGCAGCGCGTGTGTTCGAGGGCCGGACATGGACAACCGTGGAGCCTTGGCCCCAGCGGAAATCACGGTATCACGCTCAGCGAGCAGCCTGGACGGCGGCTTCGACCAGCGGCTCAAAGGTATACCCGGTCTGCGCGTTTCCGCGCAGTCCAGCCTGAAGGTCGAAGGTCAACGCAATGGTGACGTCGGTGTCGACGATGAAGTCCCCATCCACGAACACCTCATCGACGAGCAGCTCCGCCTCTTGCCAGCCATCGTCGGTCGCGACTCGAACCCGAGTGATGCCAAACGAGAGTTGGTCATACGCCTGCATCCTCATGGGGACGTCCGGGATCGCGTCGGAGCGAGGCTCGGCCACCAAGGTCGTGGTGGCTTCGTCGCCCGACAGCAGCACCCAGCGATCTTCATACAGGCGATGGATCGCGACCGTGTCGAGGGTGAGCTCGACGTCGACAACCTCCGAAGCATCCGGCATGGATGCGGCGTCGAGGTCGAGCGATGCGCGGGCAGCCTCCTGCGCTTCGTACTCGGAAGTGGTCGGGTAGACAGAGAGATCACATCCGGCCGCAGCGACGAGGGCTCCGGCGAGCAGGACGGTACACATGGGCTTGAAGGCGTTCATCGTTCGTCCGTCCTCCTCCCTCATCGGCACGAGGTGGTCCGCCTTGAGCCTCCCTGGCCCTGTTTTGGCCGCGTTGTGGCCGCGCGCCTATTTCGGGCGCGGGTGCATGCCGGCGAAGGCTGCCTTGAGGTCGTAGGGCGAGAACGCGCCCGCGGCGAGGTCGGTGGGCAACTCGACCGGGCCGAAGCTGACCCTCGCCAGACCCACCACGTGGCTGTCCAGCGCGGCGAAGATGCGGCGCACCTCGTGGAATCGACCGGTGGTGATGGTGATCGAGGCAAAGGACCGCGCCTCGTCCGGCCGATGCAGGGCCGGGTGCAGGGACTGCGGGTCCCGCTGTGCGTACTCGGTGATCTCCGGGGCGTATCCGTCCTTGAGCGTGAGCCCTTCGGGCAGCGGCGCGGGCGGGCGCTCGAGCGCGACATGATAGGTCCGAGGCACGGCGTAGCGGGGGTGGGTGATCCGGTGCAGCAACGTGCCGTCGGTCGTCCACATCAAGAGCCCGGAGGTCTCCTTGTCGAGTCGCCCGACCGCCCGCAGTTCCTTGAACAACGGCGCTTCACTCAGCAACGCGTACGCCGTCGGATGCAGGTTGTCCTGGTGGGCCGTGACCACGCCCAGTGGTTTGTTCAGCAGGAGATCGTACCGGGCCCGCAGGGTGAGCGGGCGGCCGTCGACCTGGACCTGGGTCGGCAGATCGGCCGGCGGCACGTTGTCCTTCGCCCGTAGCGGTTCCCCGTCCAGGCTACGGATTCGCTTGGTCTTGAACATCCGACTCACTTCCCGCCGAGACATGGGCGAGTTGCGGGCGACCAGGAGGTCGAAGCGGGGCATTGGGGGGAGCTTGGCCGACAAGGAGCCACTCGCGCTACCCTGTGGCGGCGTGAGTGGGCGCCCCCAACCGCTTCCCGAGGAGCGGGCAATTGTCGAGCGGGCCCAGCGGGGAGACCGTCGGGCGTTCGAGCGGCTGTATCGGCACTACGCGTCGACCATCTACAGCTACGTGCTCGTCCCGATGCTTGGCGACCGAGACGACGCGCACGACTGCCTGCGCGAGACGTTCATGGCCGCCAACCGGGCGCTCCCGGGCTACGTCTGGCGCGAGCCCAGCATCTACGCTTGGATCAAGACGCTCGCGAAAAACAAAGCTCGGGATCTGCTGCGAGCGTCGGGCCGTCGGCAGCGCCTACGTGGATCGTTCTTGGAGCACGTCGAGTCGATCGGTGGCCCGCCGCCGCCGACCACGGCGGGGGAAGAGGAGGTCCGGCGCTCTCAGCTGCGCGGCAAGATCGACGCCATCCTCGAGACGATGAACCCGCGCTATGCCTCGGTGCTCCGGATGCGGTTGCTCGAGGATCGGGATCGCAAGGGGTGCGCGGAGGCGCTCGACGTCAAGCTCGCGACCCTGGACGTGTTGCTGTTCCGGGCATGCCGCGCGTTTCGAGTCGCGTGCGAAAAACAAGGGGTCTCCCTCGCGATGGAGCTTCGATAGATGGATCTGCTGTTGCCAAGGGCCCAGCCGTGCGAGCCGCCCTCCCGGACGCGCCGTACACACTTTCCCCGCACAGGGGCGCCAACGGGCGCCTGGCTGCATGAACGAGCTCTATGTTCGATGTGCCGTAAGGTTTTTCCTGCGGCCAGCGTTCGGGAGACGAAGAGAGGCGAGACGTCATGAGTGAGAAGCAAAAGGGGGTGCTCGACCCCCAGTGGGAAGACGCACTTCGCGCCGGTCAGGAGTCTGAAGGCGCGCGGGGCTCGGTCGAGGCCGAGCTGGCCGTCGTCCATCTCTTCCGGCACGCCGCCGGCCCCGAGACCCTCGAGCCCGAGGCGGCCCGCGCCGTTTGGTCCGAGGTCGCGCAGCAGCTCGAGGCCGAGTCTGGCTTCACACCGTGGTGGCGCCGGATGTTCGATTGGCGCGTCGGCGTCGGGGTGGCCGTCGCAGCCGCGGCCGCGGCGGTCGTGGTGATCTCGACCGGACCGGACCCGATGCCGGAGCGCAGTCCCGAGTCCGTTGCGCAGCTCGGCGGTGCGCAGGGGATGTCGATCACCTTGCAAGCGCAGTTCGACATGCTCGCCCCGGACGCTCGGGCCGAGATTGGCGTCGCGGTCGACGATGGTCGCGGCGCGCTTCGAGAGGATTTGCTCGCCTCTCTCAGACCTTCGAGCACGATGGGAGGGGCGCCATGAGACCGCGAGCCGTTGGAAGCATGAGTCGCTTTGGAACCCTGGCCATCGGCATGGTGTTGGGTGCAGGGGGCATGTTTGTGGGCTTGGCCCAGGCCGATCGGATCGTCCCGCAGCGGCCCGACGTATTGGTCGCGCTCGGGCAGCGCCTCGAGGTCCAGCACCGCGCGGTCGACCTCAAGGTTGGCAAGGGCGACTTCGCCGGCGCGATCGAGTCTCTCGAGTCCCTGCGCTCGGGCCCATGGCCTTCGAGTGAAGACTCCTCCAGCGCGGCCGTTGCCCTCCGGCACGACGCGTACGGTCGTTTGGTGCGGTTGCGGCTCGACCATCCGGATGTCGATCCCCTCGGCGAAGGCAAGCTGCTGGAGGTGGTCGCCGAAGGGCTCGGAGACGAAGACAGCGAAGCCAGCCCGTTCACCGCCCGGTTGTGGGCGCTTCGGGGCGAGCTGTACGAGTCGCAGGGGCAGGACGACGAGGCGCTCGAGGCGTACGAGAAGGCGCTGGAGATCAACGCGCTCTTGCTCGAGCGTGAACTCGGAGGTGAGCTGTGAAGCGCCGCGACACGGTGTTGTTGTCGCTGCTGTGGGTGGCAGCCTGCGCAAAGGGGGCGCCACGCGACGCGGTCGCTCCTGAGGCTTCGGCCGCGCCCGGCGGGGACTTCGGGATGGCGGACGGGTACACCGGAGAATCCGCGGCCGCCGAGAGGGACTACGCCAGCGAGCCACCGACGTTCGACGAACTCGAGGCTCGATTCGAACAGCTCGATGCTGACCTGTCCGCGCAAGGCATCTCCGGATCCGAGGAGACGTCGATGACAACGTCGCCGACCCCGGACGCAGCCGGCACGCCGGCGGACGAAGGCAAGGACAGTGGCAAAGGGAGCCGTTGCGAGCGGATCTGCAAGCTCAAGGACGCGATCTGTGACGTCTCGGAGCGGATCTGCGGGCTTGCCGAATCCCACGAGGACGAGACGAAGTACACCGACGCGTGCACGCGGTCCGAGACTCGTTGCGAGCAAGCGACCACGGCCTGCTCCACCTGCAGCGGCTAGCGGAGCGCTCAACCGGCGGTGGGCTCGGGCTTCTTGGTGGCTTCGGCCAGCCACCGCTCCACGGCCTTCGCCGCTTTCGGATCCGGGTGCTTGCCCTTGGCAAACGTGTCGCGAGCCTTGGTCGCGAGTTCGCGGGCGCGGGGGTGGTCGCCTCCGGTGGCGTGCAGGGCCTGGGCCAGGGCGTACTGCGTTCGAGCCAAGAGGTTCGGATCGAGGCCTCGGCCGCCGCGGAGTTTGAGCGCGCGCTCCAGGCGTTCGACCGCGGTGGACGGGTCGCCGGATTGAACATCGAGCAGGCCGAGGCTGGTCAATGCGTACGCCAGGTCGGGATGGTCGTCGCCGCGGGTTCGCTCCCACATTCGCAGTGCCTGCATGTGGCTGTCGCGGGCCTGGTCGGCGGCCTCGGCTTCCTCTTGGGACCGCCCGATCTCGTAGAGGACTTGGGCGACCTGCGGATGGTCGCCAAGTCGGGCCCGCTGAAGTTCGAGGATGGCTCGCGTCTGCTCGACGGCTTTGGCGTGGTCGCCGTGCTGGGAATGACTGCGCGCCAGGGCCTCGAGGAAGGGCACCTGGGCTGGGTCCGTGGCGGGATAGACCGCGCGGGCCGAGGCCAGGGCGTCGCCCATCATGGCGAGCGCGTCATCATGACGACCGCGCGCGTCGAGGACCTGCGCGAGGCCGACGTTGGCCAACGCGACGTCGGGATGCCCTTCGCCGAAGATGACGCCGCTGCGTTTGGCGGCGTCGGCGAATGCGGACTCGGCTTCGTCCAGCTTGCCCTGGCGGAGATACACCTGAGCCAGCGACCGGGTCGCATCGATTTGGTCGACCTCCGAGGCCGGCACCGTGGCGTAGACCTCGATCGCCCTCTGGAGGTCGGTCGCGGCGCGCACGAAATCGCCGGCATCGCTTCGGATCACGCCCACGTCTTGCAGCAGCCGGGCCTCCATGGATCCGCGAGCGCCGATGCGTTTGATCGCGGCTTCGGCGTGTCGTGACCATCCCAGCCCATCTTCGTGGTCACCGCGCTGATGCCCGACCAGGTGGACGAGGGCACTGGCAGCGGCGGCGGCGATCACATCGTGTTTGACCGACGCCCCCTTCCACTGGGCCTCCTCGAGGTTGTCCTCCGCCGCTTCGGTGTCGCCGCGCATACCTTGGGCCTGCCCGAGCCGGAATCGGGCCTCGGCGAAGACCGGCGGATAGTCGATGGTCGCGGACGCGTCGTACGTGGCTCGGGCCAGCGCGACGGCCTCGTCGTACTGACCCAGATCCGCCATCACCTTGACCTTCGCGAGGTCCGAGCGGAGCGCCGAGACGGCGTCGCGCAAAGGGTCCCCTTGCGGGGGATCGACGGCCGACGCGAGGGCCTCCGTATCGGCACAGGCCGACAGCGCGCTGATGTGCATCGCAGCTCGTGCCGCGCGGGCACCCATCGCCGGGGTGGGGTCGGCCAGCAGCGTTGCCCAGGCATCGACCTCGTCGAGCCGTTCTTGCAGGCAGCTTTGACGCAACTCCAGCAGACGCGCGGATTGCTCGCCGCGGACGTGCGTCGCTTCGCAGGCCTCGGTGTACATCTGCGTCCACGACTCTCCGTAAGCGTCGAGCGAGGTGCGGGCTGTGCCCCACGCAGTGTCCATTCCCGGCAGCTTCAAGCCCGACAGCGCGGTGCCGACGGTGTCCGCCCGGGCGTCATTCCAGATCGCAGCGAGCTTGTCGGGCCCCTCCAGACAGACCTCCGGGGCCCGGTTTCGCCAGTACTGGATGCCGCCGACACCCCCGGCCACCGCGAGGGTTGCTCCGGCGATGGTCAGGACCTTCCTCCGGCGGACCCGGGGATCGTCGCTGAGTGCCTCGAGGAGGCGCTCCATGTTCTCGAAGCGCTGCGCGGGGTCGGGGTCGAGGCCGCGCCAAACGTGTCGACGGACCCACGACGGCGCGCGCGACAGGTTGGCCGGAGGCGTGATCTGAGCCTTGGACTTCTGAATGGTCAGCGCCGCCGCATCGGCGCCATCGAAGGGGCGCGCGCCGAAGAGCGCGTGGAACAAGGACACGCAAAAACTGAACTGGTCGCTGCGCGCGTCGGTGGGCTGGCCGAGGTGTTGCTCGGGAGCCATGTACGCAGGCGTTCCCAGCGTCGAGCCGGTCTGCGTGAGCAGAGGATTGGCCACGCCGGAGGCTGCCGCCGACGCATCGTCGGCAGCCTCGCACGGTTCGTCCGCGGGGGCGTCATCCTCCGAGTGATCGAGGGACCCCGTCATCGTGTCGCCCCGCATCGGGCGCGCGAGTCCAAAGTCCATGACGCGGACCCGCCCGTCGCGTCCGATCAACACGTTCTCGGGCTTGAAGTCGCGATGGACCAGATTTGCCGCGTGGGCGGCCGCCAGACCTCGGCCGGCGGGGATGAACACCTCCAGCACTTCGTCCCATCGCCGCGTCTTCTCTCGCATCCACCCGCGTAGGGTGTCGCCCTCGACCAGCTCCATCGCAACGAACACCTGCTCGCCGTAGGTGCCCACGTCGTAGACGGTGATCACGTTGGGGTGCGCCAGCTTGGCGAGCGCTTGCGCCTCTTGCAGCAACCGGTTGCTCGAGGACTTCCGCTTTCTCTCTCGGCTGCGGGGCTTGAGCAGCTTGAGCGCGACCTTGCGGTTGAGCTCGGGGTCGTACGCCGCGAACACCATCCCCATGCCGCCGGTTCCCAGCTCCTCGAGAACCACGTATCGACCCAGACGCGTCCCTGGAGACAGCACCGCGCTCGGGTTCGGCGCACCGTCGGACTCGCCGTCGCTCGTCTCGTGCTCGACGACGGTCGGGGCATCCGCGTCTTCGGAGACCGAAACCGCTGGGTCCTTCGGCTCGACAGGCGCCATCGTCAAGGGGATCATGCCGCAGCCGGGGACGCGTCTCAACGGCCGGTCTCCGTCTGATGGCTTCTTTCTCGCTGCCTGTGCTCTTGGACTCCCAGTTGGCGCTGTGGTCGGCGGACCTGGGCGTCGAATCTCCCGCCGCGGCGGGCTGGCTGGTGGACGGGGCGCTTCGGGTGGAAGTTCGGCCCGACCTGACCATCTGTTTGGGGCCGTGGAGCCATCCCTTTGAGGTGGACGATGCGTTGGAGATGCTCGACCTGCTGGCCGCGGCGCTGTTCGGCCGAGCGCGGGTGTGGGCCTACGCCCACGGCGAGGAGCCCGCAGGCCATCGACTCGAGATCGCAGTCGATGGGGCGTGGCTCGACGCAGGCGGGCGGAGTCCCCGGCGGCGGTGGTTTCGTGCTCCGGTGCAAACACTCCTTCACAACGACCGGCAACCGCCAGCCGCGCTGCAGTGGGGGACAGCGGGGCGCCTGCCAAACGCACCGTGGGTCGGCATGCTGGAGGTGGAGTCGGCCGGTCCCGGGACACTGCCCATCGATGGGGAGCTGGACCTTCACCTCTTCAAGCCCAAAGAGGTGAAGGGCGTGGTCGAGGCCTACATCGACGCTTGCGTGGAGAGAGGCCTGACAGATCTCCGGCTGGTGCACGGCAAAGGCATCGGGAACCTTCGTCGCACGGTGCACGCGTTGCTCGATCGGCACCCTGCGGTCGAGCGCTATCGACTGGGAGGCATGGGGGAGGGGAGTTGGGGGGCCACGCTCGTGACCCTGCGAGAACCCGAGAAGGCTGCTCCGGATGACGAGCCCTGATAAGGTCGCGACGTTGGTCGAGCCGATCGACATCACCGAGCCTTCGGAGATCCACGGGCACCTGCCAGCACCGCTGCTGGTGGTGCTTGCGGATAATGACGCCCACGTGGACGCGCGCCGTTCCGTGTTGGGCCGGACATCGCTGGCGCGGTTGATGGTGGCTGCCGGAGCGGCGGGGTTCGAACGCACGATTCTCACGCCCGGCACGTCCATGGGGATCGAGGCGGCCGAAGCGTTTGTCGAGGCCGCGCGGGAGGCCGGAGAACGACCCTTGCCCGTTGTGGAGTCCGCCACCGGGGAGCCGCTCGGACGTCCCGCACTGGTCGTCTATGAAGGCACGGTGCTCAATCCCGCGGTGCTCGAGTTGATGGTCGAACACCCGCTCGAAGCTGGGGAGCGCTACACGCTCTATGACGAGGTTGGCCGGCCTGCAGCCTGCTTCTTCGGGGAGCTGCACCGGGTCCCCGCCATGTTGCCGCTCACCGAAGAGTTGCCCTGGCCCGACCCGTTCGGTCCCGCTGATGTCGTCCGCCAAGTCGACCCCGAGGATGTCGCCAGGGCGCGAGCGCTGACGCTTCGATCGGCCGGCATCGCGGTCCCCGAACATCGCGGGTGGCGGCGCGACGTGGAGCGTCCGGCGCTGCGGCTGATGGCCGACTCCAGGCGTCCGTTGGCCCAGCTCAACCTTTTCGGCGTGGGGCTGGTGGCCTCCGCGCTCCCGTTGGCGTTGGTCGGGGGGTTCTTGGGGACCCTCGCGGCGGGCTTTGCGTTGGTGGCCGGTATCCTGGTGACCTCCCTCATGGCGCATATTCGGCGCCTCCGAGCCGACGGAGGCGCGTTGCCCGAATCCGTGGATGAGCATCTCTCGGCGGCTGCCCGACCGCTTGGCCATGCTGCCCTGATGGCTGGGCTCACCTACGCGATCGTCGCGGAGACCGACGACCGGTCGTCGGTCGCAGCGGTGGTGCTGCTCGTCGCCGGGGGAGCCGCAGTGGTGCTGTCTTTGCTTCAGGCTCGCTTGTTGCTGCGGGGACGAGACGCGGAAATCTTTCGACTTCCCGATGCCGAAGCCGCGGCGCGACGACTGGGCTTGCCATGGTGGCCGGGTCTGGACCACGCGCCGTTGTTCGAGCTGTTGGTCCTGGCCATGTCGCCGTTTGCGACCCCTGAACTGCCGTGGAGCGTCCTGGCAGCAGGCGCCCTCGCACGGTTGTGGCGTTGGTATGCCGGACCGCCGGTGTCGTTGCGGGCGGCGGTGGGTGAGCCTGAGCTCGACGAGCCGAGCACGATGGGGTGAGCGGCGTCTGCAGCGTCGTTTCGTTTCGGTCCCCACCCGGGATCACTGGCTCCGCAACGACCTGAAATCGTACGTGGATCTGCGAGTCCAGAACGCTACGTTGGTTTGACCGTGTTTGGGCTCGGTGCTACCGTCGGCGTTGGCCTCGGCGGGGCTCGAACCACCGTCCTGCACCCTCCGAAACGGCCGAAACGAAGTTCCATGTCCCGCAAAATCCCGCTCCTCCCGCTGCGTGAGTTGATCGTCTTCCCCCATGAGGTTGTGCCGCTGTTCGTCGGCCGCGAGAAGTCGATCAACGCCCTCGAGGAGGCGATGGCAGACGACCGTCACATCCTTTTGTGCGCGCAGAAGAAGGCGAAGGTCAACGATCCCAAGCCCGAGGGCATCCATGCCTTCGGAACCATCGGCACCATCATCCAGTTGCTGCGTCTTCCCGACGGCACCGTCAAGGTTCTGGTCGAGGGCAAGACCCGCGCACGGATCGAGGAGTACCTCGACACCTCCAAGTTTTTCCTCGTCGAAGCCGAGCCGATCGAGTCGCCCAAGATCGACCCCGACGATGACCCCGAGCTCGCCGCCTTGATGCGCTCGGTGCAAACCACCTTCGAGAACTACGTCAAGCTCAACAAGCGTGTGCCGCCCGAACTTGCGGTCAGCGTGCAGAGCATCGACAACCCCTCCCGTCTGGCCGACACCATTGCCGCGCACGTCAACTTCAAGCTGACCGCCAAGCAAGAGCTGCTCGAGACCGAAACCGTCCGCGCTCGCCTGGAAAAGCTCTACGAGCTGATGCAGAACGAGATCGAGATTCTCCAGGTGGAGAAGAAGATCCGGACTCGCGTCAAGAAGCAGATGGAGAAGAACCAGAAGGAGTACTACCTCAACGAGCAGATGCAGGCGATCCAGAAGGAGCTGGGCAGCCAAGACGAGTTCAAGAACGAGCTGGCCGAGCTCGAGGACCGCATCCGTCGCAAGCGGATGTCCAAAGAGGCCACCGAGCGCCTCAAGAAGGAGCTGCGCAAGCTCAAGATGATGAGCCCCATGAGCGCCGAGGCGACTGTGGTGCGCAACTACATCGACACGGTGCTCGCGCTTCCTTGGCAGGACCGGACCGACGACAAGCTCGAACTCGACGAAGCCGAGAACATCCTCGACGAGGATCACTACGGTCTCGAGAAACCCAAGCAGCGCATCCTCGAGTACCTGGCCGTTCAGAAGCTCGTGAAGAAGATTCGCGGGCCCATCTTGTGCCTCGTTGGCCCTCCGGGGGTCGGCAAGACCTCGCTGGCCAAGTCCTTGGCACGGGCGACCGGTCGCAAGTTCGTACGGATCTCGCTGGGCGGCGTCCGAGACGAAGCCGAGATTCGCGGCCATCGCCGGACGTACATCGGCGCGATGCCGGGCAAGATCATTCAGGGCCTGCGCCGTGCGGGCAGCACCAACCCGGTCGTCCTGCTCGATGAGATCGACAAGATGTCGATGGACTTCCGCGGTGACCCCAGCTCCGCGATGCTCGAGGTCCTCGACCCCGAGCAGAACAGCACCTTCGTCGACCACTTCCTCGACCTGGACTACGACCTGTCCGAGATCCTGTTCTTGTGCACGGCCAACTCGCTGCACACCATCCCGCTTCCGCTCAAGGACCGGATGGAGATCATCGAGCTGTCGGGCTACACCGACGAAGACAAGCTCAAGATCGCCAAGCAGTACCTCGTGCCCAAGCAGACCGAACTCAACGGGCTGGGCTCGGTCGACGTCAGCATGAGCGACGGTGCGGTCAAGGAACTCATCCACCACTACACCAAGGAAGCCGGTGTTCGTTCGCTCGAGCGCGAGGTGTCGGCGGTGCTTCGAAAGCTCGCGCGCGACTACGTGCTCGAGGAAAAGAAGAAGAAGGCCTTCAAGGTCGACGCCAAGGTCGTGCAGAAGCTGCTCGGGCCTCGGAAGTTCCGCTACAACAAGGCCGAGGACAAAGACATGCTCGGCATGGTCAACGGCCTCGCCTACACCACCATGGGTGGTGACCTGCTGCAGGTCGAGACCACGATCACCTCGGGCAAGGGCAAGGTGACGCTCACCGGCAAGCTAGGCGACGTCATCAAAGAGTCCGCCACCGCGGCGATCACCTACGTGCGCGCGCGTTCCCTCGCGTTGGGGCTCGACCCCGACTTCTACGAGCACGTCGACTTCCACATCCACTTCCCCGAGGGCGCTGTGCCCAAGGACGGACCCTCGGCGGGCGTGACCATCACGACCTGCTTGGTCTCCGCGCTGCTTCGGGCCCATGTCCGGCGCGACGTGGCGATGACCGGTGAGATCAACCTTCGCGGCAAGGTGCTGCCGATCGGTGGCCTCAAGGAGAAGGTGCTCGCTGCCTACCGGGCCGACATCAAGACGGTCATCTGCCCGAAGGAGAACGAGAAGGACCTCCACGACATCCCGAAGAACGTCGTGCGGGCGATGGACTTCAAGTTCGCCGAGAACATCGACCAGGTGCTTCGGTGGGCTTTGGCCGACCTTCCTGAAGCGCACCCGAACGCCCAGCTCCGCAAGTTCCTCGCGAGTGAAGACGTCACCGGAGAGGACGACTGGCGAGAGGTTCGCGAGTGGATGCTGGAGCGCGACCGGAAGAACCGGGAAGCGGCGCAGTCCGGTCGCGAGGTGCATTAGTCTGTATGAAGGGGCCCTCGCGGCCCCTTCCCCCGCCGAAGGCCTGTCTCTTATACACATCTCCGAGCCCACGCGACCTCTCTACATCTCGTATGCC
>CAJXVA010000076.1 GCA_913061055.1 uncultured Pseudomonadota bacterium
GCCCAAGCACGCAGTCACCTTGGTGTGGCATCCGCGGATGGACGTTGATCCCGCGCATCGGTGGTTTCGCAACTTGGCCGCGAAGGCCCTCGAGGTTTGAACCCGCGATTCTCTTCGCCTGCGATCGACGGTAGGCTGCGCGCATGAACCTGCGCTGCAGCCTTGGATTTTGTCTACTGGTGGCGGTGGTGCCATCGGCCTGCGGGGACGACTCCGGTGGCGATTCTCCTGCGGGGTCGAGTGGGGCAGCGTCGACCGGCAGCGGCACGGGCCCCGCCACTGGATCGACCGCCACCGAGGCGAGCTCGTCCACGGGCGCTGAGAGCTCCGGCGCCCCGTCGACGGGGGACAGCGGGAGCAGCAGCTCCACCACCGGAGAGCCGTCCCAGTGCTGGGACGACCTCGAGGTGGGAGAGGTCGAGGTCCTTTATGAGGGCTTCGAGGGCGGCAGTGAAGGCATCGCGTTCACCTCCGATGGCCGCCTGATCGTGACCACGCTCGATGATGGTGTGGGAACGCTGTGGGAGATCAGTCCGCAGGGGGAGGCGACGGCCTTCGTCGAGGTTCCGTACGCGCTCGGCCTCGCGCCTCGGAGCGATGGGAGCCTGGTGGTCGCGAGTCTTGGCGAAATCATGGAGCCCGACGGCGGCGTCTACGAGGTGTCGAGCACCGGGCGGGCGACGTTGCTCACCGAGGGCATCGACAGCGCGAACTTCGTCGCGCTCGCGCCCGACGGATCCGTGCTGGTCTCGGACGACTTCGACACGCGGGTGTTTCGCGTTCAGCCCGACGGCACCCTCACAACCGTGATCGAGGACGTTCCGTCCCCCAACGGCATCGCGTACTCCCCGGACAACACCGCGTTCTACGTGGCCTCCACGTTCAGCGTGAACGGCGAACTGACTCGGTACGATGTGGACGCCGGCGGCCTCCCGATCGAGTCGAGCGCGGTCGAGATCCTGCACACCGGGCCGGGTTCCGTGAACGACGGGATCGGTGTGGATGTGGATGGCAACGTCTACGTGCTCGCGAACTTCTCGGGCGAGCTGTGGCGGGTCGATGGAAGCGCGACCGAGCTGCTGGACGGTGAGGTGCTGGTCGAGGGCTTGGACTCGCCCGCCAGCATGGCGTTTGGTCGCGGTGAGGACTTCGACCCGTGCTCGGCGTACATCACGGAGCTCTTGGGGTCTCGCGTGGTGCGGGTCTCGCTCGGCGTGGAAGGAGCGGCTCTGAATGGGTAAGGAACGCTTCACCATGGGCCGGCGCCCCATCTTGGCGATCAGCATCGTCCTGGGCCTGATCGCGGCCGTGTTCCAAGGCTGGACGCTGTACCTCTGGCTCGGCACCGGGTTCTGGTTTTGGATGCTGGTGTTCCCGGTGTGCGCCGGAGCGTTGCAGGTGGTGGCAGGCACGGTCGCGCTCGCGCTGCACAAGCAGTACGGCGACCCGAACGAGGAGCTGATCCCCGGCCTCGATGAAGTGGTCGCGACGTTGAAGAAGCGGTAGGGCCTCAGTCGTCTTTGGGCCACACCGCGCTCGCCCAGGTCTTCGCGCTGGGGTCGGCGCTGGCGTGCGGCCAGGAGATCGAGACGCCGGCCTTGGACGCTTTGTAGGCGATGAGCTCGTACAGCGCCCGGTCGCGCTCGGAGAGGTACGCGGGGGGAGCTTCTCGCGCCCACTGCATGCGTGAGTTCGCCATGTCCCACTCGCCCTCCATCGCCAGCAAGAGGGCGTCGGTCAGCCGGGTTGCGAACGGGGCGTTGCCCCACGCGGTGCGGGTCTCGGGGGTGTCCCACTCGTTCCCTCGCTCGGGGAGGACAGACATGAGCCGGCGAGCATCCGCGAGGTGCCCCGTGAGGGCCGCGACGCGCACGAGCGCACTGCCGGCGCCATACATGGACTCGTCGTGTTGGAGCCGGCCGGAGAACCCCTCGTACCACCACGCAACGTGTTGCCAGGCCTCGTCATGCTCCAGCCTCGCAAGGGCCTCGTGGGCCTGGGCGACCGCGACGTAGACGACCATCGTCCCCTCGGGGATCGGCAGCAGCTTCCGGTATCCACTGGTCCGAGCAACCGGTCCAGGCGGTCCCGAGGCGCACTCCACCAGCCACGGCTCCGGGGGGAGGGGCTCGAGGGCGGCCAGCGGTGCGATTCGATGTGCGCGCCGAAGTGCCTGGGTTCGCCGTGACCCCCAGATCGCGGCGATCGGCGTCCCGAAGTAGATGCTCATGAACACGCCGATGACAGCGCCGACCGCGATCGACCCACCGGCAAGACCCAGAGCGGCGCAAACGGCCAAGATGCCCGCGTACGTGGCTCCGAACGTGGCCGGTGCCTCGGAGCTCGGCTCCAAAGCACTGCTCTGTTTGGCCAGCGCGACGACGGTCTTGGGGGCGGCAACGGCGAGGGTTCGCGTCATCGAGACCGGTTCCTCGAGGCTCGCTTCCCGGTAGCCGCTCGCGTCGAGGAGCTGCATCCGCGGGAACAGCTGGCGCAGCACAGTTCGGAAGTGGTCGCCCCGGTCCCCGTCGAGTCGCTCGTGCAGCGAGTCGAGAAGATGGTGCAGCCGCTCCGATGCGACGCCGAGGCCGATGATGTGCAGCGTCGGAAACAGGCTTTGCAGGCTGGTGCCTCGGGTATCGCGCCACGACTGCGCGAGGGCGCCGTCATCGGGTTCTGCGGCCCGCTCGAGGACCCGAAGCAAGGCGAGCAGGGCCCGGCCCTCTTCGTCGATGTCCTTCTCGTTGAACCCGTCGCTGCTGGCGACGCCCGACTCGGCAAAGCTGCCCGGTGACAGCCACGCGAGGATCGAGCGCAGCAGCTCACCGCGCAGCCCGACTTCCCAGTTGCGGCGACGTCGGAACTTGGTGGCGTCCTGCTCTCGAATCGACAGCGTGTCGATGGCCCCTCGGACGTCCCCCAGCTCGATTCGGTGAAGCGCGACATGGGCCGCGGCTTCGAGACGAACCTCGGGCAAGGCGCCGGACTGCGCGACGGTCTCGAGCGCGGCGAGACCCCGCGCCGTGTCGTGGAGGTAGCTCATCCGGGCCGCGGCGAGCCGCGCTTTGCCGCGGTTCGTCAGGCGGTGGTTGGCAAACGCGATCGTCAGCGGGACCGTGAACATTCCCCCGACGACTGCGCCAACGCCCCCGGTTCCGAACACCAGCGCGAGCAGGACACCGCTGCCGATGGCACCTGCAACGGGGGCCCCGAACAGGACCGTCGCCAACTCGGGGCCGGCGTGTCCTTCGGGGTAGAACTCCGGGGCGCGCCGCAGAGCGTCCGGACTTCGGCGGGCCAGGGCGGTGCTCGCCTGCTGGACGGGGGGGTCCGTCATTCGGCGGATGATATCGACAGTGGATGGGCTGGCAATGCCCAATTGAAAAAGGCGAGGGCCCCGCGGGGCACCTCGCCTTTCGGCCGTGTACAGCGACGCTATGCGTGCTGGTTGTACTGGGCGTCACCGAATCCGAGGATCGGGACGAAGATGAAGGACAGGAAGGCCATTCCGATCCCGAAGCCCGTGCTCTTTCCGAACTTCTCGGCGATGGCGATGTTGACCAAGATGGCGACGATGAAGTTGGCGACGGGGATGAAGAAGAGAATCAGCCACCAGGTCGGCTTGTTGGCGATCTGCAGCATCACGTACGCGTTGTAGAACGGGACGATGCAGGCCCAGCCAGGTTGACCAGCCTTGGTGAAGACCTTCCAGAAACCCGCAACGATGACGATGACGAGAGCGAGTTGAACCAGCGCAACAATGAGATCACCCATGACGGCGCGAGCGTATCACCCGGCGCCAAAAGCGGATCATCGAAAGTGACTCCGGCTGAAAGGCCGGAAGGTTGATGTTCTCGGGGGACAGGTCCGGGGCCTAGCGCGGGGTTTGGACCCAGGTCTTGCGGTTCCGGGGCTGCGCGAAAACGAACGGCGCTCGTCGTACCAAACACCGTTCGGCGGTGTCCGCAGCCGACGGAGACGGTGGCTCAACGCATCAACGGCGCCGCCGGGTCGGTCGCCCGGAACCGATGCGTGACCGACCGTCTGCCTCGACGAACCTGGACCCGGTTGATGTGCGCGGGGGTCAACTCAAAGAACACGGCGCTGCGCACGGTGACGCCGCTGGGATCTTTGGGCAACTTGAACTCGAAGAACAGACGCGCCGTCTCGTCCGTGATCTCGCAGCCGACCCAGGTCAGCGGCAACGGGCCCTGCGGACCCTCGAGCGTGAACCGGTCCTCGACGTAGGCGTGCGCGAGCGCGTCGATGTCCGCGTCGGTGTCGATGTCGAGCACACGGCCGGACGCTCGGCGAAGGGCCTCTTGAAGATCTTCGGGGGTCGCGGTCAGGGTGATCTCCACCCGCCGACCCCGGACATCCGCCACCGCGGCGCTGGCGTGGACAGGATGCGCATGGGCGATCGCCGGCAAGGCGACGAGCGTCAGAGCCCCGCTGACGAAGGTGCGCCGGTTCATCGGCCGCCCTCCGATGCTTGGTCTTCCCCAGGTCCGGGATCGTCTTTCATCTTCGGCCCATCACCCATCCCCGCCTCCTGCATGGGGTTCTTCTTCTTCCGTTCTTTGTAGAGCTGGAACCGCGTCTTTTGAACCTTGGGAGGCCACGCGTTGTTCGAAAGGTCGGTGTCCGCCGTCTCCAGGTGCGGGTCGAGTGTGATCGAGACGATCGGATCGTCCACGATCAGGAGCTTTCGGACGCGCTTGGGATCCTTGCGCCAGACCTCGGCGGGGATACGAACCTCTTGGTGTCGCCCATTCTCGAAGGCGACGTCGAGGATGATCGGCATGACCAGCCCACCCACGTTTTCAAACTCAACCGAGTAGAACCGTTTGTGTGAGTCACGGAGCGCAGCCTCGTCCGCATCCAGCCGGCTACGCCGCTTCTTCCAGCGCTTGCGGTCGGTGTCGGTGACGTCGAGCTCGTCGTAGTCGTTGTAGAAGTCGTAGATGTCCTTGTCCGAGTCGGCCCACGTGGGCAGCTCGGCATCGCCGCGTTTGGACAGGGTCTCGGGCTCGGCGTCCCGTTCGGCCTTGAGCTTGGGCTTGTCGACATCCGGGTCGCCGGTCTCGAGCACGTTTTCCGTAATCCCGACGATGCCGATGTCGACGTGGTCGGTCGTGTAGAACCACCCGCGCCAGAACCAGTCCAGGTCGATGGCGGAGGCGTCTTCCATCGTGCGGAAGAAGTCCGCGGGCATCGGCCGGCGGAACTTCCAGCGCGTGGCGTACTGCGAGAAGGCGTGGTCGAACAGCTCGCGTCCCATCACGGTCTCGCGCAGCACGTTGAGCGCGGTCGCGGTCTTGGCATAGGCGTTGTTGCCAAACTGCAGCAGCGACTCCGAGTTGGTCATGATCGGGACCTGGTTGTCGCTGCGCATGTAGTCGGTGATCTTGCTCGGCTCACCGCGCCGTGAGGGGTAGTTCGGCTCCCACTCCTGCTCGGTCCGATACTGCAGGAACGTGTTGAGACCCTCGTCCATCCACGTCCACTGTCGCTCGTCGCTGTTGACGATCATCGGGAAGAAGTTGTGTCCGACCTCGTGGATGATCACCGAGATCAGGCCGTACTTGGTGCGCTTGGTGTACGTGCCGTCCTTCTCGGGTCGCGGCCCGTTGAAGCAGATCATCGGGTACTCCATGCCTCCGACCGGGCCGTTGACCGAGATCGCGGCCGGGTAGGGGTACTCGAACGCGTAACGGCCGTAGACGTCGAGGGTGTGGATGATCGACTTTGTCGAGTACTTGCTCCACAGCGGCTCGCCCTCGTTGGGGTAGTACGACATGGCCCAGACGGGCTCGCCGGCGACCTCGACCTGCCGCGCATCCCAGATGAACTTCTTCGAGCTCGCAAACGCGAAGTCGCGCACGTTCTTGGCTTTGAAGCGCCAGGTCTTGGTGCTCTGTGTCTTTCCTTGCTCCGCCTCTTTGGCCTCGTCTGGGGTGACGATGAAGACGGGGGCTTTCGCGGTCTCAGCCTCCTGCAGTCGGTCCCGCTGCTTGGCGGTCAGGACGTCGCGGGGGTTCGACAGAGCGCCGGTCGAGGCGACGATGTGGTCGGCCGGCACGGTGATCTCGACGTCGTAGTCCCCGAACTCGAGCGTGAACTCGCCGGCACCGAGGTACTGCTTGTTCTGCCAGCCGTTGACGTCCTCGTAGGCCGCCAGGCGCGGGAACCACTGCGCGATCTCGTAGATGATCGTGCCGTCGTCGAAACGCTCGTAGCCGGTGCGTCCCGGGATCTTGCTGCTGTCGTTGATCGCGTACGACCAGTCGATGTCGAACACGAACGATTTGCCCGACTTGAGGTCCTTGGGCAGGTCGATCCGCATCATGGTGCCCACCACGGTGTAGTCGAGGTCACGGCCTCGCTTGTCGGTGACCTTGCTCAGCTTCACGCTTCCGTCAAAGGTGAGTCCCTCGAGCAGGCGGCGAAAGCTCCGGTAGGAGACACGGTCGAAGCCTGGCGCGCTCGCGGCCATCGCCCGATCGGAGGTCGGGCTGTAGATGTTGGCGTCGAGCTGAAGCCACAAGTACGAGAGCGTGTCCGGCGAGTTGTTCTCGTAGCGAATCCGCTCGTGCCCCTGGACTTGCTGCTTCTCGTCGTCGAGTCGGACCTCGATGTCGTAGTCGACGTCTTGCTGCCAGTATTGATGACCAGGCGCTCCGGAGCCGGTGCGAGTCGTGGTCGGCGTGGGCAGGAGTTCCTCGAGTTGCCGGAACGGGTCGGCCGCGACGGGGTAAGGCCCGCCACTGCCCGCGAGGGCCGGGGTCGAGATCAGGACGAGGCCGGCGACGATGCAAATCTGGTCCCTGAGCACGCGCGGAGCATACGTGACCGCCCGTGGCTTGTGGCTCGGGATCACGAACTACGCCGCGCTGGAAGGTTGGCGTTCGAGCAACGACGCCAAGACCGCCTGCTCCTTCTGCGACGCCAGCCCCGCACGGGGTTGGGCTCGCCGCGCGTCCGGGAGGGTCTCCCACCACGCCAGCGTATCGGCGATGGTCTCTTCGACAGGCCTGGTCTTCAGTCCGCCCTCGATCGCTTTGCTGATGCTCACCCGCGACATTCCGCCGAATTCCGCATCGTCCGGCGGTACCCAGACGGTCAGCTCCATCCACGGCGCGACGCCGTGTTCGGCCAACGAGGGGGTGGGCACCCAGTGAAAACTCGCATCGCTTCCGGTCACGGTCTTACACGCAGCGAGCAGCCCGCCCATCGTCATGGGCTCGGTCGGGCCCGTGACGTTGAAGGTCCCGCCCTGTTCGGTTCGCTGGGTGTGGAGGATGAACGCCGCAAGATCTCGAACATCGATGAACTGCGCGGCGTCGTCCGGGGTGTTGGGGGCCAACACGTCCCCGCCTCGCGCGACCCTCGTCGGCCAGTACGTGAACCGATCCGTCGGGTCGCCCGGTCCCACGATGAGCCCGGGTCGAATCACGGTCGCTCGGCCCGGCATCGCGGCCTCCGCGGCGCGTTCACACCCAGCCTTGAGGGCTCCGTAGTGCTGTGGCATCTCCTCGGAGTACGGCTCGGGCATCGCGATTGTCGGCCCGCCCTCCTGGACTCCGGGAACGCTGAGATTCGCGTACGCGGAGATCGAAGACACGAAGACGTATCGCTGGGCTTGGTCCGCGAGTAGGCCGGCTGTGGCCTCGACTTGCCGCGGGATTTGGCCGCTCGTATCGAGCACCCAATCGAACTGCCGGCCTTCCAGCGCCGTCAGGTCTCCATTTCGGTCGCCGCGGAGCTTCTCGAGCTCGGGGAAGAGGTGCGGGTTGGTCTTCCCTCGGTTGAACAGCGTGACCTCGGCGGTCATCGCCTGAGCTTGCTCGACCAACGCTGGCCCCAAGAACCCCGTGCCACCCAGGATGAGCACGCGCTTGGGCACGTTCGTGGGGGGCGCCTCGGCGGCCGCCGGTGCGGTCGTGGGTCTCGCGTCTCGACAGCCGGCGAGCATCGCTCCCAGCATCCCCAAGGAAAACTCTCTACGCCTGATCATCATCCGAATCCGGGCCTCCGACTCCGGTGGTTGGCGTGGAGTTTCAACGTTCGCGCCGAAACATGGCGCGAGGCTCTGGGGTCACAGGCCCATCTTGTCTTGGCCTCGATTGCGGAGGCTGCTCGACGTTCGAGGGGACGACGCGCGGCCGTTGGCGTGGTCGACAGCTCAGTTCGGGCTGTTGATGGCGGCGTTGTATGTGGTCCGGCCGCTACGCGACGAACTCGGGATTCGCAGCGGTGTGGAGAACATGCAGTGGCTGTTCTCCGGAACGTTCGTCGCGATGCTGCTGCTCGTTCCGCTGTACGGCCTGGCCGTGTCTCGTCGTCCGCGTCGGGTCGTGGTGCCGTGGGTGTTCATCTGCATCGCGCTCTCGCTCGTTGCCGCGCGCATTGTGTCCGCGGAACTCGTTGAGGCGTTGCAGCCGGTTTTCGCCGCGGCGCTGTTCGTGTGGATCAGCGCGTTCAACCTGTTCGCGGTCTCGGTGTTCTGGTCTCTCGCGGTCGACGTGTTCTCTGCGGAGTCCAGTCGCCGAAACTTCGGCCTGATCTCCGCCGGAGGCACCATCGGCGCGTTGTGTGGCCCCATCCTCGCGGCAGCCGGTGCGCAGTGGCTGGTGCCGGATGACCTGCTGCTCGTGTGCGCCGGACTGCTGCTTGGCGTCGCCGTGGCCGGTCGCGGAGTCGAATCTGCGGACCAGCCTACGAACGGCCGCACGCCTGAGCACGGGTTGGGCGGCGGCGTCGTCGAAGGGTTCACATTGCTGGCGACCCAGCCTCGGTTGCGAGCACTGTGCGGCTACCTGCTGTGCATGACGTGGGTCTCCACCGTGTTGTACTTCGAACAGTCGCGGGTGGTGGCCGCGGCGAGTCTCGACTCCGCCGAACGAACGACGATCTTCGCGGGCCTCGACTTGGCGGTCAACGCCACCGCTATCTGCATTCAGCTGTTGTTCACCGGCCGTGTCCTGGGCCGGCTGGGACTGGCGGTGGTGTTGGTCGCGCTTCCGGTCGTCTCGGGGGTCGCGCTCGTCGGAATCTCACTCGTCCCGACGCTGGGGGTTGTGCTCGTCGCGCAGGCGGTTCGGCGCGCGACGAACTTCGCGTTGGCCCGACCCGCGAGGGAGGTGCTGTACACCGGCGTCGACCGGGTCTCGCGGTTCAAGGGAAAGAACGTCGTCGACACCGTCGTCTACCGCGGTGGCGACATGATCGCTGGTTGGGCCTTCGCCGGTCTCGAGTTTGCCGGGGTCGGCCTGGGCGCGATCGCGTGGCTGGCGACCCCGGTGGTCGGGATCTGGGCGTGGCTGGGCGTTCGCCTGGGGCGCGCCTCCGAGTCACACGACCCCCGCGAAAACGCTGTAGCCTCCGCCCATGAAGCCTTGGGAGACGCTCGACACCGCAACGGCCCCTGATGGCGAGGCGCTGGATCTTCGGCGTCGCGGCCACGAGTTTCTGATCCGGGCCGGCGGCTACGACCTCATGTCGAGTGAGGACGACGGCTCGTCGAAGGCTCTGTCCTCGTTGGGCATCGGCGCGTTGGGACGGCCCGCAAAGCACGTGCTCGTCGGTGGCCTCGGCATGGGCTTCACCCTCCGCGAAGCTCTGGACCGGGTCGGACCCGAAGCGACCGTCGAGGTCGCCGAACTCGTGGAGGCGGTCGTCCGTTGGAACGAAGGGCCGCTGGCCGATGTGGCTGGCCGGCCCTTGGAAGACCCGCGAGCCCGGGTCTTCCAAGGAGACGTTGGCGGCCGCATTCGCCACCCTCCGCAACCCTTCGATGCCATCTTGCTCGATGTCGACAACGGCCCCGACGCGCTCGCGCACGACAGCAACAAGTCGATCTATTCCGCAGGGGGCCTCGACGCGGCCTACGGTGCGCTCGCTCCGGGCGGAGTGCTCGGCGTCTGGTCGTTTTCGGATGACCGCAAGTTCACGAGCCGCTGCAACCGGGCGGGCTTCACGACCCAGGTGGAAAAGGTCCCCGCCTCTCGCAAGGGCCGCGGCCGGTTTCACTACATCTGGATCGCGAAGCGGCGGTAGGCGGGGCTGCGTACCGCGGGCCCGGGTCATCGAACGGTGACACAGGCGCACAGAAGGTGCCGCGGCTGGATGCAGGGGCTGGAGCTGCTGAGCGGTCCGATGGCGCCAGCGGAGTCGAACGTGAGCGCGCGCCCGGTGCTGTTGGTCGAGCTCCAACCCTGACAGTGGTCTCCGGGACCGCCGCCGGGGCCCCACCAAAACGATGGGTCGTTCGGCATCTCGACGTGCGCGGTCACGGCGTTGGCAAACCCTCCTTCGACGTCGCCGAGCACGAGCTCCGCATAGGTCATCGCCACCGGCTCGAGCGCCGGGTCGACGAATGGCCCTTCGGCCAGTCCGGGGTTGGCAATACCGATGTCGAGGAACGAGTACGACTCCGTCGCAACCAGCGAGACGATCGTGGAGCAGCCAAGCTCCAGCCCGGTGTCACTCAGGGTGTCGTCGCACAACGCCGCGCCCGCGTCGGCAACGGGGCCGTCGGACGCGAAGTCTCCCGGCGTCGTGGTCGTGGCGAAGAGGATGACGACGGGCTCGCCCGACTCCGTGCCCACATCCGTTCTGTCGGTCGTCGTCGCCTCGTCCCCCGATGATGCGTCGAGGGTCGTACCCCCGCTCCCGGGCGTGCCCGTCGTGTTCGCGGGGCCTGTGGCCGGTGTGGTCGTACCGGATCCGTCGACGCTCGCGGCGGTCGACGAGGGGTCTGTGCTCGCGAAGGACGTCTGAGCGGTGCCGTCTGTCTGTCCCGCGCCCCCCTCCGCGTCACCGCTCGCCATGTACGCAGGGTTCTGGGCGACGCAGCCGAGGCCAAGGCTGACCCCCAGGAGGCACATCCGTCCACGCGTCATCGTTACCCAGGACATGCGCAAAGAACTCGGTGCGGGCTCTCGCACGGGCTGGTGGTTGGGCTCCCAGAGGTTTGCTCGGCGGCGAACATCCGCGTCGAGCCCTCCCCGGTCGAGATGGTCCAGTCCCCACACGAATCATTCCCGCCGACGACGGTCGTGCCCCACCACACGATGAGCGTCGCCGCGATCTTCGGTGGTGGACCGGACAGATCCGTGACGAAGCCGGGGCTGACGGTCGACTCGGCGAGCGCTTCGAAACTCTCTGCCAAGAGCGCTCCGGAGTCCACCGCGATGACTTCGCCGTCGGCCAGGAACGGGTGGTTTCGAGGAAGCTCGGGTAGTGGCTCGTCGTCGCGTCCGACGACGAAGAGTGGTTCGCCGTTGCACGCGCCCATGGCGTCCAAGCTGACCAAGCCTTCCTCGCACAGGTCGGCGGGGTCGAGCTCGAAGTCGCCAGTCACTGCAGCGGTCAGCCAGACGAGCACCGGTGCGCTCGGGTCGGTCGTGGTCTCGCCCACCCGGATCCCCGACGAACTCCCTGAGCTGGTGCTGCTCGAGGTGGCGTCGCCGCTGGACCCGGAGGTTCCAGACCCCTCGCCGGGGCTGCTCGTCCCGAGTCCGGAGGTGTCGGCGACTTCGCCGGTGGGGCCGCCCTTCGTGCCCGAGGTCGCGGGGGCTCCATCCCCTCCGGTGCCCCCGGTCGTGTCGCTGAACGCCGGATTTTGGGCGACGCAACCGGCGGCACACAGTGCTCCGATCACGGTCAGTCGGCCAAGCCCCATGCCGACAGGATACCGCGTCGGCCGGCTCAGGCTTCGTACAGGACGTCGAGGTACGCGGCGAGGATGTCTCCGACGGCGGTGCGAACCGGCATCTTGTTGGCCAGCCCGTACACGGGAGCCATGCCGCCTTTGTCTTTGGGCTGCCGGCGCGCGTCCTCGACGGACTCCGCCAGGTCGGCCAGGAACCGCTTTGCGACTCCTGGCTGGGTGTGACGCAAGGTGACACACAGGTGCACGCTTGCGGGCTTGTGGAGCCCGTTGAGGTTCCAACGGCGGTGCCCCATCAGGTCGAGCACGCGGTAGATGTCGACCTCGTCGGAAGCAAACGCCACGACCCACAGCGGGTCACCCAGGATCTTGAGCCCACGAATCTGCCGAATGCCGTGTTTGATGGCGTCGGCTGTCTCCAGGATCTGGCGGGTGGACTCGGTGTAGCCCGCCTCGCCCATCGAGACCATCGACGCCCAACACGCAGCGCTCAGCGCCCCGGAGCGACTTCCCGCGAACGTCGGCGACGCGTACAGACCCCCGGGCCAGTCGGTCGCGCGGAAGAACTGATGCCGTCTCAGCTCTTTGGAGCGATAGAGCACCACCGACGTGCCCTTCGCCGCGTAGCCGTATTTGTGGGTGTCGGCGGACATCGAGGTGACGCCACGCAGGCGGAAGTCGAACGGAGGCACCGAGTATCCGAGGCGCTCCGCGAACGGTAGGACGAAGCCGCCCAGGCAGGCATCGGTGTGAAACCCAACCCCGCGGTCGTAGGCAATCTCGCTCAGCTCGGCGATCGGGTCGATGCAGCCATGCGGGAACGCGGGTGCCGACCCCACCACCGCGATGGTGTTGCGTCCAACGGCCTTTCGAGCCTCGGCGATGACCGCTCGCGTGTCCTCGCCAACCGGGATCTTGATCGGCTTGATGCGGAAGGATTCGCACGCCTTGTCGAACGCAGCGTGGGCGGTGATCGGCATGACGAGGTTCGGGGAGGTCACGCCCCGATCGGCCTGCGCCTGGTCCCGATAGGTCTTGATCGCGAGCATGATGCTCTCGGTCCCGCCGGAGGTCACCGTCCCGCAGACCTCGTCGGAGGCGCGCGTGACCTTGTCGGCGCTGAGCATCTGCGCGGTCATGGCGACGATCTCTCCCTCGTACTTCGCGACCCGTGGCCACAGGTCCGCGTGCAACGGGTTGGTCTGCGAGTTGAGGGCGTAGACCTGATCGAGGAACGCCGTGTGCTCGGCGTCTCCGTGATAGACGGCACCGGACACGAACCCATCCGCCCATCGGTCGTCTTCCTTCGCCTTGAGCGTTCGCATCTCCTCCAGGAGCGACTCCCGGGATCGGCCTTCGCTCGGCAGCTTTACGTGGCGCGGGACTTCGTCCCGGTACGGACGCATGGAGGTGCGCATGTCGTCGAGCACCTTTTCGTACTCGGCCTCGATGCGGTTGCGGAGGATCGGAAATCGCTTCGCGACCTTGAACAGCTTCTCCAACGCGCGCTCACCGGCGCGGCGAATCGGGGTGGGGACAGCTTGGGTGACGAGGTCGGGCAGGTCGAGATCCATCGGGCTCCCTAAGGATGGTTGAGGCGGCGGAAGAAGCTCTTGGAGCTTCTGTAGTGGTCCAAAAAGGCCCCGAAGAGGGCTTCGTAGCGATCGCGGTAGACCGGACGAGGCTCGAACGTCCGAACGATGTCGACCTTGTCGGGGATCTCGTCCGGCTGCAGTTCTCCGATCCCCACAGCGCCAATCATCGCGGCGCCCAGAGCGTTGACGGAGACGGGATCGCGGACCTGTTCGATCGGACGGTCGAGGACGTCGGCGTGGATCTGGCACCACAGGTCCGACTTGCCGCCGCCGCCCACGACCCGGAGGCTTGGCAACGGATTGCCCACGAAGCGTTCGACCGCACGCAGCAGCCATCGCGAGTTGTACGCGACGCCCTCGAGGACAGCCCGCACGAGGTGGGCCCGGGTTGTGGCGAGAGAAAGGTTGAGGAACGAGCCGCGAACATGCTCGTCCGCGACCGGGCAGCGCTCACCCATGAGCCACGGCGTGAAGAGCACGTTGTCACTCCCCGGTGGAGCGCTCTGAGCGACCGCGTCAATGCGCGCGAAGACGTCGGCCGGAGGGGTGTCGCGCCCCAGGGCATCGTCGCCGTAGAGCACGCCGTCGCGGAGCCAGTTGAGGCAGCCCCCCGCGGTTTCCTGGGAGTTCCCGACGAAGTACTGACCAGGCAACGCGGACGGAAGGCTCGCGATGTTGCGAAACAGGTCGGTTTTCTTGAACGGAACGTGGGCACTGACCCACGACGAGGTTCCCAAGTACAGGTGGGCTTTCGAGGGCCCGACTGCACCCGAGCCCACTGCGGCCGACTGCACATCGGGAGTCCCACAGACCACCGGGGTGCCTTTGGCAATGCCCAGGGCCTCCGCCGCCGATCCGCACAGGGGGTCGAGGATGTCGGTGGCCGCTCGCAGCGGCGGAAGTTTGTCTCCGGGCAATCCGGTGAGCGCGAGCAACCCATCGTCGTAGACCACCGCATCGAGGTTGCGGTTGTCCGTGACCCAGTGCATCGCGATCGAGTCGTACGATGCGGCGGCGGTGCCCGTCAGCCGAAGGTTCAGGTAGTCCTTCGGCTCGAGGAACCATCGCGCCGCGTCGTACCGGGCTGGGTCCGCGCGCTTCATCCACAGGATGTGTCCGACCGGGTCCTTGCCGTTGAGGCTGGGTGCGCCGCCGGTCTTGCGGACCCACCGGGCCGCTTTGCGCGGTGCGTAGCCTTCGATGGAGACCCAGCCCTTGCACAGCGCTCGAACGTCTTGCGCCCCGCGGGTATCCATCCACAGGATTGCGTTGCCCAGCGCCGCTCCGCTGGAATCGACGGCCACGGTGCCGGCCCACTGCGCGGTGACGCAGACGGCCTTCACAGCGCTGGCATCGAAGCTGGGATGGTCTCGAACTTCAGCGGTAGCCTCGACGATCGCGCGCCACCAGTCGTCGGGGTCTTGCTCTGCGCCACCGCCGGGCAGGAGCAGCAGCGTGGTGGGGCGGACGGCGGTCGTGAGCACGCGACCACCGACGGTGACGAGTGCGACCTTCGGGCCCGAAGTCCCCAGGTCGATCGCGAGTATCGTCGGGTCGCGGGCCAACGCGACGCACTCTACTACGACCCGTCCGGGCTACCCCGCGATGACCGTGACGTCGCCGGTCCCGACTTCGATCTCGAGTTCGATCACGTCCTCGGATGTGGCCGCGAGCGAGTTCTCGTACTCATCTCCATCGCGCTCGAGGCCCCGCACATCGATGTCTCCGATGCCGCTCTCCACCTCGACGCGAAGGCCGACACCGCGCGGCAGGTAGACCGTCACGTCTCCGGTCCCGGCCTCGATCAGAATCTCGTTGGTCCCGGTCCAGGTGGAGCGCTTGGCATCGATATCGATGTCTCCGGTGCCCGCTTGAAGCTCGACCGAAGCCTGCGCGACGCTCGCGTCCCCGAAGTCGACCTCGAGATCTCCGATGCCGACGGTGGTCCCCAGACCACGAACCTGAACCCCCGAGAGGTCCAGACCGACGTCGCCCAGCGTCGAGGTGGCCCTCACACCCATCGGGAGTTCTGTGGAGAGGCAGACCTCGAGGTCCATGTCGCCGCCTCGGCCCGTCTTCCCCATCAACTCGACCTCGACGAGGCCCTGACCGTTCTCGTCCAGGGCGTACTCCGTTTTGGCGTTCGCGCGCTTCGCGTCATACCGGGCCCGGGCCTGCACCAGACTGCAGCTCCCGCCCTGGACGGACAGGTCTCCGTTCGTGAGCAACTGGACGTCCGCTGAACGAGCGCCATCGCGCGGGAACACGAACTGCGCGTCGACGGGATCGCGCCCGATGGGCTCCCCGAGGTGCCCACAGCCGATGGCGAGCGGAACGAGCGCAAGGAGTGGAAGGGCGAGTCTCTTCACGGCGACCTGCTCTATGCCAAGCGGGGTGGGTTGGGTTGCCTTGGGGGCGAGAAAAGATCGGATGCGGGCACGGATTCGTTCCCAGGGGGCCAAGGACCCGATGATGCGCTATTCCAAGGTCATGCTTCGCTCCGTCGTCGTCGCCGTGGTGTGTGTTTCGGTCAGCGGATGTGCGACCGCCCGGCCGGATGCGCAGCCGACTGCGATCGAGCTGGCGGTCGCCGAAGACGAAGATCTTGGCGATCCGGGCCCCTCTGAGGAGGAACGGCAGGCAGCGCGAGACGCTCGGGCCCAGGCGGCGCTCGATGATCCCAAGGCCACCCACATCGATTTCGACGGCGAGGAGCCCAACGACGCTCCGGTCGACATGGTCACGATCCCTCCGGATCGCTCGCCGTCGCACTCACTGATTCAAGACATCACGATGGGCCCCGGCTGAGCTCCCGGTCTCGTTCGGGCCGGTGTTGCGGTGTTGAGGACGCCCGCAGGGCTGATAGCCTCCCGCTTCGATGAAGAACTTTCGAGGACGGGTCGCCGTTGTCACGGGTGCCGCGAGTGGCATTGGCCGCGCGCTGTCGGGCGCGTTGGCCGAGCGAGGATGCGATCTCGCGCTGGTCGACGTCAAAGAGGACGGCCTGCAGGAAGTGCTGGAGGAGTGCAAACGTCACGGCCGACGCGTGAGCGTTCATTGCGTGGACGTGGCCTCCCGTACGGCCATGGGAGCGCTGCCCGCAGCGGTCGAATCCGAGCACGGGGCGGTCGACATCGTCGTCAACAACGCCGGTGTGACGGTCGCCTCGAACCTCGAAGACCAGGATCTCGATGACTTCGAGTGGCTGATGGGCATCAACGTCTGGGGGGTGGTCTACGGATGCAAGTTCTTCTTGCCCCTCCTCAAGCGCAGCGATGATGCCTACATTGTCAATATCTCCAGCATGTTCGGACTCGTGGGGGTGCCCGGGCAGTCCTCCTATTGTCTGAGCAAATTTGCGGTCCGCGGGTTTTCCGAATCCATCGGCGCAGAACTGGCGGAGACCAACATTCGCGTGATGAGCGTGCACCCTGGGGGCATTGCAACGAATATCGTGAGGGACGCTCGTTGGGCCAAGGACGACCTCGAGGGGAGGAGCCGCGCGATGCGATTCTTCGAACAGCGCGCGATGCCGCCCGAGCGAGCGGCTGTGCGAATCATCGAAGGGATGCAGAGCGGGGCGACCCGCAAACTCATCACCCGAGAGACGTTCTTGACCGATGCCGTCAAGCGGATTGTGCCCGTCTTGCCGCCCCGGTGGCTCGCAAAGGCGCGCAAGGTCTTCGACCGAAATCGGTGAGCGGTGTACCGTGCGGTTGGATGGAGTCTGTTCCTGACTGCACGCTGATCGGCGACTCGGACGAGCTCGCGGGCGTCGCGTGTCCGATTGGTCGCAGTGAGGTCATGGTTGGCCGGAGTCTGGAGGCTGTGCTCCGACTCCAGAGTGATGGGGTCTCGAGGTTTCACGCGCGAATCGAATGGACGGAGCAAGGATCGTTGGTGCTGTCGGACCTTGGCTCCTCCAACGGGACATTCGTCAATGGTCGACGCGTCGAGCACCCCGAATCGCTCGAGGATGGCGACCGCATTCAGTTCGGTCCGCAGGCGGCATTCCTTGTCCGATACGGGAGTGACGCGGGTCCTGACACCATTGAGGTTCGGCACCCCACGCATTCGGAGACGACGGTCGAGCTTCTCGCCAAGCGCAATCAGGCGCGGATCCTCCTGTCCCGTCAGGACTTCGCGTCAGCGCTCCCTCTGTTCGTGGAGGTGCTCGACGCTCTCGATGCTGCGGCTCATGGGAGCCTCGCCGCGAGCGAGGACATCGCCGAGCTCCTCACCGAAGTTGCACGCTGTCATGTAGGGCTTCGCTCGCCGGCGGATGCCGTGCCGCTGTGTCGGCGGGCCGCGGCGCTGCTGCTGCATGCGAGTGCCGGGAACGCCTCTTTGGTGCGGGCGAACTTCGTGCTCGGCAAGGCTCTGTTCGCGGAGGCTCCCAAAGAGGCGCGGCAGATCGTGACGGAAGCCATTGAGTCGCTCGCTCCTGGTGTTGTGCTCCGCCAAGAGATCGAGGCCTGGTTGGCCGTCGCGGACCCCGCCTAGCCCCGCGGAAGGGTGCCGATCGCGGCGTGCGCGGCCTTTGCCCGTTTTTGGGTGGGCAAACCGCGCCGTCGATCCGTGCGCGCCAACGCACCGTAACCATTGAGGCCGGGCATCCGTAGGTCTCGTACATCGAAACACATGACCAGGCAGGGCCGGTTTGCGATCGCGAGTGTCTTTGCGGCCCCGTGTCCTGTGGCTGCTATGCTGGAAGCACCTTACTTTGACTTGGATTTGAGATGATCAGGCACTTTGCCAACTTCCGTGATGCCGCCGTTTTGGGTGGCCTGCTCGTCGCGGCCGGAGCGTGCAGCGACACGACCTCCGCGGACGGCTCGACCCCCGACCAGGACGCCGACTCCGCCGGGGGCTCAGGCTCGACTGGCAACGACGGCGGTCCAGCCGGAATCACAGACGGGGGCGGTGGGAGCACCGGCGGCGGCGATGATGAGGCCGGAGAGACCGCTGGCGCCTACGGCAGCACGGGCGGTGAGTCGGGCGATGCGGAACCTGTCCCCGAGGCCGGTCCGTTCCCGCTCTGCCCTGAGGACCTCCCAGAAGGCTGGATCTTCTGCGAGGACTTCGAAGCCGTCGCGGACCCTTCCAAGGTGTTCTTCGACTACGCGGACGCCGAGGGAAACTTCGTGCCCAGCGCCCAGGGGGGAGCCTCCGGCGTCGGTTCGATGAAGGCCCACTACCGCGAGGGAGTCGAGGGCGCCGGGTTCATGAGCGTGTCGTTCGGCAACAACCCGATCAACACCGCGGACCGTCCGGAGTACCGAGACGGAGACAAGTTCGACGAGGTGTACTGGCGCTTCCGAGTGAAGATGCAGTCGGGGTGGCCCGACGCTGGCCCCTACAACCTCTCCCGAATCAGCGCCTTCGCGCAGTCGGATTGGGGGGAGGCGATGGTCGCATCGCTCGCCTCCGACGACGCCGACGTCAACCTCCGCGCATCGGCTGCGAGTTGTGTTCAGAACAACCAGGTGGAGTGCGAGGGGATCGATGGCGATGCTCTGGTCCCGCTGGGCACGCTCAGCGGCAGCACGCCAGTCTTCTCCGCCGCGCGGGCGGGCGAATGGCAGTGTGTCGAGGCGCACATCAAGCTCAACACCCCCGGCGAAGCCGACGGCATGTTCGAGTTCTGGGTCGATGGTCAACTCGAAGCGGGCCGCACGGGCATGGACTGGCGTGGCACGTGGGAGGAGTTTGGGCTCAACCTGCTGTCGATCGAAAACTTCTGGGTGGGCGGCGCGCCGGCGGATCTCGATCGCTGGTTCGACGACGTCGTCATCTCGACGAGCCCGATCGGTTGCGACTAGGGCACACCCCATGACCTCAGCGAGGGAGACCGAGAGGTTTCCCTGGGAGATTCGTTTTCCTCGCTAGCCGCCTTTGCAGCGCGGCTCGTTGTCGGCGCAGCGAAAGCGGACGTGGATGTGCTCGTCGTGACCCCGGGAGTGGCGGACGAGAGGGTCGGCCTTGGGTCGCCACTGCGGAAAAATGAGGTAGTCGGCCAGCGTGTCACGGCTCTCCCCCATGGTGCGGGCAGCCTCGTAGACGCGACGATGAAGGTCAGCCTCGAGGAACACGACCGTGACGGCATCCGTCGCGCCCAGAGCCTTGATCAAGCCCCACGTCGCGTACCAGTCGATTTCGTCGGGGTTGGGGTGCTTGGTGTCGGGGACATGCGGCAGCAGCGGCAGCCGGATGTCGACATCGCGCCCGGACTGGTGGGACTTGTGCGGAGGAAGGTTTCGACCGTTGCGTTTGCTGATCGAGCCCACGATGATCTCGTGCTCGAACCCAGTGTCGTGTCGGAAGTTCGCGAATGCGACCTGCAGCTGTTCGATCGTGTACGAGCTGCCCCACAGCACGCGTTTGATGCCTCTCGAGTACAGCGGGCTGTCGGGGAGCTGGACGGCGGCCAGCAGCCGGCCGCGGTTTGGTCGCCCCACGGACAATCCCCCCTGCGGAACATCGAACGACTCGGGAACCTCGGGGCCTTGTCCTGGGCGCAGGGACCACGACAGCGCGGGGTCGACCCACGCCATGAGCGGGCGGCCCGGCTTGATCCGCCTTTGCTGCCAGTTCCACGCGTGCAGGTCGGGGATCTCGACCCTGAGCTGCGCCGCGACGTCTCCCCAGGTCTCTTCCTCGCGCGGCACATAGGTCACCTTCATGCGCGGCGGGACCATGCGCCGCGTCCGAACCTTGACGCTGCGTCGCCCGCGAGGCGGGTAGTCCTCTTGCGGGTCGAGCTTGTTCCACTCGACGAGCTTCTCTCGGCTCACCCCGTAGCGGGCCGCGATCTGGCTGACGCGTTCTCGGTGCCGAATGCGATGTCGAATCCACCGCGAGCGCTCAGCGCGTTCGACCGGCCCCGCGAGTGCCGCGACCTCGTCCCACGTCCGGACCGTCGGCTGATCACTGGGGTCGCTGGGGTCGTTGCTGACCGACAGCAACATCAGCAGCGAGGACCCAACCAACGACACGCCCCTTTTTACCAGACCTCCGCGGTAGTCTCGGCGCGGTGTCGGCCCGCATCTGGCTCCAGGCCTGTTTCGATTTCGCGCAGACGCATGCGATCGAAGCGCGCTACGTGGACGCGTTGCATGCGTTTGCCTACCCCAACCCGCGGGGCGGCCCGCCTCCGCCGCCAGAGCCGCGTTGGTCGGAAGACTTCGACGCCTTGGAGGCGGTGCGTTGTGCCCATCGGTTGGACGAGCCCGCGCTGCGAGCATCGCTGGTCGCCGACCTGTCTCTAGAAGTCGACGCGGGGCAGGCTGAGTTGTTTGCTCGGCGCATCGCTGCGGTGGAACGCCAGCTGATCGCCTTGGCGGACGCGACGGGTCGGGTGCTCCGGGTCGGCCTGCGACAGCGCCTCGAGGGGATCCTCCGGGCACCGCGCCCCCGTGCGCTTCGGGTCCGTGCGCTCGCCGACTTCTACTACTCGTTCGCGGGCCAGTGGCTCAACGCGCGCCGCTCGGCATCGCCGGCGCCGTCCCTGGCCGACGCAGCCGCCTCCATGGTGTGGGAGCCGGTGTTCGATGGCGGCGAGTTGGCGGTCATCGACGGGGTCTTCTCATCAGGCCCCGTGCACGCCAATCTGCTGCGCCTGCGCCCCGGCAGCGTCCGCGCCCAGGTGTTGGATTGCCGGGGCGCTGTCGCACGAGGGATTCCCTTTGCGGCGCACGTCGATGCCCTGGGCGCACTGGCGGCGATCTCCGGCGGGTTCTTCTTGTACAGCGAGCCGGACATCGAACTCCCTTCGCGACGGTTCGATCCGGTGGGCCTCCTCGTCTCAGGTGGAGAGGTCCTCGCGCCACCGATCTTCTCTCGAGGAGCGTTGCTGTTCGACGCCCGGGGTGGCTGGTCGATCGAACGTTGCCCACCCGATGGCGTGCGGGTGTCGCAGGGCGACTCGGTTGCGGACCTCGACGACGCGGTGACCCGAAGCACCGCACAAGAGGGGCCCGATGTTCCGTCCGTGTCGATTGCCGCGGGCCAGGTCACGGGGGTGGGGCGACGGCTTCCGGTTCCCCTCAACGGTTTCGTGATCCCTTCGACCTCGGTGTGGACGCCCGGCGACCCGGTGTCGTTCTCCGCACCGAACATGGCCGATGGAACACCCGTTCACGATGCCGTCGCCGGCGGTCCGCTTCTGGTCCGCGCGGGCGCGCCCTGCCTCGACCTGCGCGCGGAGGGGTTTTGGGGAACCGCTCCGCCGCTGACGTTCTCGCAGGACGAGACCGGCGACCGCAACACGCTTCCCCGGCTCGCCGCCGGCATCGACCCGCAAGGCCGCCTCCTGCTGGTCGCCATCGACGGCCGCAACTTCGAGCGAGCGTTGGGTATGACGCTGGGCGAGGTGAGTGGACTGCTGTCGAACCTCGGCTGCGTCGTCGCGACCAACCTCGATGGGGGGTCCTCGAAGCGCATGGTTGTCGGTGGCAGGACCCTCGATCTGGCGTCGACCGAGGTAGAGCAAGGCACACCTGGAGACGCGAAGGTTCGGCCCGTTCACACCGCCGTCGTGTTCATGCCTGCATGATATTGTCGGGCATGTCTTACGCTTCGTTTCGCGTTCTTGCGGTGTCCGTCCTGCCAGCGATCGTGTTGTTGGGTTGCGGCGATGACACCACCGCGGCCTCGTCGGATGCGTCGACCGGCGATCTGGGGACGACGACCGGCAACGGGACGACGGCCGGGACGACGACCCTGGACGAGTCCTCGACGTCGATCGACCCGGACGGCTCTGGATCGACCAGTGCGGACACGAGTACGACATCGGGAGGCGAGAGCAGCAGCTCGAGTACGGGCACACCCAATGTCGGGCCCGAGGCTGCGCCCGATTTCTATCTGACCAACACCGCCGCTCGCCCACTCGCGGTGGATGCGGCCACCGGCTTGCTTGACAACGACTCGGATCCCGAAGACGAGGAACTCACGGTTTCCGCCTTCGATGCCGCGAGCGAGGCCGGCGGCACGGTCGAAGTCCAGCCGGATGGTGCCTTCGTCTACACGCCACCGGATCCGTTCTGGGGAGAGGACGCGTTCACGTACACCATCGAGGACCCGCAGGGCGCGACGGCTCAGGCGCGGGTTCGTGTTGCGGTTGCCCCCACCTCGGAGTCGCTTGCCGACCTCGTGACGGCCACCGCTGGCGTTCGCGTGACCGGACCGACCCCCGGGGACCGGCTCGGTGCGTCCGTCGCGGGGGGAGCCGATGTCAACGGTGACGGCTTTGCCGACACGATCTACGGGGCCGACGATGCACTCGCGGACAACCGAGGTGCGGCCTACGTCGTGTTTGGTGGCCCGGATGCGGCGGCGATCGATGGTGCCGACGTCGAGGCCGGGATCGGGGGCTTCGCGATCCTGGGACCCGCGACGGCCTCCTCGACCGGATTCTCTGTCGCCATGCTCGGTGACGTCAACGGAGACGGCCTCGGAGACGTCGCCGTTGGCGTGACCGATGGCGGCGGCGAAGGTGGCGTCTACGTCGTGTTCGGATCGGCGGCGCCGGTCACCGTGGATCTTTCAGCGCTTGGAGCCGCTGGGTTCGAGATCACCGGCGGCGATTCCTTCGGCCAGTCCGTCGCCGCTGCCGGAGATGTCAACGATGACGGGTTGCAAGACATCGTCGTCGGAGACCCGGACGCGGGTGTTGGCGCTGGCGCGGCCGTGGTCGTCTTTGGCAAGGCGGGCACCGAGACGGTCGATGGCACCGCGCCGGGTGAAGGCGGGTTCAGAGTTGAGGGCACCGTGGTCGGCGGTTCCCTCGGGTTCTCGGTCGCGGGGGCCGGAGATGTGAACCTCGATGGCTTCGACGATGTGGTGATCGGGGCCTCGGACATCCCCGTGGTGGGGCGCGTCCTCGTTGTGTTTGGCAAGGCCGACACCATGGACGTCTCTGAAGACGACCTCGCGTTTGCCGGGGATGAGGGCATTCAGATCACCGGCGGCGCAGCGTTCGACCGGGTCGGGCACTCGGTTGCTGGCGCTGGAGACGTCAATGGCGATGGCCGAGCCGACATCATCTTCGGAGCTCCGGGGATCGACGTGGGCGACGAAGACCTGGCCGGTCGGGTGTTCGTCCTCTTCGGAGGTGTGGACATCGCGAGCACGACGCTCGATGCACTGACGATGGGCAACGGCGGGTTCTCGCTCGATGGTGTGAGCCAGTTCGACTTCGCCGGCTGGTCGGTGGCAGGGGCGGGCGACGTCAACCGAGATGGGTATGCGGACGTGGTCATCGGCGCGCAAGGGGCGGACACTCCAGAGAGCAACTCGGGGCGGGTCTACGTTCTGTACGGTGCACCCGATCTCTCGGGCGGAAGCCTTGCGGACTTCCCGGTCGGGGACGGCGGGTTCCAGCTCGACGGAGAAGCGTTCGAGCACTTTGCAGGCGGTGCCGTCCATGGGTCCGCCGATCGCAACGGCGACGGGTTTGATGACCTCGCGTTGGGTCTGCCCGAGGCGGAGTCCGACGCGGGCTTGGGCTACGTCTGCTTTGGCGGCAACTACGTCGGGTCCGACCGGGTCGGGTTCACCGCGGACGCCGATACGCTCACCGGCACCGAAGACGCGGAGACGTTGATCGGTGGCCGGGGTGACGACGAACTCGTGTCCTCCGGTGGCGCGGATGTCCTCGCCGGCGGGGCGGGGGACGACGTGCTGAGCATCATCGATGGCGGCTTCTTCCGCATCGACGGTGGAAGCGGGACGGACACGCTCCGGCTCGAAGGCGACGGGTTCCTGCTCGACCTCGCAAACTTCTTCGACGTCGCGATCACCGGAATCGAGGTCATCGACCTCACCGGAGAGGGCGACAACACGTTGTTCCTGGGCACCCACCAACTCCTCGCACTTTCTCCCATCAGCAATACGCTGAGGGTTCTGGGCGACGCCGGGGACGAACTCGTCGCTGACCTCACCGGGGGCGGCTTCATCGATGAGGGGTCTGACGGGATGGTCACGACCTACTCGAACGGCGTTGCGTCCATCATCGTCGACGATGCGGTTGATGCGTTCGTCTCCCTCGACTGATCGCGTTTGACGCGCCTTGCCTGGGTTGAGACCGTTTAGGAGGGCACTGCCATGGATATCGTCAGTATTGGACCGCTCGAGATCGACCCCGAGCAGGTTCGTCGCGAGTTCGCGACCGTTGCGGAGCGACTCGAAGGTCGCAAGCTTGGGTTCGTCTACCTTCCGCACGACGTAGACGCCGCGCCGATCCTGAAGGCGGCATGCGTGGGACTTGGAGACCGGGTCGTCGGAGCCACGACCGGCGGCGCCGCCTTCACCGAGCGAGGATTCACCCGGAAGGGGCTGGTGGGGGGAGTGATGGGCGGACGCGGATTTGACTATGCCGTGGCTGCCGCCCGCGACCTCTCGCCCCAAGACTCGCAGCGACTCGAAGACGCTTGCGGAGAGCTCGTGGTCGCGGCTCGCAAATCCGTCACCCGCACGCCGGCGCTGCTGGCCCTGGGAGACGGGCGCTCGATCGATGGCGTGGCGCTGACCGAGACCCTCAGCCGGAGACTCCCTCCGCACTGGCGGATCTTCGGCGGTACCGCCGGGGACTCGCTCGTGTTCGAGGACCGCTCCCGGGTCTTTCTCGACGAGGAGGTCCTCGATGGCGCGGCAGTGCTCGTGGCGCTGTTCTCCGATTCGAACTGCGGCGTGGCGGTCGGGCATGGCTGGTCCGCGGTGCCGGGGGCGAAGGAACTCGTGGTCAGCGAGATCGACGGCCACACCCTGCTTGGGCTCGACGGGCGCCCCGCGGCAGAGGTCTACGGAGAGGAACTTCATCGCCTCGGGTTGGTTTCCGACCCTGCGGTGCTGGTTTCGGATGCCTCTCGCTACCAGTTCGGGGCTCGGTCGCGATTCGGCGAACTCACAATCCGCGCCGCGCTCGAGTTTCCCGGCGACGGCAGCATCCGCCTCGCCGGAGGGGTCACTCCAGGAACGGTGCTGCAGGTGGTCGCCACCACGCCCGACCGCCTGGCCGAGTCCGCGGTCGAGGTCGGGCGCCGAGCCGTGGCCGAGTTCTCGGAGGGCCGGACGCCACGGGGTGGACTGGTCTTCGATTGCGCGGCCCGCCTTGCCTATCTCGAGGACGCGTACCCGAGCCAGGTCCGCGGTTTCTTCGCCGGGCACGCCTTCCCCCTGATCGGAGTGACCTCCTACGGCGAGATCGCAAAGTTCGGCGGGAGCCTCGAAGGGTTCCACAACGCCACCGCCGTGATGGCGGCATGGTGAGCGATTGAAGGCGCTGCTCAAGGTCGGCTACGGGTGCAACGAGCACTGCACGTTCTGTCACACGCAGGACGTCCGGCACATCGATGGCGCATCCGAAGAGGTCGAGACGAAGATCGATCGGGCGAAAGCGCTGGGGCATTCGATGGTGGTGCTCTCTGGCGGAGAGTCAACGATCCGCCCCGAGTTCTTCACCTGGGCGCGCCGCATTGCAAGCCTGGACATGGACCTGGGCTTGGTCACCAATGGCCTCGTGCTCGCGTATCCGGATGTCGTCGAGCGCTTGATGGGCCTTCGGCTGCGCTACGTCTACATGTCACTGCACGGCGGGGAGGCGCGGATCCACAACCGACTCGTCCGGCGGGATTCTTTCGAAGCCGCCGCGTCGGCACTGAAGAACCTCTCCGGCCGTGGCCTCGACCTGACCGCCAACTGCGTCGTCACCCGCCAGAACGTCGAGCATCTCGAGGGTCTCGTTGACCACGTCGCGCCGCTGGACGACGTCCGGTTGAAGTTCTCCTGGGTCGAGCCCAAGGGCGGTGCCGCGCATCTTCTGGACACCCTGGTTCCTCCACTCGAGACGGCTGCCGCTGCCGTTGCAACGGCGCTGCGGCGCTGGGACGAGAAGACGGGGCGGCCGTCGCGGGCGGTGCACGGCGGCTTCCCGTTGTGCTCGTTGCCGGGATTCGAGGCGCGCTACGACGACCTGCGCACCCACGATTACTGGACCATGAGCGAGATCGGCGAGCCTGATCTCTTTCCCGTCGACGACCGCAACAAGTCCAAGCCTGAGCCCTGCGACCGCTGCAGTCTCCGCGGCGGGTGCCCGGGGTTGTTCCGACTGTACGGGGAGCGATTCGGCCACGAGATGCTCCGCCCTCGGGAGGACGGGGTGCGAAGCAACAGCATCGACTTCGTCTACGAACACATGCAGACCGACGGCCATGTCGAGGGCGACGCATGCCCGGTGTGGTTGGCGAGCGCACGTCCCTACGATCGCGGTCGGCACGTGTTCGTGAGGCATGGCGCCAAGGTCGGCCGCTACCGGGCGCTGTCGCGTGACTTCGATGACGACGAACTCGAGCGCATCAAGTTCGGCACCGCGCAGCTCTATCTCGATGCGTCTCGCAAGGCTGCGCCGGACGACTTCGCACGCGACCTCGTCAAGCTCGACCGCAGCGAGTTGTGCCGCGAGTGTCCCGCGGAGAAGACCTGCGCGGGCATGTTCGAGCCTCGCTTCGAGGATGTGTTTGGCCGTGACGACGCCGCCGTCCGGGAGCATCTGAGCTCTCTGCGCGGCGACGTGCTCGATCTCGGGTGCGGGGAGATGCCCTACGCGGACACGCTGAGCCCGGGCATCGAGTCCGGAGCTGTCTCTTAT